>NZ_JBKEIS010000002.1:0-257368 GCF_046365365.1 Oribacterium sp. P9 | reverse complement strand
CGATAACCCATACGACATTCATGACGCAAAGTTGAGCAGTTCAGCGACAGCTCATGAGAGCAGTTCCGTGACAGCTCATGAAATCAGCAACAGTGAAAATCACAAGTCCGGACTCATGGAAATCATGCACTAATTATACTCATATTAATAATACTGATATTAGAAAGACTGATCCCATCAATCTATCGGCGGAATCAGCAAATCCAGGAGAAAAGGTGGTTAGGATGGATGATCCGATGAGAATCAGAAAACAGTATGAGGATTATCTCAGGGAGAAGCTACGTATAGACGTACTGATCCAGAACAATCCATGTGATGTAGGACGGATAAATGAAATCTTTAATCTAATGTTGGATGTTTTGTGTAGCACGGCAAAGACCATCCGGATATCAGGAGATGACAAGCCGATAGATGTGGTAAGGGCTCAGTTTATGAAAATTGATTCAGGACATATGGAATACATACTGGATTGCTTTAAGCATCAAATCACTGATATCAGGAACGTGAAACAGTACCTGCTCGCAACAATCTACAACGCACCATTAACCATCGATCATTATTACACATCCAAGGTCAACTATGACATGGCACATTGAAAGGAGACAAAGACAGTATGAATAGGCAGGCAACAATCATTGCTGTGGTCAATCAGAAAGGCGGAAC
This sequence comes from Oribacterium sp. P9, assembly GCF_046365365.1. Lineage (NCBI taxonomy): Bacteria > Bacillati > Bacillota > Clostridia > Lachnospirales > Lachnospiraceae > Oribacterium > Oribacterium sp. P9. The sequence goes on along the minus strand of NZ_JBKEIS010000002.1, from coordinate 256,705 downwards.
AGCGAAGACGACAACGGTAGAGAATTTGGGAATTGGACTTTCCAGACATGATAAAAAGGTTTTGCTTATCGATACAGATCCCCAGGCATCACTGACAATCAGCCTGGGGAATCCGAGACCCGACGATCTGGAGCTGACACTCTCAGATCTTCTGAATGGAACAATAAGTGAGAATCCAGTAGCATTGGATGAAGTACTGATCCATCAGCAGGAAGGTGTAGATTTGATTCCTTCGAATATTTCACTTGCAGGACTTGAGGTATCGCTTGTGAATACCATGAATCGAGAGCGCATTCTTAAGCAGTTTATAGAGCCGTTAAGAGCACGATACGATTATATCCTTTTGGATTGCATGCCTAGTTTAGGGATGCTTACAGTAAATTCTTTGTCAGCAGCGGATGCAACACTGATCCCTGTGCAGGCCAATTACTTATCTGCCAAAGGGTTAGAGCAATTACTTTCGACAATAAACCAGGTTAAGCGTCAGATTAATCCCCAGCTGTGTATCGAAGGAATTCTAATCACTATGGTAGATGCTAGAACGAATTATGCCAAGGATATCAGCAAATTAATTCGAGATACTTACCGCGATGACATTAATGTATTTGAAACGGAAATTCCAAGATCTGTAAGGGCTGCAGAGACTAGTGCAGAAGGAAAAAGTATATTTGCCCATGATCCATCAGGAAAAGTCGCTGAGGCGTATGAGGCTTTAACGCAGGAGGTGTTGAACTATGACGAAAAGAGGAACTAACATTAGTTTAAAGGGATATAAAGATATTTTTACAACTGAGGAGAACAGACAAGAGACCGGCGAACATATAGTGAATATTCCTGTGAAGCAGATTCATGAATTCAAGGATCATCCGTTTAAGGTTCAGGATGATGAGGATATGAGAAAGACAGCGGATAGTATACGAGAATATGGGGTGTTGGTTCCGGTTATTGTCCGTCCTGATGGTGACGGAGAATATGAAATGATATCAGGACATAGAAGGAGATACGCATCCATATTAGCTGGCAAGAAAGAAATACCTGCAATTGTCAGAGAGATGGATGATGATACAGCAACCATCCTTATGGTGGATTCCAATCTGCAGCGAGAGCATATTCTTCCGAGTGAACGAGCGAAAGCGTATAAGATGAAAATGGAAGCACTTAAGCATCAGGGCCGAAGAATAGATCTTACTTCGTGCCAAATTGGCACGAAGTTCCGTGCAGATGAAGAATTAGCAAAGCAGACCGGTGAGAGTGCCAGAACGGTTCAGAGATTTGTGAGGCTTAATAACCTTATACCGGAACTTCTTAATCTCGTAGATGAAAAGAAGATCGCCTTTAATCCTGCGGTAGAACTATCTTATATGAAGCCGGAGGAACAGAAAGACTTCTTTGAGGCCATGGAACTGGCACAAACAACGCCATCGCTTTCGCAGGCACAGAGGCTTAAAAAATCTAGTCAGGAAGGAACATGCACTGCTGAACTGATCGAAAGTATTATGGACGAAGAGAAGAAGAATCCACTTCATCGCGTAGTATTTGACAGCAATATACTTCAGAAGTACTTTCCACAGAAAACTTCGGCAAGGGAAATGGAAATACAGATTCTTCAGCTGCTTGAACAGTGGGCTGGGATGAAGGCGTAGCATCATGAATCCAGACTCATGAATTTCATGAGTCTGGACTTATCAATGACTTCAATGCAAGAAATGGAGAAAAAAGGAGAGGATAACTATGATCACAATGAAGATTATTGGAAGTGTATTTCATCTGGCAGTACAGCTTGTACTGTTACCGGCGCAGATTGCATTAACCATGCTTATCTGTATGATGAATTTTGCGAGTGGAGTATTTGACTTTATATTTGGCCTGATAGGCGGTTTTATCATCCTGGCAGGACTGAGCTGCCTGTTTATGTCACCAGTAGAGTGGTCGCTTGTTATCGAAGCAATGGTTGCGGGAATGGTAATTGGTTCTTTCCCAAGGATGATCCGTTATTTTGGTGAAACTGTTTTGATTGGATTAAAGGGATTTCTGGCGAAAATATAAAATTGGAAATACATAGATTATGGCAGCCACGTATACCGGCTGTCGGTGGAATCCTAAAATATGCAAGCATTGCAAAGTATGATACATTATTGGAAGAAGATAAATAATGATTCCAGGTGGTATCAAGCATTTGAGCAGGGACAGGAAAATATCAAACAGATGTGCAAAATAATACACATGTCTCTTGGTATAATGAAGGTACAAACAAAACAAGGGAGCTGCAATTCATGAAGAACTGTGACCTCGGATTAGATATCACGATTCTGGAAAAGCGAAAAATGGTGGCAATCAATCCGGCAATTCGACCATTTTGGTGGTTTGTGAACAGAAAAATGGATGTAAGGAGACCCGGCATGAAGACGAAGAAAATTGTCATAAAAAGTACATCTGGATTTTGTCCTGTGGAATATGCCTATAGCGATAAATTGACTATAACAGCCAATTCCATCGCGTATGAATATAAGCCTTATCTGAAGAGTGACAATTCGTTCAATGTGTACAGGAAGTGGTCATATAAAACGACGAACAGTACTTTGGGCTTGGCGTTTGAGAAGATCGCTGTGGCTGTTGATGAGATATTAAGCCGCGATCAAGAAGCTATGTATTGCGACTGTGGCACTATAGATTTTATTGTTACATACGAAGATGGAAATAAGGTGGTACGTGAATTTGGCGTACCGGCTGATGAATTTGCGGAGTGTTTCAAAATCATCAGAGAAATTATTCCGGTGAGTGAAGAGATCCCTGAGGCAATCAGAATTAGTGAAGATTGTGATGATGAGGATGAGTAAGGCACCGCATAAGGTAAAGCAGGTACTTTTAAAATGAGGAGAGTTGAAGAGTGAGTAATTACTACGTTTTTCGAATAAACTACGATGATCGATTTAAGCTGATTCGTAACGAACTGGTGAGCAAGCATCTGCTGAGACAGGGCTGGGGCACCTATGGCATGGCCATTGATTCTTCGTATGATACGTTTAAGGCAGGCTGGCAGGCTGAATGGGAAAAAGATCTCCCGGACGAAACGATGCGCGCCCGGTACAACAATCTTTCCATCATGCTGGAAATCGAACCAGGAGATTATATTATCGTACCAAAAGTTAGCGTGGAGGAAGATTATGTATGCCGAAGTTTCGTCATCGCAAAATGTAAAAAGAAATACCGTTTTGATGTTCTTTCGGAGGCAGAGGACTTCGGCCATATTATCGAAGTCGAAGATGTATTCAGCTGCAGCTATGATAAGAATCTGCATGCGCAGAATATTAAGAGCAAGTTCATAGCGTACCAGTCTCCACTGAATCGTGTACGGAGTGAATCCTTTAAAGAATCCGTAGATGAACTCGTGCGTCTGCATGCAGAGCAGCCGGACGAATTTGAAAAAGACAGCACAGACCTGATTTCCATGATCAGCCGAGCGACTTCATCAGCGAGAAATCAATATCTCGAGCAGATTAAATCTGCGCTACAGAAGATCGATAATCATAAATTTGAAGACATTATCGGAGAGCTGTTTATAAAGAACGGCTACACGCTGACGGACAACAACTGGTATGACGGGGAAGGCGGCGATGTAGATCTGGTCTTCGAATGCTTTAACCGGAACACCCTGATGTATAACATCTATGAAATCTGCGATGTGAAGATGCCGCATATTTATGTTCAGGCAAAAAAGAAGACGGGTAAAGACACGGGCGATATCGTGGGTGTAGATCAGCTTGTGAAGATGGAGGCGCGCATCCCGGAGAAAAATGCCATTCTGATGGTCATCAATTTGACAGACGAATTCTCCGATGAAGCCAAAGAAAAAGCCGATGAAAACGGAATTATTCTGATTAACGGATTAACATTCGCGTCTCTTCTTGTCAGGTATGGAATAGAGGTTGATATACGATAAAGTACCTGGCTGACAAATCGGGATTTGTAGGAATAGGTATTCAGGAAAATATACAGAAAATCACGCATTTGTGGGGATGATACGAATCGTGTCATACATGTGAAAGAGCGATTCTTACGTCATTTTACGCTTTTTGATAAGGTGAAACCGTCGAAAAGACAAACCAATATAGAAAGGACGTATAATGATGAAAAAGAATGGAAAACAAGTTTTATTTTTTGGAGGTATATTTATTATAGCGTTTGCAATATGGACAGCTTTGATCCAGATGGTAGACGTGCAGCCACTGGGGCAGAATGCAACGAATATTGGATTTGCAACATTCAATTGCTGGTTTCATCGTTTAACAAATGTTAATATGACAATTTATACGATTACCGATTGGATGGGTCTGATTCCTTTAGTTGTATGCCTGATTTTTGCAGGTATTGGACTGGTTCAGTTAATAAAGAGAAGAAGTCTCTTCAAAGTGGATCCCGATATCATTATCCTGGGAGTTTATTATGTTATAGTGATACTGGCATACTTCATTTTTGAGATCATCCCAATCAATTACAGACCAATTTTAATCAATGGAATTATGGAGGCTTCTTATCCTTCTTCAACGACTCTACTGGTATTGTGCGTGATGCCGACTTTGGTTGAACAGATCCAGCGAAGAATGTCATGTTCTACATTGAAAAGAATCATAACGATTCTAGCAATCGCTTTTTCTGCATTCATGGTTATCGGCAGATTGATTTCCGGAGTACATTGGTTTACGGATATTGTGGGTGGTGTATTGTTAAGTGCCGGATTATTTACTGTTTATAAGGCAGTAGTTATGCTAACAATAAAAAAGTGAAATAAAAAAGGAGGTGCAGGAGGTGGAATTCCATGAAAAGCTTCAGGAATTAAGAAAGAGCCGAGGTTTGACACAAGAAGAACTAGCCGAGGCATTATTTGTTTCAAGAACTGCAATTTCAAAATGGGAATCCGGAAGAGGATATCCGAGCATAGATTCATTAAAGGAAATATCCAGATATTTCTCTGTGTCCATTGATGAGCTGTTATCCGGAAATCAGTTGGTTTTGATTGCTGAAAAAGAAAACAAGTCAAATCTCAATGGTCTATGTGACTTGTTATTTGGATTTACCGATTTGCTCTCTTTGATGCTTATTTTTCTTCCATTGTATACCAAACCGGTTGATGGATATATCTATTCAGTAAGTCTTATTGAGTATGTAGATAATGCAATTTGGATTCGTATGACATACTGGGGTCTTTTTATCGCATTAACGATTATTGGAATTGTGAATATTTTAATGGTCAATTTCAAATTTGAAAAGGGAAAAAAGGTGATTACTTTTTTGTCTGTAGGGCTTAGTATTATTACTGTTTTGTATCTGGCGATTGCGAGAGAACCATATGCAGTAACAGTGGCTTTTCTGTTGTTACTTATAAAAGGAGGTCTACTTTATAAACGAGCTATGGCCGGTCGATAAGGAGTTGAGCCATACAAATTCCAGTTTGCAACTCAAGATCGAAGCCAATCAATCAGATTCAGAGATTTGATTCCGTCATAGGATGTAATGAAAGTCGTATCGCACAGAAGGTCATCCTCGTTCACCGTAGAGACAGCTTAAACGTGCCGAAAAACTCCATCATGATCAGCTCATGCATACGGCCGCTGTTGAGTTCCGGTTGAACAGCACCGTCACGAAACTGCTTCATGACGAGCGCTTAAAGCAAAGGATGATCCGAAAGTGGTCAGTTGTAAAAGCTAATTCCAGTTTGTTGCACGGTTAGGCAGCAAGGTATCGCCTTACATCAACAGAGTATTCCGGAGGAAAAGACATGGAAGCAGCCTTTTCGGGGAAACTACCCCCGATATATAAGCGTAATGGCAGAGAATGCTATCTGGATCCTATCCGAAAAAAACTGATTTATATTACGCCGGAAGAAACGGTAAGGCAGAGCGTGATCCTGTATTTGACGGATACGCTGCATGTTCCGATACAGGAAATCATTTCGGAGCAGCACTTATCGCACTATGGCATCACAAGCAAAAAGAGGGCGGATATCGTCATTCATGCGCTGGATGCAGATCAGCAGTCGGTACCGATCGCAGTGATTGAGTGCAAGGCACCCAACGTGTATCTGGACATGAAGGCGAAGGAGCAGATGTTTGAATACTGTGATCTGATGGGTGCTACGTATGCCATGCTTACGAATGGAATTGATCAGTACTGCTTCAGATATGATGCGGAAAAGGATGATTACATAAGCCTGACGACATTACCGGATTATAAGGGGATGCTGTCGGATCAATATGAAGAATGGGATCTCGGAGAGCTTCCACCACGAATCCCATTCGACCGGCTGGAATCCTACCTGAAGAAAGATTTTTCTGATAGAGAAGACGATGATTACGGGGATGGTATCAGCAAATTAACGCCACTAAGTCTCGCCGTTCCGATATTTAATCTGTGGGAAGGTCTGCTGGATACACGCGTCAAGATGCCGACCGGAAAATATGGCCTGTTTGAATTGATTGAAGATTACGGCGTACGAATGTTATCGTATGGCAATGCAGCTGGCGGTAAGGTCTTTGGCCCTTACCGATCGTTTCTCGTGAAGGTCAATGAGAATACAGAATTCTTCTCCATCGGCGTTACAACATATTGTAAAAGCACGAGTCCGGATAAGGTAAAAACCTGCATTGTGGTTGCTCATGATGATGAAAAAGAGGCACATCATGCGTTACAGTTAGTTGTCGAGGATAATGTGGCCATCACTGGTGATAAAGTGAGTTTTTATCATAGTGGGAAAATTGCGGTCGGAAGACAGGGCAGTGGTAAAATTGATGAACTCAGGATGTTTGTCGAAGATCGGTATCCGCGAATCATCAGTGGAAAACGATTCTTTCTCGGCAGTATCGTACATGATCGGCTATGGCGTCTGGATGATCCAGATGTCATTGGGCTTATAGAGAATTTGATTTCATATTCAATCGTTCGTGATGAATATAGAGAATATGTGAAGGCGAAGCGTCATTAAATCAGGTGGCTTAATGACCGAAAGATAGGAAGTTCTTTGACAGTTGGCTCCCATAGCGGTCAGCGATTGTCCACTACGGGTCAAATATTGATTTTGCATTGCTTTTGTCTGTACAAATGTATATGATATAGTTAGAAAAAACTCGAAAGGAGTGTTTACTATGGCAACAAAATCAGCAAATTTATACGCACGCATTGAGCCTGATGTAAAAGAACAGGCAGAAGGAATCTTAGCAGCATTAGGAATTCCTGCATCCAATGCAATAAATATGTTTTACAAACAAATTATTCTTCAAAGAGGACTTCCTTTTGAAGTGAAAATGCCATCCGCTCGTCCTGTAGATGTTAGTGCATTATCAGAAGCACAGATGAATACAGAACTTGAGAAAGGATATGCGGATATGCAGGCAGGTCGTACTAGATCAGCAAAATCTGTTTTTGCTGATATTCGCAAAGATTATGATTTATGATATCGTGATTTCAGATCAGGCCGAGACAGACCTTCGTGAAATTTTCGAATACATTGCTTTTGAACTGCAGGCACAGATGGCAGAATTGTTTCAATCATCTCGAACCAATATCGTGGAACATATACGAAATATCTATGAAGAAGGCGAGTTAGATGAAGATTTAACCTGTCGGAATTTCCGACAGGTTCGAACAGTATAATGAAAAAGAACAGATTTTGGAAGGGGTTTCAGCACACATGATAGAATCTGCCTATGGCGGATTAATGAATTGATTGCATGGGTAGAAGAAGCTACGGCACTTTTGCGACCATCAACTTACTCCTCATCGGAGCAGGTTGATGGTCGTTTGCTTTTGCATTTTCTGCGCCTGAAGATCCCAAGGATCAGAATGATACTTTGACGGATACCAGGAGTGGTTGATTCAAATGATGTACTCACTCATTTATGCCCACGCATCCTCCGCCTTCGGGATCCGGATGCCGGTCAGCAGCTGCTGCTCCCACAGGAACCACTCGCCGGTCGACGGCTTGTTCCGGAGTTTTAGCGGTCTCGGGCTGTCGGCACCACTGCAGGCCACATAGAGCGTAAGATAGCCATCCTCGCTCCGGCTGTTTGCATTCTCCGATACCGAAACACGATACGGAAGTGCCGGCGTGTAGTTATTCTCTGGTGTCGAACCGACAAAATAGGATCGCATCAGATAGGTCTTTCCGCGGAAACGATCCTTGATAAACTGCTTATCCATACCATTTAATGGTCGCGGTCCGCGCAGAAAATCCAGCATCTTTTCGGTCTCTGCCGGATTCTCAGGATAGAGGGCCAGCACAGCGACCGTGAGTGCGGCTACTTCCTCCGGATTCTTCAGTGTTGCCTGTGGCATCGCCTTACATTCTCCCAGTGTCTTCGGAAGGCGGTCCATCGTAATCACGCTCATATCGTACCTCCTTTTCGTTATGTACGGGAACCTTCATCTCGTCCCATACTTACATATCTGCACGGATCATCACAAAAGAGTTTACCTTATAGCTATAGTTTACCATGGCAGGGCACGGATATTTTCTTTTATTTTTATATACGCATATTTTCGATAAAAAAGCGAAGCCAATGTTTCGGATTCGGCAACATTGGCTTCGCTCTTCTCTTTATCCTCGGAAAATGTCTTGTGATGGAATGTGTTTTCTGCTCAGCTATCAGAGGAAACATCCAGGATGACGGCCTGATAGCCTTCCAGCGTGATGGTATCGCCTTCGGTCTTCAGTTGAGGCAGGTTGTTCAGTACGACCTTTCGAATCTTCGACGAGAGGGTCAGAGTCTGGGGCTCGGTTTTGTAGTTTCCGATGACGAGCAGGGTCTGCGCAGCGCTCGTCCGGTAGTAGGCCATGACGCGGTCCTGGTCCTCGAAGACTGGAACCAGATCACCGTAAACGACCGTCTCGGCATAGCGAGGGTCCTTCCGGAGCGCCAGCAGACGACGGTAGTACTGGTAAACGGAATCCGGGTCGTTTTTCTGACTGGCCAGGTTGATTCGCGTGTAATTACGGTTTACAGGCAGCCACGGGGTGCCATCCGTGAATCCAGCATTGGCCGAAGCGTCCCACTGGAATGGTGTCCGGGCGTTATCACGGCTCAGACGGTTGACGGCCTTCAGTGCGGCGTCCGGTGTCAGTCCGGCCTTCCGTGCGACCTGGTATTCATCGAGCGTTGAAATATCGTTTACCTCGCGGATCGACTGGAATTCTACATTTTCCATACCGATTTCCTGACCCTGATAGATAAATGGAAGGCCACGAAGCATGATATTCATGGTGGCCAGCAGCTTCTTCGCAGGGATACTGCATTCACCTTCTGGGATATAGCGGGACACGCCGCGCGGTTCATCGTGATTTTCGATGATATTAGACAGCATACCGATCTCACCGACCTTCTTCTGACTGGCGAAGCAGCAGCTTCGGTAGTCGTTTGGTGTGATTGGTGTCTGGTCGTACCAGCCGTTCCCACTGCCACCGAAGATGGTCTCGTTAAAATCAAACATCGAGGAGAAGTAGCCGTGGTCACCGATGAAATCCGGAAGCTCTTCCGGCTTCTCGTTGAAGACTTCACCGACGGTAAAGGCGCCGTGTGGAAGGAAGCAGCGGTCACGCATCTCACTCAGGAAGGCACCGATGCCGTCGGCGTGCTTCAGCACCTCGCCCGCACTGCACAGGCCATCCGCGCGGTCTGCTGGATAATCCTGCCACGGAAGCGGCTTCTTGATGTTGATGATCGCATCGATGCGGAAGCCGGCGAGCCCCTTATCGAGCCACCAGTTGATCATCGTATAGATTTCCTCACGCAGCTTCGGGTTTTCCCAGTTGAGATCCGGCTGCTTCTTATGGAACATGTGCAGGTAACACTTGTCCGGATGCCCCGGAAGCGGTTCCCAGACACTGCCACCGAAGTAGGAGCGCCAGTTGCACGGCCGCTTTCCATCTGGACAGTCTTCGATGTAGAAGTACTTTCCGTATTCACCTTCCGGATCCTCGCAGGCTTTCCGGAACCACGCGTGCTCATCCGAGCAGTGGTTGACGACGAGATCCATCAGGATGTACATATCGCGTTTTTTCGCTTCCGCGATCAGCCGATCCATGTCCTCCATCGTTCCGAAGCGAGGGTCAATGTTGTAGTAATCTGAGATATCATAGCCCTGATCGGCGAGCGGAGAGCAGTAGATCGGTGAGAGCCAGAGGATGTCGATGCCGAGATCCTTCAGATAATCGAGCTTATCGATGATGCCCGGAAGATCGCCGATGCCGTCTCCGTTCGTATCACAGAAGCTTTTCGGATAGATCTGATAAGCTGTTTTCGTGTGCCACCATTGTTTCTCCATAGTAAGTACCTTCCCCTCGAAAAAATATATACTGTAGATTACATCAGTCGGACGCAAAAGAAAAGAATTTATGGGGGCAGACCCTCTTACGACGCTTTCATAATTTCGTAAGGATTTCTTAATGGGGTCAGACCCCCTTACGAAATTCTTAAGGCCGTCGATGAAACGAGAATATAAAAAGTGCTCAAAACAGAAGATGGAGTTTTGGATATTATTTTGTGCTTTGTAAAATGCACATAAAATAGTTGACCGGATAACCACAAAAATGTGATGGGCAGCATGCTGGATAAGTTGACATTATTTGTATAAGTTGTATAATAACGATACTGGACGAAAGTGTGCGCTTTCGTCGAAACGAATTTTTTTCTATACCATAGGGAGGCATAATGAAAAAACGTATTTTATCACTCGTCGTAGCAGGCGCGATGGCCATGTCACTCGCAGCATGTGGAGGCAGCGGCACACCGGCAGCAACTCAGGCAGCAAGTCAGGCAGCAACCCAGGCAGCAGCTGAGTCAAAGGCGGAGGACAACAAGGGCGGCGCAGATCCGGCACAGGTTGAGCTGAACCTGATCATCGCATCGAACCAGACCTCTGAGGAGAACCCATACTCCATCGGTATGGACGCATTCAAGGATGCACTGGAGGAGGTTTCCGGTGGAAAGGCGACCGCAACCGTTCATAAGGGAACCCTCGGCGAGAACGAGAACGAGCTCGTAGAGAAGCTTTCCATGGGTGCAGCAGATCTCGTTGTTGCATCTCCGGGATTCATGACATCCATCGGTGTACCAGAGGTAGATTTCTTCTCCCTGTACTACATCTTCGACAGCTTCGATCACTGGGAGGCAGCACTTGACGGCGATTTCGGTGCCAAGATGCAGCAGACCATCCTCGACAAGACAAACAACGGCTTCCGTGTTATGAGCTACTGGACCTCTTCCGTACGTGATTACTATGGTAAGAAGGCCATCAAGACACCGGCAGACCTGAAGGGTATGACCATCCGTACACAGTCCTCACAGGTTCAGCAGGAGTTCTGGAAGCAGTGTGGCGCGGTTCCTACCTCTGTTGCATGGGGCGAGCTTTACCAGGCATTACAGCAGGGCGTTGTAGATTCCGCTGAGAACGATTACACATCCTTCATGCTAAAGGAGCACCACAAGACGCCAAACGGCCACTATATCTGTGAGACTCACCACGATTTCACCACCCGTCTTCTCCTCATGGATGGCAACCGCTACAACAAGCTGACCGATGAGCAGAAGGAGTGGGTAGACGCAGCCTGCAAGAAGGCAACCGAGGTTGAGCGTGAGACCGTTTACACGATGTTCAAGACTTCCAAGGAGAAGGTAATTGCGGACGGCGCAGAGGTTACTGCATTTGAGGATATGGATATCGATGCATTCAAGAAGATTGCAGAGCCGATCCAGGAGAAGTTCGCAAAGGACAACGGCATGGAAGAAGAGCTTGAGATGGTAAAGAAGGCAAATCCAGCCAACAAGTAATCATCCGGCATTCGGACATCTGTTTCGATCGAAGCTGAAATTGACAGCGGACATCGAAACAAAGATCAGAAACTGAAACAGATCTCAGACAGAGAAGCGGGCAAACCGTAACGAAGAGCAGATCATCGACGCTGCAGGGAACGGATTGCAGCTTCTCTGTTTTTATCACTACATACTTGGGGTTAAATGATGAAAAAAGCAATTAAAGGTCTGAAAAATCTACAGGTTATGGTCGCAGCTGTATTCCTTTTCATCTTCCTGATGACCGTCGTCATCCAGATGGCGACGAGATTTATGGGAATCGCTGCAACATGGACCGAGGATGTATCGATGTATTCGTTCATCTGGGCAGTATTTATGGGTGGAGCTGCGATGGTTGATGACAAGCGTCACTTCGCATTCACCTCTTTCTATGACAAGTTGAAGAATGAGAAGGCGAAGAGCGTACTTCAGATCGTCATCGACATCGTCATGCTGATTTTCGCTGTGCTGATGCTTGTGTATGGCATTCAGATCACGAAGCAGTTCTGGAACTATACCTGGACGAACATCCCGAGCTTCAAGAGAGGCCCGACCTGGATGTGTCTTCCGATCTGCGGCGGTACCGCCAGCATCTATCTGGTTTATCAGATCTATGAAGAGATTATGAAGCTTGTTCACGGAGGTAAGGCATAATGGGCGCTCTACTGGTTATTTTATTTATCGTATTTGTTGCCATCGGTGTGCCGATTTCCTTCGCACTGGGCGTCGTTTCCTTCACCGGTATCATGTCGATGCCGACGATCCCGAATACGGTTGTATTCACGAAGATGTTCAATGGTATGAACTCCTTCACCCTGCTCGCGGTTCCGCTCTTTATTCTCGCAGCGAACCTCATGAACGAGGGTGATATCACGGACCGTCTGGTTGCCTGCAGTAACGCGCTGGTCGGCCGTTTCCGTGGTGGACTCGCATACTCGAACGTTCTCGTGTCCATGGTGTTCGGTGGTATCTCCGGTTCTTCACAGGCAGATACCGCAGGTATCGGTTCCATCCTGATCCCGGCCATGATCGACACCGGTTATGATGAGGGAACGGCTGTCGGTGTCACCGCAGCATCCTCTACACTCGGGTCGATCATCCCTCCGAGTATCACCATGGTTGTGTACGCGGGTATTGCAAACTGCTCGACGAGTGCCCTCTTCATGTCGGGTCTCTTTCCTGGCATCCTCCTCGGACTGTCTCAGATGGCCGTCGTTAAGACGTATTCCAAGAAGAAGAACTTCCCGAAGATGGACCCGGTTCCTGCAAAGGATGTGGCGAAGCTCGTACTGGATTCTCTTCCGGCACTGCTTTCCCCGGTTATCCTGATCGGTGGTATCGTCACTGGTTTCTTCACGCCGACCGAGGCATCCGCTGTATGCTGCGTATATGCACTTCTGATCGGCCTGTTCTTCTACCGTTCACTGAAGTTCAACATGCTTCCGAAGATCCTGATCGAGACCATGAAGCTGTCCTCCCTTTCCCTGTTTGCACTTGCAACCGCGAACGCACTAGGTGAGCTCCTCAGCTACTATCAGCTGAACATGATCGTACAGTCCTTCTTCGTCTCCATCCCGGGTGGAAGAACCGTATTCCTGATCGTCGTTGTGCTGTTCTTCCTCTTCATCGGAACCTTCATGGATGCGGTACCGGCGATGATCCTGTTCTGCCCGATCATCCTTCCGTCCGCAGCAGCACTCAATATCAGCCCGATCATCCTCGGACTGATCATCATCGTAACCCTGGCCCTCGGCCTCGTTACACCACCGTACGGCCTCTGCCTCCTCATTGCATCGAGTATCGCGAAGATCTCGATCGAGGATGCCTTCAAGGGAACACTACCGTACTTCCTGTCTTCCCTTGCGGTACTTGCGGTTATGATTCTGTTCCCGGACATCTGGCTTCAGATTCCAGCCTTCCTGTTCCCGGCACTGTTTGCATAAGGATACCATGAAGCGTATGTTTATCATGCGCATAACGAAAAAGCTCCCGCGAGGGAGCTTTTTTGATGTCTGCAGTTATAAGGGCAGCTCCCCTTACGGCGGCTTCAACATTTTTTAAGAATTTCGTAATGGGGTCTGACCCCCTTACGAAATTCTTAAGGTGAGGATGGCGCCACGCAGGCAGTGGATCAGAAGAGATCCAGCATGTTGTCGAGGTAGAGTGCCTCGCGCACGTGAATCTGGTATTCCGGGCGGGTCAGGTAGTAGAGCAGGAACTCGAGGATCAGCGCACTGCCGAGGCCCCGCCCCTCGATCTTAAACTGCGAGAAGCCCATCGGAAGATAGACGTTCCGGATATCGTCCAGGCTGATAAAGCCTGGATTCTCCATCGCCTTCGAAAAGCGATAGCCTTCGGCTGCATGCGGGGCAGCGCAGTGATGCTCCGGACCGGGTATCCCGAGGGCGATGCGGCTGACTGCTTCATAGCAGGCCTTTCGGTCCCGACAGCCGAACCAGCAATACTCGTTGCAGAGAAATTCGACCTTGTTCTTCGCTGCCTGTGGCAGTGCACGAAGAGATGGCCATACCTTATTCAGGCGGAAATCCGGCACGACGAAACGAAATTCTGGCCGCGTGAGCTCATGACGAAGCTCTGTGAAATCCGTCAGTACCTTCGTGGTCGAGGAGACGAGATAGAGCTTCGGATAGTGCGTCCGAAGATAATCGATCAGCAGATCGGAGGACACGATCACGCCGTTCGCCGGCGCTGCTCCTTCCGAAAACAGACGGCACAGCGCATTGCAGGCCGGATCGTGCAGATGCTCCGGCTGCAGCAGGGAATTACTGAAGGTAAGGCGGGCAGAGATGCCGTAGTCCCGCATGAGTGTCAGCACATTCTCCGGGGCGGCTGTGCCATCACTGATGCGTCCACCGCTCCAGATCGCGTCGCGCGGTGCGCCATAGATCGAGCCGATCTCGCACCAATCATAGAAGTACGCCCGATGTGCACGGTACAGCGGGAGAAAACGGGCATAGAGCTCATAATATTCGAACAGGCCAGGCAGATGAAACCAGGCTTTTGTGGTGTTTTCGACAGGCATGATACCTCCTTCTATCCGTCAGATGATGTCGACGCATAAAAACTTTACAGCTTCGCACACATAAAGACGGCCCGCCGTTTTAACGGCAGGCTGTTTCGTGATAGGATCTTTTTACTTCGCCCAGCAGCTTTTATCGGTCTTTCCCTCATAATCGAAGAGGCCGTCGTTCTTTTCCTCGCGTGCCTTGATCAGGTGGTAAATGCAGGTGTTAAACGGCGTCGGGATGCCGCATTCCTCGCCCATCCGCATCAGCGTCCCGGAAAACATATCGATTTCCGTATGCCGTCCAGCATCGAGATCCTGCAGAGTTGAGTAGCGCGCGGCCGGCGACACCAGACAGCCCTTGCTGTCCAGCATAGCGAGCTTCTCCATGTCGACACCCCTCGCTTCTGCGATCTGTTCCACCTCGTGGCGGAGTCCATCGCTGATGGCTTTCATGTGCGCACTGTCCCGGTAGCAGCCCACGCCGACGCCGAGGATGGCCTGTGGCAGGTTGTTGCATACATTGAGCCGGAACTTGTTCCAGATCTCCTCGCGGATGCAGTCCGTGTGCCGCGTATGCAGGCGGGACCTTCCGAAGACATCCTCCATCGCGCGGATCCGTGCACTCTCGTAAGGAGCATTGGCCTCCCCATAGATGATCCCGACGGTCGTCTCCGGGTCGAAGCAGCAGCCCCGGCCCTCCTGGCGGGAGGACGCCACCTTGATCATCGAGTAGATCATGTGCTCCGCACCGATGGCAGAGGCGATGATGTCCTCACTGTCGACCCCGTTCATGAGGCTCATGACCGTCGTGTGTTCGCCGACGACCGCCCGGATCTCGGGCAATGCTTCCTTCAGGGCACCATACTTGAGGGCGACGATCAGCAGGTCGACTCCGTGTGCCTCGGCAGACGACAGGACCTCCGGATGGTATACATCCCCGTTGATGAGACAGCCGTCTTTCTTTAAGCGCTCCGCACGCGCGCCCTCAGCGACGAGGCTGAAGCGAAGATCAGGGCAGCCTGAAAATCCATAGATCACATAGGAGCCGACGGCACCAGCCCCAAGTAACGCAACTGACTTTATCTTTTCCATTTTCTCTCCAGTCATATCATGATTCGTCCACACATCGCTGGACATTCTAAAAAGCAGCACGATCAACGGTCGCGATGTTTCCAGCATAGCGGGACTTTACTACATAGTACAACAAAATTTCTTCATATGTCATTCCATCTGGTTCTCGCATCCACAGCGCTACACTATAACGAAGCGATAGCCGAGCAGCGCCATCCACGCGATCGTGTCGAGCGGCACCAGGATACGGAACTTCCACTTCCGCGTTTTATGATGAAACATCCGCATGCCGAGCAGGGCACCCGGTGCGCCACCGACGAGCGCCGCCAGAATCAGCGTCTGCTCCGGAATCCGCCACCGATGGTGGATCGCCCTATACTTGTCGAGCCCATACAGCAGAAAGGCGATGACGCTCATAAAGATGACCCAGAGCGCGATGCTCTGATCTACATACTGATTCATAATCGGTTCCTCATACTTGAAATGTTACAGGGATAGAATAACACATAAAAATAATTGACAGTAAATTTTATTCTGTTTATAATCAACTCGATTTGAAAGACGAATCGTGTTTGTAAGAGTTTTTCAAAGCAATTTACCTACGGACCGCTCCACTGGGGCTAAGGCCATACGGACAGCCGGGTCCACTGCCGATCGGTAACTTCGGTTACCTTATTGATTGAGTTAGAAGCTCAGATTTTATAAGTTGGTTCCTTTACAACCATGAAATTGCACGTTAAACGCGCAGACTTGTGAATTGGTCAATAAAGAGTAGTAAAAGTAAGATTGCTATATAGACTCTCGACACGCTCAGTTTTTTGAAACGACAGATGAACACCCGGTTTCGGACTCCGAGGAGGGCGTTTCCTGTCCCTACATAAGCTGATTTCAGGCAAGTTTGCGTATATGCAGACTTGCCTTTTTTATTTCTGTTTTGCGGCATCGGATGATGAGTGTACTGTGAGCATGCATGCTTAGCTGCGCACTCGAGTTGCCTGCGAAACAGAATTCGAACGAGAAGCAATGCATAAGAGCGGCGGCAGCCTCACCCAGTCGAGTCTCCTACTGACGGGACCGAACGTCAATGAAGGCTACGTGCGTCAGATCATCAACCTCACCCAGACGACCTCGGGCAGCTATCTCCTCATGTCGAGCCTCGACATCTCCCGCCGGAACCTCGCCCTGCGCGGCCGGCAGGTCTTCCATCAGGTGGCGGATATGGCCGAGTACGCCCGTGAGGAGATCAATGCCGTCGGCGGCTACTATGCCTTCGGCAAGGAGCTATGCAACGGAGATTCCATCTTCGATTTCGATACCACGAAGCTTAGTGTTCATACGCTGGACATCGGACTCGCGGGCATCGAGGTCTATGACATCCTGCGGGATGAATACGATATTCAGATCGAGTTCGGCGACATCGGCAACATCCTCGCCTACCTCTCCATCGGCGATCGCATCCAGGAGATCGAGCGTCTCGTGAGCGCGCTGTCCGAAATCAAGCGACGCTACCATACGAACGGCGAGGGCCTGCTCAGCCAGGAGTACATCGACCCGGAGGTGGCTGCGAGTCCGCAGGAGGCGTTCTACGCACCGAAGAAGAGCCTGCCGCTGCGTGAAACCGTAGGCAAGGTCTGCAGTGAGTTCGTCATGTGTTACCCGCCAGGCATTCCGATTCTGGCACCAGGCGAGCGGATCACCGCGGAGATCCTCGATTATATCGAGTACGCGAAGGCGAAGGGCTGCAGCATGACGGGACCGGAGGATGCGGAGATTCTGCACCTGAACGTCATCGCCGAGTAAACATCGTCGGAAGGAGGAAAGACAAATGGAAATGTGGTTTTCAGAGTTTCATACACCGGATGTGAAGCACAGCATCCGTGTGAACCGTCAGCTCTACTCGAAGCAGAGCGACTACCAGCGCATCGACATCTTCGAAACACCGGAGTTCGGCCGTGTGCTGACCCTCGACGGCAACGTCATGCTGACCGAGCGTGACGAGTTCATCTACGATGAGATGATCACCCATGTACCGATGGCCGTCCACCGGAACGCGAAGGACATCCTCGTCATCGGTGCCGGTGACGGCGGCGTCGTGCGGGAGCTCACCCGCTATGACCGCGTCGAGTGCATCGACCTCGTCGAGATGGACCCGCAGGTCATCGAGGCCTGCCGTGCGTATCTTCCGGGCAATGCCTGTCGTATGGACGATCGTCGCGTGCACATCTACTATGAGAACGCACTCAAGTTCATTCGTCAGTGCGAGGCCGAGTATGATCTTATCATCGTGGATTCATCCGATCCGTTCGGGCCGCACCGAGGAGATCGTCCACTTCGGCTACCGGGACTTCAAGTACCGGCTGGGCCGGATGTGACGGAAAAAATACATCAGCCGGTGAGCGGATTTTCTGCTCACCGGCTGATGTATCTTGTAAAGCAGTTCACCTGGCGCTAAAATAGAGGCATCACAGGCGGTCGTCTGCGACCGCGACACAGAAAAGGGAGAACCACAGATGTTACATCATGAGCACAAGAATGAACGTTGGGTATTTTATAAGGATATCGTCACAGAGTCCGGTGGGGAGGGCGTCACGAAGCGTGTCCTTGCGTACTCCGATGACGTGATGGTCGTCGAGAATACCTTCGATGAGGGTGCCATCGGCAAGCTCCATCATCACCCGCACACCCAGATCACCTATATCAAGTCCGGTAAGTTCGAGTTCACGATCGACGGGGAGAAACACATCGTCACCGAGGGCGATACCCTTCTGAAGACCGACGGTGTCGAGCACGGCTGTGTCTGCCTCGAAGCCGGACAGCTCATCGACATCTTCACACCATACCGCGAGGATTTCGTGAAGGACTGAGTACGACACGCACTGCCGGGCGACTGCATTGAACGACCATATCACGGGGATGCTCGAAACGTCGAGGCCCCGTGATTTTTTCGATAGATGGAGGCAAGTATGATTTACACAGGTATATACGATGCAAAACTGATCTACGAGGAAGCCCAGGAGGCTACGCTTTCCGCCGGTCGGCTCCCGCTGAACGTCGCCGCGCAGGCGCAGGCCATCCAGGGTGGTTTTTCAGATGCCCTCACCGCAGCGCGTGCCCATGGCTCTTCCGGGGCCAATGCTGAGAAATTCGCTGATCCGCTCAGTGGGTGCACGCATCGACTCCGCGGACCTTCGTATGGCAGACCGTCGAGGACGATTCCGTGCCGGTACAGAACTCGCTGCTCCTCGTGAACGCACTCGTCGAGCACGGCATCCCGGTGGAGTACCACCTCTATCCGAAGGGTGTGCATGGCCTCAGTCTCTCGACCGAGGAGGTCGTCGAACCGACGAAGCATCGCGAGATCGATCTCCACATCGCCGACTGGTTCGAACGCGCCATCGACTGGCTACTGTACAGTGAAGATAGTATAAGCTCAACAAACCTGGAGTGTGGAAAAAATGAGTGAAGAGTTTAACATCCGACATGCGCGTATAGTGGATATCAATGCGATCACCGCAGTGGAAGCTGCGTGCTTCCCGGCAACGGAGGCCGCGACGCGGGAGGAGTTTGAAGGGCGCATCCAGTATTATGGTGATCATTTCTGGCTGCTGTACGAGGGGGATCAGCTGATTTCCTTCGTGGATGGTTTCGTGACGGATGAAGCAGATCTCACGGATGAGATGTATGAGCGTGCGGAGATGCACGACGAACATGGTGCATGGCAGATGATTTTCGGCGTAAATACTCTGCCGGCGTACCGGAATCGGGGTTACGCCGGACGACTGCTCCGCCGCGCCATCGAGGACGCCCGACAGCAGGGGCGAAAGGGCCTTGTCCTGACCTGTAAGGACCGCCTGGTGCACTACTACGCGTGCTTCGACTTCGTGGATGAGGGCATCAGCGACTCTACACATGGAAACGTCGAGTGGCACCAGATGCGGCTGACCTTCGGCGATTAATTTCCTCTGATGGACCGATGGTAAGCAAGCGGCGCTGTGGTATAATAAATATATCTGTACTACTTCAAATGAAATTTCAAACCGGATTGAAAGGAACGTCCTTATCATGAAGAAAATGGCTTTATCATGATGAGGTTTGATTCTTATTGCAGACGATAAAGAGGGGGAAACCGCGATGGCAGATGAGCTGAAGAATACGACGACAGGTGCCAGTACCGCGTCTGCGGGAACACAGAAGCGGGCACCGCGAAACGATGTGAATGGCGTGCCGAGAACAGAGCGCTTGCGCCGCCCGGCTGATCCGAATGAGCTGCTGACCCATAACCAGCCACCGCGTCGTGCCATCCAAAACCGTCCGGCCGATCCGGAGCGGATGGGTGTACCGCTGCAGGCGGTGAAAAAGGAAGATGCATCGAGCTACACCGGTGGACTCGCAGCAGAGGAAGCCGCCGCGAAGCAGGCGAAGTCCCGCCGCAACAGCGACAGCTTCATGCCGGGTGCCGGCTATGAGGGACCGACCAATGCAGAGCTGATGATCGAAATCCGGCGGAACCGCTACATCATGATTACAGTGCTCGTACTGGTGCTGATCATGCTCATCACCTTCTTCGGTTTCGGCATCTACATCTACCGCACCTTCCAGACCTACGAAACGCAGCTGCAGGATGCCTTTGAAACCATGGAAAAGATCGACGATATGGTCGGTAAGCTTCAGCGCACCTACCAGGCCTACAGCGGTCAGATCGACGATTTCTTCGATGTCGTCAGCGAACTGAAGGGCTATGTCGAGACCTTCAAGAGCCTCCTCGGCTCACTTCCGAAGATCCAGCTCCCGTTCTAAGAGAAAATCGGTCATATGTCAGCACCGGTAATGCTAAATATCAGAAGCATGGAGTGGGAACGAGATATGAATAGATAGGATGTATACTGAGGTGGGCAGTCAAGCAAGAGATGTCCACTAAAGGCTCCATTAAAAATCAGCCGGTGAGCAGAAAATCCGCTCACCGGCTGTTACTGTTAAGGCCGGAGGGGCGGCAGCGGGATGCGAGCATCACGCCTCCACGACGAGACGTCCCTCCACTTCGCGTGCGAGGTGCTGGTTCACGGTGATGTACTCCTCGACGACATCGCGGGCCGAGGTGGAGAGTACACTGGTCTTGCCGTTTTCCTCTGCCTCCTCGAGGGTGATGTCGAGAAACGGCTTCAGGTTCGTGTAGTGGTACTTCTGCATCGCGACGGTGTAGAGGCGGTCGGCGTGCAGCGGCTCACCGTCGAGCGTCAGCTCACGGAAGGCCTGGGCGCTGCGGGACCAGACGATGTGCATGCCATGCGAGAACTGGTAGAACTCCGTGTGCTCGCCGACGAAGGCATCCTCCCGGAGGATATGCCGGATCATGCGCTCGAGCTGCGTGCCGGTGACCTTCAGCATGAAGACTGCGTCGTCATACGGCAGACACTCGACGAGGTCGCCGTAGTGCACCACCGGACCGAGGACCTCGCTTCGGATCGCACCGGAGCCCATCAGCATGAGGTCGATCGCGAAGCTGTCGCGCAGGATATCCGCGATGAGGTTACCGAGCGAGGTTTCCTGATTGCGTTTCGGATGTGTCAGCTCATGTGCGAAACGGGTGACGATGCGATCGTACTTCTGAGAGGTGACATCCCGGTAGTGTCGGATAAAGTTCTCCACCTCACGGTCACGCGGGCAGTGGCTGTCGTCGATCGGGATGATCTGCCAGGTGAAGCTGTCGATGGCGTTCCGGTCGGTATCCACCATGATGTCGAAGCGGCCGATCTGATTCGTGCCCGTACCGGCCTGTACGACGTAGATGTCATTGACCTTCGCCGGCGCCTCCGGAAGTGTATGGCTGTGGCCGCCGATGATGATGTCCACGCCCCAGTCCGGGTCGAGCATCTCGGCGAGCTTCTTATCCTCCTCGAAGCCGATATGCGTGAGGAGCACGGTGAAGTCGATATCGATGGCATTGTACGCGTTACAGATGTTGCCGACCTCATGCGCGGCTTCCGCGATATCGACGAAGGAGCCGATCAGCTCGTCACTCTTCGTGGCAGCGAGGACCTCCTCGGTGATGATACCGATGAAAAGAATCTTCATGCCGTCGAGCTTCGCGATCCAGTATGGCCGGAACATGCGGCGACCGTTCGACTTGATGTGGAGATTTGCGTTGATGATCGGGAAGTCGGCGCACTTTTCGAGGAAAAGGAGATGCGCGAGACCGTAGTCGACCTCATGGTTTCCGATGGTTGCGACATCTGGTCCGACCAGGTTCATGATGCCGATCGTGGAGGTGCCCTTATACTCCGAATCGATGACACTGCCACGGAACATATCGCCCGCGACGGCATAGATCACATTCCGCTCCTCCCGGCGGACCTTGTTGACATAGCCGGAGAGTAGTGACACACCACCCACCAGCTTCTCGTCGATCTCCTCCTCGAGGAAATCACCATGCATATCGTTCGAATGCAGAATCGTCAGCTTCTTCAGGTTCTTCATAAAGCGCCTCCTTTCTTCAGCGGTAATGACAGATATATACTCATAGTATAGCTTATAATCAATATTAAATATTTTTATTTTAATGAAATGAGTGGGCGGAAAATATAAAATGCAGGCGATTCTGTTCTGAAAATGAATGTTATTGAAAAATAAGGGCACAATATCCCTGAATTGTTAAAGTGGAAAATCATTCCTTGATATAAGAAAAATCATTTATAATAAAATACGTGTGAAAGCTTACCAGCTTAATGTCGGTGTGGCTGAAATAGGATAGTGTTCGAAAGGATTTACCATGAAATTCATCCATCTCGCGGATCTTCATATCGGGAAGCGCGTCAATGCATTTCCGATGCTGGAGGATCAGCGTTACATTCTGAAACAGATTCTCACGATCCTGCGCGAGGAGCGGCCGGACGGTGGCGTCATCCTCGCCGGCGATATCTACGATAAGGCGATTCCGAGCGCGGAGGCGGTCGAGCTCTTCGACGAGTTCCTCACCCAGCTCGCCGCGCTTAGGCTGCGCGTGTTCATCATCGCGGGCAACCACGACTCGCCGGAGCGCATCGCCTTCGGAAACCGTCTCATGGACCGCTCCGGCATCTACCTCTCACCGGTGTACGACGGCCACGTGAAGCGCATCACCTGCCCGGACAGAGCCGCGTCCGTCACGCTCTCCGCCGCCAATGCTGTCGACCTGAACGCCGGTACCCACTCCGTAGAATCAGCGTCGACCTCCGCAGCTGCATCCACCTGTCCACCGGTCGATGTCTATCTCCTGCCGTTCCTGAAGCCGGCCAATGTCCGTCGCTTCTACCCGGAGGAGACCATCGAGAGCTACACGGATGCCATGCGGGTCGCGATCGCGCACATGGACATCGATCCGACGCACCGGAACCTCCTCGTGACGCATCAATTCGTGACCGGTGCGAGCCGCTCCGACTCAGAGGACATCTCCGTCGGCGGCAGCGATAACGTCGACGCATCGGTGTTTGCACCGTTTGATTACGTGGCGCTCGGGCACCTGCACGGACCGCAGCAGGTCCGGTTCCAGCCGGCACCCGAGGAGGATGCTTCCGATCAGGATGCGACCCCGGCAACATCCTCAACAGACCGTTCAGAAAGCCCCGCATCGACGGTGGAAAACACGACCGTCGGCCCGATCATCCGCTACGCCGGCACCCCGCTGAAATACAGCTTTTCGGAGGCTCGCCATCACAAGTCCGTGACGGTCGTCGAGATCGGGGAGAAGAAAGCAGACGGCGTGGTGGACGTCTGCATCAGCACACGGGAACTCCGGCCACTTCATGACATGCGGGAGATCCGTGGCAGTTATGAGGAGCTTACGCTGCGCGCGAACTACGAGGGCACGGCGACGGACGATTACATCCACGCGACGCTCACCGACGAGATCGAGATCCCGGACGCGGCGCGGCACCTGCAGGTGATCTACCCGAACCTGATGAAGCTTGACTACGACAACGCGCGGACGCGTGGGCAGGGCAGTGAGCGTCTGGAACTCGAACAGCTCGAGGAGAAGTCACCGCTCGACCTGTTTTCAGAGCTCTTCGAGAAGCAGAACCATAAGGAGATGACCGAGGAGCAGGCACGTTACGTACAGGCGCAGATGGAGAAAATCTGGGAGGCATAGAATGCGACCACTGAAATTAAAGCTATCCGCTTTCGGACCCTATAAGGGTGTGACAGAAATTGATATGGAGAAGCTCGGCGAACGCGGGCTCTATCTCATCACGGGCGACACCGGTGCCGGCAAGACCACGATCTTCGACGCGATCACCTTCGCTCTGTTCGGCGAGGCCTCGGGTGAGAACCGGACCGCCGGGATGCTGCGCTCGAAGTATGCGGAGCCGGAGACCCCGACGGAGGTCGAGATGTGCTTCCGTTACCGTGGGCAGGACTATACCGTGAAGCGAAATCCGGAGTACGAGCGCCCGGCGAAGCGTGGCGGTGGCACGACGATCCAGAAGGCGGACGCAGAGCTCACGCTGCCGGACGGCGAGGTGCTCACGAAGCCGCGGGAGGTCGACCGGAAGATCCTGGAGATACTCGGCGTCAACCACCAGCAGTTCTCGCAGATCGCGATGATCGCGCAGGGCGACTTCCTGAAGCTGCTGCTCGCGGACACGAAGGAGCGCCAGGAAATCTTCCGAAAGCTCTTCGAGACCGAGCACTATAAGGCACTGCAGATGCAGATCCTGAGCGATGCGAAGCGGCTCTTCGTCGAAAAGGAGGATGCGCGGAAGGCCATCGAGCACTATGTGCAGTCCACGACGGCGGATCCGCTGAGCCCGCTCTCTGTCGAACTGGAGCACGCGCATAAAGGGGCGATGCTGACGGCGGACGTGCTGACACTGCTCGAGAGGATCATCGCGGACAACGAGATGCG
The DNA here is from genome assembly GCF_046365365.1 of Oribacterium sp. P9. Lineage (NCBI taxonomy): Bacteria > Bacillati > Bacillota > Clostridia > Lachnospirales > Lachnospiraceae > Oribacterium > Oribacterium sp. P9. The sequence continues at coordinate 231,888 of NZ_JBKEIS010000002.1, read as the reverse complement.
ACGCGGACAGCTCGAAACGGAAATCAACGAGGCGAGCGCGGCGCTCGAAAAGATCAGCGGCCACCTGACGGCGCTCGGAGCGTATCAGAAGCTGCAGTCGGATCTCGACCGTACGAAGGCGCAGCTCGAGGAGGCGGAGCCGAAGCTCGACGTGCTGCAGAAGCGCTATGAAGCGGAGCAGGCGCGGGAGCCGGAACGAAAAGAACTGGAGCGCCGGATCACCGTGCTCACAGAGATGCTGCCGCAGTACGCGGAGCTCAGTACGCTTCTGCAGGCACAGACGGCGCGGGAGAAGGCGCTCGACAAGCTGATTTCCGAACAGGCGAAGCGGACAGCGAAGCAGACGAAGGGACAGCAGCAGCTCGAAGCAGCGAAGCGGGAGCTGCAGACCCTCGGTAGTGTGGAGGCGGAGCTTGCGACGAAGCAGGCGGCGCAGGAGGCCAATGCACGGAAGCAGAGTGAACTCCGTTCCCTGCAGGCGAACTATGAGGCGCTCCGCCGAAAGCATCGTGCGCTGAAGACGGCACAGGAGGCCCTGAAGACGGCGATGACCCGCTTCGAAGAAGCAGATGCTTCCTATAAGGAGCGAAACCGGGCGTTTCTCTGTGAGCAGGCGGGTATCCTCGCACGCGATCTGAAGTCAGGGGATACCTGCCCGGTCTGCGGGCATGTCATCACCGAAGAGAGTCATCTCGCGACCCTTTCCGAGACGGCACCGACAGAAGCCGATGTGCAGAAGGCACAGCAGCTGTCGGAGCAGCTTCACCGGGCGATGGATGAAAAGAGCCGGACTGCCAATGGACTGAAGGGTGACTACGAGGCCTCGGCACAGCATGTGCTGCAGCAGTGTGCGATGCTCCTCGGTGATGTGAAGATGCAGACCCCGGATGCACCGGAGGCAGCCGCAACCTGCGAGGGCACGACAGAAACGAAGCACGAGGACGCGGTACGTAGGCCATCGGAGCACAGCGACGCACAGGCACCGACCGGAACCGTGGTGGTGACCGCCGCGGTACTGAACGAGGGTTACCAGCGTGTGCAGGCGGCGTGTGCCGACACGCAGACAGCAGCAGGCACGCTTGAGGCTGCCGTGCAGGAACTGACGCTTCGGTCCAAGCGAAAAACTGGCCTTGAACAGCAGATCCCGGAGGCAGAGCGGAAGCTCGAAGCACTGAGCGGAGAAATCCGACAGGCGGAGGCGAAGCAGATCGAGCTGCAGACGGCACAGAAGGCCACCCATGATGAAATCGAAAAGCAGCAGGCGAAGCTTCCGTTCCCGACGGAACGCGAAGCCCGGGCAGAAATCAGTCGCCTCGATGGTCTTAGGACCCAGGCCGACGCGGCACTCGCACAGGCAGAGCAGGCGCTTCGTGCCGAAGAGAAGACACTCGCGGAGCTGCGCGGTTCGCTGCAGCAGCTTTCGGAGCAGGTGAAGATGGCGGAAGGTGCGCAGTATGATGCCGGGACGGAGCGGGCGGAGCAGACACGCCTCAGCGGTCTCCGACAGCAGCGGCGGGCGGAGGCCGATGGTGTCATTGCCCGTATAGAGACGAATAAGGCGCAGCTTACACGAATCAAGGAGGGCGCAGCAGAGCTCAGCGAGAAGGAGCGGCACTATGCCTGGATGAGCGAGCTCTCGAACACCGCAAACGGCACGGTAGCCGGCAGCGAGAAGATGACGCTCGAGACCTACATCCAGACGACGTACTTCGACCGCATCCTTCGGCGGGCGAACACGCGCCTCATGATCATGAGCGATGCGCAGTATGAGCTCGTGCGTCGGAAGAGTGCCGACAATATCAAATCGCAATCGGGCCTCGAGCTGGACGTGCTCGACCACTATAACGGAACACTGCGTTCGGTGAAGACGCTGTCGGGTGGAGAGTCCTTCAAGGCCTCCCTCAGCCTCGCCCTCGGACTCAGCGACGAGATCAGCTCGAGCGTCGGCGGCATCCGTCTCGACACCATGTTCGTCGATGAGGGCTTCGGCTCCCTCGACGAGGATTCGCTGCATGCGGCGATCCAGGCACTCGCGGAGCTCACCGAGGGGCATCGCCTCGTCGGGATCATCTCCCATGTCGGAGAGCTGAAGCAGCAGATCGATAAGCAGCTCGTCGTCACGAAGGACCGCGCCGGCGGCAGCCAGGTCGAGGTGATCGCCTGAAAACAGGTAAGAAGCTGTGTTCACCGGCTTCGATGAAGTGGTGAGAAGCATGGGGTCTGACCCCCATTTGCTTACGGAGAGAACCTGAATTCTGCCCTATGGGGGTCAGACCCCTTTGACTCCAGATACGAAACATGGTTCATCGATTATTTAAAAAAATATACATAGTTCAAATTTTTTAAAGAACGGAGAGGATGAAAAGGACGGAAATGCGTCTTTTCCATTCCTCTCCGTTTGTCATAGTTTTCAATACTATTTCCACTTCTGAATTTCTTCCATTGACTTCCTATGCTATTTCACGTATTCTATGCACCATCGCGAGGAAAGTTAAAATATTTTAATAAAAAATGTTTAACTATAAATACTCGTAAACAGAACACAAACATAAGATGAATCGCCGGGCTACGGCAAAAGGAGAACAAAATGGATTTCGAGCAGGTTAAGGACATTATCGTAGATACACTCGCATGTGATGAGGAGAAGGTTACCCCGGAGGCACGCTTCCAGGAGGACCTCGAGGTGGATTCCCTCTCGCTCGTAGAGCTGCACATGGCCCTCGAGGATGCACTTGGTAAGACCATCCCGGATGGCGAGATCGGCAAGATGGCGACCGTACAGGATCTCGTTGATTACTGCCAGAACTAAAACAGAGTATATGTAAGCGTTCAGCTCGGTTTTCATCAGAAAATCGGGCTGTTCTAAAGAGAAGGTTTATATAGGAGGTGGGCCATGAAGTCGCCTATCAAGAAGGTTTATGAGCTGTATAAGAACCGTGCGTTCGAGAAGAAGGCCCGGGAGGATATGATCGGACACGTCGGTGTTCACTTTACCTGGCCGCTTGCCGGAAAGAGCGCGGGTGCTGAGAAGGCAGAAAAGGCAGAGGCGAAGGCGGATACGAAGGCAGAGGGAGAGAAGAGCAGCGGTCGGAGTCTTCCGGCGGTGATGATCCCGTCGAGCTTCATCACCTGCCGGAGCTGCGGACGTCGTGCACTCCGTCGTAGATGGGAGGAGAACTGCTTCATCTGTCCGACCTGCGGAAAGTATGCACCGCTCGGCGGCTACTATCGTCTCAAGCTGATCCTCGATCCAGGCAGCTTCAAGGAGCTGGATCGAGATATCGCGGCCGAGGATCCGCTGGGCTTCCCAGGCTATAAGGAGAAGATCGAGAAGCAGGAGGAGAAGACCGGCCTTTCCGAGTCCGTCATCTCCGCGGTCGGCACCATCGAGGGCATCCGCCTCGTGACGGTCGTCCTCGACAGCCGCTTCTTCATGGGCTCCATGTCCCGTGCGGTCGGCGAGAAGGTGACCCGTGCGGTCGAGTATGCCGACGCACATCATCTGCCACTCCTCATCTTCAGCGCAAGCGGCGGCGCCCGTATGCAGGAGGGCATCTACAGCCTCATGCAGATGGCGAAGACCAGCGCAGCCATCGAGACCTTCAGCGAGCACGGCGGTCTCTACATCAGCTTCCTGACCCACCCGACCACAGGCGGCGTCACCGCGAGCTTCGCGACCCTCGGGGACATCACCCTCGCAGAGCCGGGCGCACTGATCGGCTTCGCCGGACCACGTGTCATCGAGCAGACCATCAACCGTAAGCTCCCGAAGGGCTTCCAGCGCGCCGAGTATCTCGAGAACCACGGCTTCGTGGACCGCATCGTGAAGCGCAGTGAGATGCGCGATGTACTGACCGACATCCTGAAGCTGCATGTCGATTCCGGCATGCAGCCTGGAGCGGTCACCACCAGGGAGGTAAATGCATGATTAAAGACATCATCGAACAGGCCGAAGCACTCGAACAGAGAATCCATACGCTTTCACTGACGAAAGAAGAGATGGAGGCCAATGCGGAGGAAATCCGCCGTCTGGACCAGGAGCGTACACAGCTGCTCGCCCAGTGTGCGGATCTCTCGGCGGCGGATCGTGTCTATCTGGCCCGTCATCCGAAGCGTCCGCACATCGACGATTTCATCGAGCATCTCTTCACCGACTTCTTCGAGCAGAAGGGGGATCATCTCTATGATGAGGATGCGTCCATCTATGGTGGCATCGCCCGCTACAAGGGTATGCCGGTGACCGTTCTCGGGCATCGCAAGGGCCGCACGATGGAAGAGAATATCCGTTACAATTTCGGCATGCCGCGTCCGGAGGGCTATCGTAAGGCACTTCGCCTCATGGAGCAGGCCGAGAAGTTCGGACGCCCGATCATCACCTTCGTCGATACGCCGGGTGCCTATCCTGGTATGGAGGCAGAGGAGCACGGACAGGGTGAGGCCATCGCACGAAATCTCGCGGCGATGAGCAGCCTGCATGTGCCGGTTATCGCGGTCGTTACCGGTGAGGGCAACTCCGGCGGAGCGCTTGCGATTTCCGTTGCCAACCAGATCCTCATGCTCGAAAACGCCGTGTACTCGGTACTGAGCCCGGAGGGCTTCGCCTCAATCCTCTGGAAGGACGCAGGCCGTCACGAGGAGGCCTGCGAGGTCATGAAGCTGACCGCCCGCGATCTTCGTGAGGCCGGTGTCGCGGATCATCTGATCCCGGAGCCGCTCGGTGGTGCGCAGACCGATCCGGAGCGCCTCTATGCAAGCCTCGACATCGTGCTTGAAAAGAGCCTGAATGACCTTCTGAAGCTGAGCCCGGAGGAGGTTCGGAAGCAGCGCCAGGAGAAGTACCGGAATATTTAATTGTGAGCGCAGGCACCGCGTACACCGGTGCGCAGCGGCGTGTGAACACCACTGTCGCCCGGTGCGGAGGCGCTTTGACATAAGTGAGGAGAAACCTTGAACGAAATGAAACTCATCGGCCTCGGGGCCGCGTATCCGGGCCGACTGGTGACCAATGACGACTTAAGTCTGGAGATGGATACCTCCGATGCCTGGATCTATCCACGTACCGGCATCCACGCACGCCGCTTCTGCACGGCAGAGGAAAGTGCCGTAACCCTCGCCATCGAGGCGGCCGGAAAGGCACTCGCAGAGGCGGAAAGCCAGGGCGTGCCGGCGTCGGACATCGGCGCGATCGTCGTGGCAAGCATGTCCGCAGACCTTGCAACCCCGAGCATCGCAGCGATCCTTCAGCGGGAGCTCCGACTTCCGGAGGTGCCGGCCCTCGACATCAACGCTGCCTGCAGCGGCTTCATCTATGGCCTCGAGGTCGCACGCAGCCTCGCCGCTGTGAGCGGCCGGCGCTATGCCCTCGTGGTTGGCACAGAGCAGCTGTCCCGTCTCCTCTCGATGGAGGACCGCTCCACCGCGATTCTTTTCGGCGATGGTGCGGGTGCAGCCGTGATCGAGTGCACAGAAACAGCGGGAAACAGAGAAGAAGCGGCACCGTACGTACGTCTTTTCGGCTCCCGCGGATCCGATGTGATCCTCGCGCCGGGGGTCTACACGGGTGCGTATGAAGCGCGGGAGGAGACGAACGCAGAGACCGTCTGCATTGACCATATGCTGATGGACGGTAAGGAAGTGTTTATGTTCGCCTGTGACATCATCCCGCGCATCATCGGCGGCCTGCTCGAACAGTCCGGCGAGACGATGGAGGACATCGATCACGTGGTCTGCCATCAGGCAAATGCCCGCATCATCCGGCATGTCTACCGGGCGATGCACTGGCCGGCAGAGAAGTTTTTTATGAATATGGAAAAGCTTGGAAATACCAGCGCTGCATCGATTCCGACGGCGCTTTACGATATGCAGCAGCAGGGACGCCTTCAGCGTGGCGAGCGACTGATCCTCGCAGGCTTCGGCGGCGGACTCACCTGGGGCGGCTGCATCCTGAGCTATGACGCACCGACACGGTAAAGGAGAGATATGACATTACTGAATGAATTACTGGGAACGAAATATCCGATCATCCAGGGCGGTATGGCCAACATCGCCACGGGTCGCTTCGCGGCGGCCTGTGCCTGTGCCGGCGCGCTCGGCCTCATCGGAACCGGTGGTATCCACTTGGCGGAGGAGCTCCGTACCGAGATCCGGACCGCACGGAAGCTGATCGAGGAGGCTGCGACACCGGATTACGAGCCGGTGTTCGGTGTGAACCTCATGCTGATGAATCCATGCACGGAGGCGTTTGTGCAGGTGTGCATCGAAGAGAAGGTGCCGGTGGTGACGACCGGTGCCGGCAATCCGGGACAGTATATGGCGGCCTTTAAGGAGGCCGGCATCAAGGTGATTCCGGTGGTCGGTGCCCCGATCCTCGCGAAGCTGATGGAGCGCCTCGGTGCGTACGCCGTCATCGCCGAGGGCTGTGAGTCCGGCGGACATGTCGGTGAGATGACGACGATGACCCTGGTGCCGCAGTGTGTGGACACCGTGTCGATTCCGGTCATCGCGGCCGGCGGGATCGCAGATCACCGTCAGTTTAAGGCAGCCATGGCCCTCGGTGCCTGTGGCGTACAGATCGGTACGGTGCTGCTGTCCGCAGAGGAGTGCCCGATCCATGAGAACTATAAGGCCGCGCTTCTGAAGGCACAGGGCAGTGACGCCATCGTGACCGGACGGATCGGCGGTACACCGGTGCGTGTACTGAAAAACCAGATGACCGTCGCCTATATCAAGCAGGAGAAGGCTGGCGCCGATAAGATGGAGCTCGAGAAGTTCACCCTGGGTTCCCTCCGTCGCGCCGTGTTCGAGGGCGATGTGAAGACCGGCTCCCTGATGGCTGGGCAGGTATGCGGACAGCTGCATACGATTCGACCGCTCGCGGAGATCCTCGAGGATATCTGTCAGGGATAAATCGAAGCGCGTTTCGTGCAGCGTCGGTGGACGTGAGAAAGGATGCATTTCCGGTGGCGTAGCCTCACGCGGGCCGTCATCGAAAGCAGATAGAAAGGTAGAACATGAAAACAGCATTTTTATACGCAGGACAGGGCAGCCAGCATGTCGGCATGGGTGCCGATCTGTACCGTGATTATCCGGAGTTCCGCCGGGTGTTTGACAGTGTCAGCGATGCGCTTCAGCGCTATACGAAGAGTGAGGACTTCCGTAAGGAATTTGCAGGGGGCGAGGGCGTCGATCAGAACTATGATCTCCACCGTCTCGTCTTCCAGGATCCGGATGGTGTCATCAACGAGACCCGTTACACCCAGCCGGCGATGGTGGCCTTCGCCTGTGGCGTGACCGAGATCCTCCGTGTACATGGCATCCGTCCGGATGTGACCGCCGGCCTTTCGCTCGGTGAGTACTCGGCACTCGAGGCGGCAGAGGTGATGGACGCAGAGACCACGGTGAACATGGTCGCCTTCCGTGGTGCCAGCATGGCGGCTGCGTCCGAGGGCATCGACTGCGGCATGAGCGCGGTCCTCGGTGTAGCGGCTGAGGATCTCGAGACGGTCTGCCGTCAGGCGCAGCTCGAGACCGGAAAGATCGTTTCTCTCTGCAACCTGAACTGCCCGGGACAGATCGTCATCGGTGGTGAGAAGGCAGCTGTCACGAAGGCGGCCGAAATCATCAGCGCGAGTGGCAGCGGCAAGAGCATCCCGCTTCGCGTGTCCGGACCGTTCCATACCGTCTTTATGAAGAGCGCTGGCGATGCGCTCGCACGCTACTTTAAGAGCATCCGTTTTCAGCGCCCGAAGTGCCCGGTGATGTTTAACTACCTCGGCGGGACCTGTGAGGAGGTCAGTGCATCCGTGGAGTCCACGACGGCGACGACCCTCGCTGGACTTCGCCGGGCGATCCCGGAGCTTCTCGAAGAGCAGGTGCAGAAGCCGGTCCGCATGGAGGCGATTCTCCGTGAGATGTTTGAGGACGGCGTGACGAATTTCATCGAGATCGGCCCGGGCCATACGCTCGCCGGTTTCGTAAAGAAGGTCGCCCGCGATATGGGCATCACGGAGTTCACGGTCACCGCGATCGAGACCTCTGAGGACATCGCGAAGCTCTGTGCGGAAGCCTGAGGGCAGAGCGCCCGCAGCGTCGCGTCGAAGAAATCCATTTTTAACGCAATTTTTCTATAAATACAGTGTTCCACAGGAACAGAAGTGACTGTCTGGAAACAGCCGGAGGAAAAACAAATGTCAGAAACGACAGAAAAGATCACAGGTGCAGCGATCGTCACCGGTGCAGGCCGGGGGATCGGCCGTGCCATCGCGGTGGAGCTCGCGCGTCATGGCTATCACATCCTCGTGGATTATGCGGGGAATGCTTCCGCCGCCGAGGAAACGGTTGCACTCTGCCAGGCGGAAGGCGTCGATGCCTTCGCTGTGCAGGCGGATGTATCTGACGAGGACGCCGTAAAGGGTCTCGTAAAGAGTGCGCTCGAGCGCTTCGGACGCATCGATGTGCTCATCAACAACGCGGGCATCACACGTGACAATCTGATGCTTCGCATGAGCGCAGAGGACTTCGACCTCGTGATCGAGAAGAACCTGCGTGGTGCCTTCCTGATGACGAAGTACGTCGGAAAGGAAATGCTGCACCAGCGCTCCGGACGCATCGTAAACATCTCCTCCGTCGTCGGCGTGCATGGCAATGCCGGCCAGGCGAACTATGCGGCCTCGAAGGCTGGTCTCATCGGTCTCACGAAGACCACCGCCCTCGAGTATGCGAGCCGCGGCATCACCGCGAACGCCATCGCCCCGGGCTTCATCGACACCGACATGACGAAGGTGCTGCCGGAGAAGGTGAAGGAAGCGATGCTGCAGCAGATTCCGCTTCGCCAGTTCGGACGCCCGGAGGATGTCGCGAAGGCGGCGGCCTTCCTGGCATCGGACGACGCCCGCTATATCACCGGTCAGGTACTCGGTGTGGATGGCGGCATGGGCTGCTGATAAAGTTAATATAGAAATATAGGAGAACACAATGAATAAACGTAGAGTCGTCGTCACCGGTCTCGGTACGGTAAATCCGACCGGCAATGATACAGAGACTTCCTGGGCAGCCATCCGCGCCGGACAGTGCGGCATCGGCCCGATCACCCATTTCGATACAGAAAATTTCACGATCAAGCTCGCCGGTGAGGTGAAGGATTTCGATCCGTCTGCCATCATCGACCGTCGTGAGCAGAAGCATATGTCGCGCTATGCGCAGTTCGCCATCGTGGCTGCCGAGGAGGCGATCCGCGAGAGCGGCATCGGGAGCGCAGCGGAGCTGAAGACTTCCGACGCCGCGGACGCCGGCATCGGCCCGAAGGAATATGAGGCGAGCCGTATGGGCGTTATCATCTCGTCCGGTATCGGCGGCCTCAGCACCATTGAGGAGGAGCATACGAAGGCCCTTCAGCGTGGCTTCGAGCGTGTGTCTCCGTTCTTCATTCCGATGGCGATTTCCAACATGGCGGCAGCGAACGTTGCGATCCGTCACGGCTTCAAGGGCATGTGCACCTGTCCGGTGACCGCGTGCGCCGGCGGCTCGAACGCCATCGGCGACGCTTTCCACCGCATCCGTGATGGTTATGAGGACGTCATGGTGGCTGGCGGCACCGAGGCGAGCATCACGGAGCTCGGCATCGGCGGCTTCGCCAGCATGCGTGCCCTCTGCGCTGCGACGAACCCGAAGCGCGCGAGCATCCCGTTCGATCAGGAGCGTGGCGGCTTCGTCATGGGCGAGGGTGCCGGCATCCTGGTGCTCGAGGAGCGTGAGCATGCGCTCCACCGTGGCGCGAAGATCCTCGCAGAGATCGTCGGCTACGGCGCGAACTGCGACGCCTACCACATCACAAGCCCGAACCCGGAGGGCGAGGGCGGTGCCGACTGCATGCGCCTCGCCATCGCAGACGCGGGCATCCAGCCAGAGGAAATCTCCTACATCAACGCCCACGGTACCTCCACGCATCTCAATGATGCCTGTGAGACGAAGGCCATCAAGGCGGTCTTCGGAGCGAAGGCCTACGAGATTCCGGTTTCCTCCACGAAGTCGATGACCGGTCACCTGCTCGGTGCGGCCGGCGGCGTCGAGGCCCTCTTCAGCGTGAAGGCCCTCGAGGAGCAGTTCATCCCGGCGACCATCAACTACCAGGTGCCGGATCCGGAGTGCGACCTCGACATCGTGCCGAACGAAGGACGTGCGGCGAAGCTCGACTACGTCCTCTCGAACTCCCTCGGCTTCGGCGGACACAACGCCTGCCTGATTTTCAAGAAGGCCTGAAGGGAGATGCCATGACAGAAGAGATGAACACGAACCCGTCTGTTTCCGAGGCGGATGCTGAGATCATGACCGCAGCGGCAGCAGAGATGCACACTTCTTCGGAAGCGGGCGAAAACGCAGCCACGGTCGAGGCGGCACGCGCAGCGCATCCGCTCCGTGTCGATGAGATCAAGGAGATCATCCCGCACCGTTATCCGTTCCTCCTCATCGATCAGGTGGTGGATTATGAGCCGGGAAAGTTCGCCGATGCACGAAAGTGCGTCACGGTGAACGAGCCATTCTTCCAGGGCCACTTCCCGCAGTATCCGGTGATGCCAGGCGTCCTCATCATCGAGGCCCTCGCACAGACCGGCGCCGTCGCGCTCCTCAGCATGCCGGCGAATAAGGGAAAGATCGCGCTGTTCGGCGGCATCAAGAACGCCCGCTTCAAGAAGCAGGTACGTCCGGGCGACGTCCTCGAGCTCCACTGTGAGCTCACCCGCATGCACGGCCCGGTCGGCATGGGTACCGCCGTCGCCACCATCAACGGAAAAACCGCTGTGCAGGCGGAGCTCACCTTCGCGGTACAGTAAAATAATTGTATAGAATCGGCGAGAGCATGATATAATCGAACTGTTCATACGAAATGTAAGTTAAAGGAAAAGGTGCTACATGCTGAACCAGTCTATCGCCGATCTCTATAATCGCTTCCGCATCCACTTCTACAAGCGGGTCTTTTCGAAGGAAAGCAGCCGGGATGAGTCTCTGACCTCGGTTGAGGCCTTCAGTCTCGAGTGCATCAAGGCGCTCGGGGAGCCGACGGTGGCGGAGTTTGCGAAGATGATGGGCATTTCGGCTCCGAACGCGGCATATAAAGTCAATGCACTCGTCCAGAAGGGATATATCGAGAAGGTGCAGTCGGACGAAGACCACCGCGAGTTCTACCTCCACCCGACGGAAAAGCTCGAGAACTACTATCACCGTAGCTACCAGTTTCTCGATGAAGTCGTGAAGCGCTTCGAGGAACGCTTCTCTGAGGAGGACCTCGCGAAGCTCGACGAGATGCTGCAGGTCATCACGAAGGAGATGATCCCGGAGCTCGATCCGGAGCACCTCAGAAAGCGGGACTGATTCGGAAATCAATGTGAACAGGAGAAGAGGGATATCAACCGGCTTTTTGTGCTATCAGCATAAAACAGGCCGGTTTTTTCGTTTCTTTTGACGAATTCTGCGTTTCTTTTCGGGAATTCTGATTTTCTGATTGACATATTTTGAGAAGAAGCATATATTCTATGTAAGCGCTTACATAAAGAGCAGGGAAGCGCTGCCCTGGTAAGCATAGACATCGATTTTTAGAGCATTTCACAGCTGAAAGGAACGAATTAAGATGGAGAAGTTAAATTATCAGGTACTTGAGCAGTCTGGTTATCAGGGATATGTCCTGAAGGATGCACCTGTGAAGGTGATGCAGTTTGGCGAGGGTAATTTCCTCCGTGCATTCGTTGACTATTTCTTCGATATGGCAAACGAGCATGCGGACTGGAACGGTAAGGTGACCCTCGTTCAGCCGATCGCACAGGGTCTCACCGAGTATGTCAATGCGCAGGAGGGTCTCTACACCCTGTACCTTCGTGGTTCTGAGAATGGTCAGAAGGTGAACAACAAGCGTGTGATCTCCGCTGTCAAGGACTGCATCAATCCGTATACTGCAGAGGGCTTTAAGGCACTCCTGGAGCTTGCAAAGTCGGATGATCTCGAGTACATCGTTTCGAACACCACCGAGGCCGGTATCGTCTATGATCCGGACACGAAGTTCGATCAGGAGCCGCCGGTTTCCTTCCCTGGTAAGATGACGAGAGTGCTCTATGAGCGTTTCAAGGCCGGCAAGGGCGGACTCGTCGTTCTCTCCTGCGAGCTGATCGACGCGAACGGTCAGGTGCTGAAGCAGATCGTAAACCGTCACATCGATGAGTGGGGCCTCGGCGAGGACTTCAAGAACTGGGTAAACGAGAAGGTTCTGTTCTGCTCCACACTCGTAGACCGTATCGTTCCGGGCCGTATCCGCGATCCGAAGGAGGTTGCAGAGCTCGAGGCGGAGAACGGTTACACCGATCCGCTGACCGATGTCGGCGAGGTATTCGGTGTATGGTACATCGAGGGACCGAAGGAGCTCGAGGACAAGCTTCCGTTCAAGAAGGCCGGCGTAAATGTACATGTCGTTCCAGAGGTTGCTCCTTATAAGAAGAGAAAGGTAAGAATCCTGAACGGTGCACACACCGGCTTCGTACTCGGTGCATACCTCGCAGGCTTCGACATCGTGCGTGACTGCATGCACGACGAGGTCATCCGTGACTACATGAACAAGATGCTCCAGGATGAGATCATCCCGATCCTTCCGCTGGATAAGGAGGATTGCGAGAAGTTCGCTTCTGCGGTTGAGGATCGCTTCAACAACCCGTTCGTTGATCACCAGCTGATGAGTATTTCTCTCAACTCTACCTCGAAGTGGAGAGCGAGAAATATGCCTTCCTTCCTCGAGTATGTTGAGAAGTTCGGTAAGCTTCCGGCAGTGCTCACGATGAGCTTCGCAGCGTACATGGCATTCTACAGCTGTGATATCCAGCGTCGTGAGGAGGATGGCCTCGTATGCAAGCGTCCGGCAGGCAACGAGTACAAGATTCAGGACGACGCCTTCGTCCTCGACTTCTACTTCGCACACAAGGATGACGATGTGAAGACCCTCGTACACGCTGTGATGACCAACACCGAGTTCTTGGGCCAGGATCTCACCGAGATCGCCGGCTTCGAGGAGGCGACCGTACAGAACCTCACCCTCATCCGTGAACAGGGTGCGAAGGCGGCTTACGCAAGCGTACTGTAAAGTGAACCTGTCGGCACATATGCTTTCTGGAAGAGCCGGAAAGCATATCGCCTGGGACAGCGTGGCAAACAATCGAACAGCGGCTTCGCATCGCGGACCTTTCGTGATGTGGATTCGTTCAATGCTTACATCATCGGCCGGGACAGATCACTGCTCCGGCCTGTGGTTTCAGGAGGAAAATTATGGCAAGAGCAAAGGTAGTGCATATCAGCCCGGAGGACAATGTCGTCGTGGCCATCGCTCCGATCGCGAAGGGTGATGAAATCAAGGTCGATGACATTGACCTCGTCGCAGCGGAGGACATCCCACAGGGACATAAGGTGGCCGTCACGCCGATCGCGGCAGAGGGCCAGGTCATCAAGTACGGCGTTTCGATCGGTCACACCACCGAGGATGTGAAGCCAGGTCAGTGGGTGCATACCCACGATATGAAGACGAATCTGTCCGGCGAGGTGGAGTATACCTACGAGCCGGCGGTGCCGGAGAAGAAGACCATGCCGGTCGAGACCTTCGAGGGCTTCGTGCGTCCGGATGGCAAGGTCGGCACGCGAAATGAAATCTGGATCATCCCGACCGTCGGCTGTGTCAATGATGTGGCGAAGCATCTCGTGGAGATGAATCAGGACATCGTGCAGGGCAGCATCGAGGGCCTCTATACCTATACGCATCCGTTCGGCTGCTCTCAGACTGGTCGTGATCACGCGACCACCCGTAAGCTGCTCGCAGATCTCGTACGTCATCCGAATGCAGGCGGCGTGCTGGTGCTTTCCCTCGGCTGCGAGAATCTGACCCACGAGCAGTTCCTCGAGGAGCTCGGTGCGTACGATCCGAATCGTGTGAAGTTCCTGACCTGCCAGGACGTCGAGGATGAGTTCGAGACCGGAACGAAGCTGCTTCATGAGCTCGCAGCGTATGCCGGCCAGTTTAAGCGTGAGACGGTCGGTCTCGATAAGCTGGTGCTCGGCATGAAGTGTGGCGGCTCCGATGGCCTGTCCGGCATCACGGCGAACCCGACCGTCGGCCGCGTATCCGATCTGATCGTGGCGCAGGGTGGTACCTCCATCCTCACCGAGGTCCCGGAGATGTTCGGTGCCGAGAGCATGCTGATGGGCAGATGCGTGAATCGGGAAATCTTTGACAAGGCAGCACACATGCTGAACGGCTTCAAGGATTACTTTATCAGCCACAACGAGGTGGTCTATGATAACCCGTCCCCTGGAAACAAGCAGGGCGGTATCACGACCCTCGAGGACAAGTCCTGCGGCTGTGTACAGAAGGGCGGCAAGGCGGCGATTTCCGACGTCCTCGCCTATGCAGAGCCGGTACATACGAAGGGCCTGAACCTCCTCTATGGACCGGGCAACGACCTCGTATCCAGCACGAACCTGACCGCTGCCGGCTGCACGGTGATTCTCTTCACCACCGGCCGTGGCACACCGTTCGGCGCACCGGCACCCGTTGCGAAGATCGCGACCAACGATCGCCTCGCCGAGCGCAAGGCAAACTGGATCGACTTCAACGCTGGTCCGGTGGCTTCCCAGGGTGAGTCCGTCGATGACGCCGGTCGTCGTCTCCTCGACCTCGTGAAGGAAATCGCGTCTGGTAAGAAGACGAAGGCAGAGCAGAACGGCTTCCGTGAGATCTCCATCTTCAAGGATGGCGTCGTGCTGTAAATTTTATGATGATGCCAGTATTCGGAGGCACAGTCCTGCGAACTTCTCGCAGGACGCCCGAGGCTGGCGATCTGCATTAAAAACGTCCCCGGAATGTTTCCAGGGACGTTTTTAATGCGTTCATATATGGAAAAAGCGCTGACAAAGACAGAAGTCGTCAGCGGTCTTTATTCAGATGATGCCGCGCTTCCGTGTATGCTGTATGATCTCTTCGATCTCAGCGGCGATCGCCTCGTCATAGCCCTCGAAGCCACGATAGCGGGCGACAGCGGAAAGTACCTGCTGCTTCACCTGCGGATGCAGGGCGCCACCTCTCAGGCCCTTTACGGCGTCCAGAAGGTCCTGCATCTGCGCGGTCGTCGGCTGTATCGCTGCCACCTGTGCAAAGGCGCGTACCATGCCATCCGGGCGCAGCGCGGACATGCCGGTCACCATGAACAGTGCACCACCGAGCATCACCACCGCGGCCAGAATCATCAGCGGATTATTCTGCTGCTGTAGCATGAGAAGCGCGGCAAGACCGAGTACGCAGCCGCCCACACCAAGCAGTGCAAACTTCCGTGCATTCTTTCGATAGGTTCCCAGCGCCGATTCGCCCGCCTGCACCGGGGGCTTCGGCGTCGGAGCGTTCGTCGTCTCCGCTTCATTCACTACGGTGCTCTCCGCAGTTTCTGCGCGGTCTTCCGTCGATTCACCGGAGACAGGATCGTCTGGACCCTCCACCTGATTCCGCGCCATAAGTTCATTTACTTCATTTAATTTATGCTGATCCATACTGGAAATCTCCTTTTTCATCATTCGTAAATTTTACCTTTTCTTTCCTTGATTCTCAAGTGCATAGCAGAATGAACGTAAAAATAAAAGTGCACTATAAATAACAGCGGAACAGTTTTAAAACGTGTGGTACCGGATTTTACGGGCAGGTAATCGAACTTTTTGAACAACTGATATATCAGTCAAACGCTGAAAAAGTGACGGAATTCCGCCATTTCAGTGTAATTACCGAAAAAATTCACAGTAATTTTACATAGTGACAAAACTGTAATATTTTTTCGTTATTATGCTGAAGTAAGGCACGCGTAACTGTGCAAATTTTAGCCTATTTCGTCGATGACAAGAGCGCTTTTTCGATGGTATCATCCCGGAAAACAGAGATGTATTTCGAGAGGTTTTCACTGTTTTACTCTCACGTTATTGCAGGAGGAAATTATGAGCACATTAAACATTATGTTACAGGATCGCGACGCGGTTACAGAGTTCGTGGCTGCAACGACCAGCATGCCGTTTGATATGGATCTCGTACAGGGCTCTCGCGTTGTTGATGCAAAATCACTTCTTGGTATTTTATATATGGGTCTTGGCAAGGTTCTTAATCTGAAGCTCGATACCGAGCATCTGCCGACAGCGAAGCAGACCCTTCACAAGTTCATCGTTGAGTAAGCTGTCACAGGGGCATACCGTCGAGCAGAACGATTCCGTTCGCATCGAGCGGAGTCGACGCCGATCGATCGTGCTGTCCGTGAACAGTAGGGCGGAGGTCATCCTCAAGGTGCCTTACCGGACGACGAACGCAGAAATCAATCGTATACTCTTCGAACGGCAGGACTGGATCCGTACCCACGTGGCACGGGTCCAGTCTGCGCGTGCATCAGCCGATACACTGTCTCCGCTGACGGACGAGGAGCTGCGGCAGCTCAGCCATCAGGCGGCGCAGTACATCCCACCACGTGTAGCGCTGTACGCGGAGCGCATCGGCGTCTCTTATGGACGTATCACGATCCGTCATCAGCGGACCCGCTGGGGAAGCTGCAGCACGAAGGGAAATCTCAATTTCAACTGTCTCCTCATGCTGACGCCGCCGGAGGTCATCGACTATGTCATCGTGCATGAGCTCTGTCACCGGAAGGAAATGAACCATTCCGCGCGCTTCTGGACGCTGGTTGCATCGATTCTTCCGGACTATACAGAGCAGAAGCGCTGGCTGCGGGAGCACGGTGGTGTCATCATCGGACGGCTGGAAGCATAAGTGAAAATAAATAATAAAAAACCAGGGCGGCGTTCCGCCCTGGTTTTTATTTGCGTTTCCGGCGTCCGGTACGACTGTTCAGCATCATATCGCGTCGGGCCTTCTGCTCCCGCGTAAGGTCCCTCGTATGCTTCAGCATACGCTTCCGGCGACGCGAGCGGAGGAACTCCTCCCGACGCTCCAGAAGATAGTAGATGACGAAGACGAGTCCGGCGACGAGTGCGATGACCGCCAGGATGAGCAGCACCCGAACGATCGGCTTCGGCAGCTCGATCCGGCCCTTCTCCCGGTTCAGGACGATCGGTGCGTGGTTCGCCGTGCTTTCCTGTGGCAGCTGACCGGCGACCTTCGGCTTCGTATCCTCCACGGTCTTCCCCGAGAGATGGATCGTCTCTGGTACGGTTTCCTGCACCTTCGCCTCCATCACCGCGGCATCCTGAGATGCCGCGGCCTTCGCCGCGCTGTCATCCGTGAGCCGGATATAGGCCTGGCCGAGGCTTCGGTCGTCCATACTGTAGTCCACCCGGGCGAAGGAACCGTCGGCTTTTTCCTTGTCGGACAGGTCATAGCGCATCGAACGCTGGACACTGTCGAAGCTTTCGTTCTTCGGGAGCGTCACATGGTTGGACGCATCGATGGTGAAATCCAGCGTATTCACGAGCTGGATGCCGTCTACCTTCAGATTGGAGGCGAGCTTATTATAGCTCTCATCGGCGGTGGCGACCTCGAGCGACTGGAAGTGGTCGTATCCGAAATTGAAGAGATTTCGTGTATCGCGATACTGCGAGTTGTGTCCATTCAGGATGACACAGATCAGCGTCATGCCGTCGCGTTCACAGGCGGTCACCAGTGTGTTGCCGGCGAGGGTCGTGTACCCGGTCTTACCGGCGAACACACCCGGATAGTAATCTGAGAAGGAACGGCGCATCATATGGTGATGGGCGTAAATCGTGTTTTCCGGCGCATCCGCGTTCGGATACTTGTTGATCGGCGCATGGGTATAGACCTGCGTCGCGTCGATGGAACGGAAGGTATCGTTCTGGATCGCGTACTGCATGATCTTTGCGAAATCCGCCGCACAGGTATAGTGCTCCGGATTATTCAGACCAGACGGGTTCGCAAAATGTGAATTCACGCAGCCGAGCTCCGCTGCCTTCTGGTTCATGAGCTCCGCAAACTTTTCATTGGAGCCGGCGATGTATTCGGCGAGGGCATTTGCGCAGTCGTTGGCCGACTGAAGCAGCAGACCATAGAGACAGTCCCGCACGGAGAGCTTATCGCCCGGAACCGCACCGATGATCGTCGAGTTCTGCTCGAGATTCCCATTGACCGCGGCATAGGAGAATGTGACCTTGTCTTCGAGATTCGTACAGTTCTCGAGGACGATGATGGCGGTCAGTACCTTCGTGATCGAAGCCGGATAGTAGGCGGTCGTCGCGTTCTTTTCATACAGTACAGCGCCGGAATCGGCATCGATGAGGATCGCGCCCTCGGATTCGACGTTGAATTCCGGTGTCGGCCAGGTCGCTGCATAGGCGGTGAGTGGTGCGCATCCACTTGCAGACAGCGCGGAGCTGAGTACTGATGTCACCGATCGTCCGGCATCCGTGAGGATGTTCCCGGTCGACGACATTGCCTCAGACCGCATCGTTCCAGAGGGATCCGAAACGACGGTGGCGGAGAGCAGTGAGAGCGCGCTCAGTGTCAGGAGACTGCGTCGGACGAAGCGTGACAGATATTTCGTTTGTTTCTTTTTCTTATCCTTCATTTGTATCCCTGGCGGCGGTCTTCAGCACGATCGCGGCCTTATACAGGTCGCCATCGATGGAGATGACGAGCTCGCCATCCATTAATTTCGTGAGGCTCTTCGCGATCGAGAGACCGAGGCCTGAGCCCTCTGTGGTCCGGCTGACATCACCGCGTACGAAACGCTCGGTGAGCTCCTCCGGGGAGATATTCAGCGGACGGGAGGAGATGTTTTTGATCGTGCAGGCAGCGGTGCCTGTCTCTGTATCCTCGGTGACATCCACGTAGACGCGGGAGCCACGAAGCGCATACTTGCAGCAGTTGTTCAGCAGGTTCTCGATGACACGCCAGAGGTGGCGGCCGTCGGCACGGATCATGACCGGATGCTCCGGATAGCTGAGGATCATCTCGAGCTTTGCAGCTGAAGTCTTGTCCTCGAACTCACCGAGTGCCTGCTCGACGATCTCCGTGTAGTTGATACCGGCGAAGTCAATCTTGACGTTGCCGGAGCTTGCCTTGCTGGCTTCGACCAGATCCTCCGTCAGTGTCTTCAGACGTGTGGACTTCTGATCGAGCACCTTCAGATACGCCTGCACGTTCGGATTATCGATGTTCTCTCGCTTCAGAAGATCGACGTAGCTGATGATGGAGGTCAGCGGTGTCTTGAGGTCATGCGAGACGTTCGTGATGAGGTCTGCTTTCAGGCGCTCTGCCTTTACCTGTTCATCCACGGCCTGACTGAGACCGGTGGCGATCCGCCAGGCGTAGCAGTCGATCGCGAGGATGATGATCGCGATGCCAAGTGCCGACAGAAAGGCCCGGAGGCTCTGTGCCTGGAAGAAATGGACGAAGAGCGTTACGACCATACCGGCAGCCAGCAGATTCGGCAGCACGAAGAGAACATAGGTAAATATCTTCGGGGTGGTTTTTTCCGCCGCATGGATATAGTGCCCGATGAGGCCAGCGGTGCCGTTCAGAAGCGAATCCGCCCAGAGACGACCGGCCTTAAAGCTGCGCACGATCGAAAGCGTGAGTGGCAGCGCCACGAAGTAATCCGCGAGGAAGCGGATGCAGTTCTCCCAGAAGCTCCAGTTATCGATGACGCCGAGGATGTTTTCGAGCGAGCTCAGGAATACCGGTGTAACGAGGAAGGCGATCAGTCCAAAGAGGGCACCGATCAGCATCCGAAGCTCGACCGGCAGGTGATCAAACGGAAGAAGATGGGGCTTTCGGTCGCTCTGTTCCGCGCCATGGCCGGTCCAGGTGATGAGGAGCACGAGGCTTACGATGAAGCTGACGCTCGAGAGGATCAGGAGTGTCAGACCGATGATGCTGTTTTCACGTCGCTCGTTGTACTCCTGTGAAGCGTCTGCGAAGGCATCCTGCACCGGAAAGCTGGTGTCGATACCCGTGGAAAAACGATACTGGCAGTTACTGCCGAACGGACTTCTCGCCTGCAGAAGCATGATGAGATCCTGCGGCAGGTCGTGGTAGTCAGAGATGACCTCCAGCGAACTCGAATCGGTATAGGCGTACTTCGGAAGGCTGCGAATCTCGTCCTCGCTCAGTGATGGGGCGTTGGTATAGACGCGGCTTTCCTGATCCTTCTGATAGATGACATTAAAATAGAAGTTTGTACGTGCAGGATCAAATTCGCTCTTGACGGCATAGTAGCGTGCCAGATGGCTGAGTGCCTCCTTCGTCAGTGTGCCGAGCGACATCTGCCCATCGGTCGGGCTCTGCTGCTTATAGTTCGGCATGTAGGCCCGGTACTGTACGACGATCTGATGCTTCAGCTCATCCATCTCCTTCGTGACGGTCGCTACGCCGCCCTCCCGAAGCTGGTTTTTCGTATCGAAGTAGTAGCCCATGGAACGCCCGTACTGGATGAGATAATCCAGGGAATAGGAAACGTTCTGCCCATTGACGTCGGCCTGTGCGATGATCTGATTCAGATTCAACTTGCCGTCCTCCTCGAAGATATCCGTGAGCTTGATATAGTCGAAGACGTCAGCCATGGTCTGGTGGGCCTGGTTCTCGAAGGCATTGCTTTCGATGTAGTCCGGCTGCGACACATACTCGAGCGCATTTCCGCCCGCCGCGCCGAAGGTGAGGATGCCGATGCTCACGAGCACCATCAGGATGGCGATGGCGTTCACAATCGCGCTGATTACTTTTTTGATCATTACTTGTCGCCGTCCTGCTTCTCGATCTTATAGCCGACACCCCAGACGACCTTGAGGTAGCGTGGCTCACGCGGATTGATCTCGATCTTTTCACGGATATGGCGGATGTGCACCGCGACGGTGTTATCCGCGCCGATCGCCTGCTCGTTCCAGATCGAGGTGTAGATGTCGTCGATAGAGAATACCTTGCCCGCGTTCTTTACGAGCAGCAGCAGGATATTGTACTCGATCGGGGTCAGCTTGATCGGATTGCCATCGACGGTGACCTCCTTCGTGTCATCGTTCATGACGAGACCACCACAGGCATAGATATTTTCGCTCGTGGTTTCACCCATGTTGCCGAGCTGTGTGTAGCGGCGCAGCTGAGACTTTACGCGGGCCACCAGCTCGAGCGGATTGTACGGCTTCGTGAGATAGTCATCGGCGCCGACATTGAGACCGAGGATCTTATCGTTATCCTCCCCCTTTGCGGAGAGCATGATGATTGGGATCGAGCTCGTTTCACGTACCTTCAGTACAGTGTGTACACCATCGAGCCCCGGCATCATCACATCGACGATCAGAAGATCAACTTTATTCTTTTCCATGATGTCCAGTACATCATAGCCATCGTAGGCTTTTAAAACATGAAAGCCCTCACCGGTCAGGTAGATGGAAATCGCCTCGACGATCTGCTTATCGTCATCGCATACCAGTATTGTCTGCATAGAAAACCTCCATGAAAAAATATAAATTAACTACATTAGTATACCGTACTATGAGGAGCAATGCAAAAAAAGAAAGCATCGAAATATGTGACGGTTTTATGAAGATAAAAGAAGAGCTGTGCAGCGGGCACAGCTCTTCGGGTGATGTTATGCGGATTCAGGCGGCAGGGGTTTCTGCAGCTGGTGTTTCTGCGGCTACCGGCTGAACGAAATCGCTCTTGATGTAGGCATCCTCGCCGTTGTAGTCGATATTGACCCAGCCATCGGCTTCACCCTTATAGGTGACCTGCGTGCCGGCATCGAGAACGGCGAGTACACGGCAGTCGGTATTCGGCTCGGTACGAACCTTGACGCCGGTCGTGGTCATATAGATCGCGGTCGTCGGCTCCGGTGCGGCCGTCGTCTCTGGAACGATCGGTTCGGTCTCCATCACCGGCTCGGTGGCGGCTACGGTGGCAGCTGGTGTCGTCTCGATCGTCGCACTGCCGGAGTTGCCCATCAGAACGCGGATCAGAATGACCGCGAGGATGAGACAGAGAATCGGAATCACGTACTTCAGGATGCCGTACAGATCCAGCTCCTGCTTTCTGCCCTTCTGACCGCCACGTGGACGGTTCGCATTGCGACGACCAGAAGCGGCTGCCCGCTTCGCTGTACTGGTTGCGGCCGGACGACGATTTCCATTCCGGGATACGCGCTCGGAATCACGAAGCGGCCGGGTCGGACGCTGGTTCGTATTCCGGCTGGAGCGGTGATGCACATTACTGCCGGAACGACGTGGCGCATTTCCTAATGGAAGATCGACACCACTCGCATCGAAGGATGAACGTGGTGCTGTAGCAGCGCCTGCGTCGACGTCTCCCGAACCGGCAGGCGATTCGCCCTCGTTTTCTGGCGCAGTATAACGGCGCACAGTATCGGCATCGTCTGAACCGTCTGCCTCATAGCTGCTGCTCACGCCGTCTGCTGCATCTGTAGAAGCATACGAATCTGAACCTGCCGCAGCGAAACTTCGCTCACCTGCCGCCGGTCCGCTGTAACCGCTGGAGAAGCGGCTGGAACCCTGGAAGCTGCGTGTTTCGTAGCCGCCTCCGGATGAACGCTGCGCGTTCGAGTCTACATAATGCTCGAGTGCATCCTTCAGAAGAGAGAAGGAATCATTCGCCGCCTGCGCCGTCGCCTGGACACCGTTCTCGGTCTGCTCCGCATATAAACGGATGGCGTGATACTGATCCCGCGTCTCCTTTGAAATCAGCCGGTTTTCAAACAGCTGCTCGATATCACTCTCGAGATTGTTCGAAACGAGAACCGCCTTATCCACCTGCATACGGACGATCCGCTTCAGAATCTCACGGTCCAGAACCATGGCTTCAGCATAGCGACCGTTCAGAATATTCTGTTGAGCCTCATTTAAGTCGGTGCGAATTTTGCCCCAGATACTAGCTTCTCTTGGTGTTGGCATCAGAAACCTCCTTGACGGGAACATGTCCCAGCGCCGGAAAACGGCACGGAAAGATATTTTTTTGAGAAAAAAGAATGTCTTTTTTCGGAAAAACCTTCTTTAAATATACAGTCTAAGTATAACCAATTTCCAAAATCACTTCAAGGAAAAAGCATTTTTTCAGTCACGCAGCTGCCCCTGCATGAACGGTTATTCAGAAGCAGTATAGACGCCGTAACTGAAGCAGTGCTGAAAAAGTAGGGTTGGGATGTGGATATCGGCGGGGCGCAATGCCGAGCCCCTGCTTGCGACTGCGCGGAATGTATGTTACACTGCGAAAAACCGTCGTTTTCGTGCACGTCTCGAAGGCGAGTGCAGAATCGGCATCCTATACATAGAAACAGAAAGTGAAAGATTATGAGATTAAGACATATCACCGGCTCAGAGGACTACGTCGCGCAGTCTGAGTACGTCGTACACGAACCAGAGAAGAACAAGGGACAGTGGCAGCAGTTTTTCGGTAACGGGCACCCGATCCACGTGGAGATCGGCATGGGTAAAGGCCAGTTCATCGAGCAGATGGCGCTGACGCACCCGGAGATCAACTACATCGGCATCGAGCGTTACGATACCGTGATGCTGAAGGCGCTGAAGAAGCGAGAAGCTCTGATGGCGGAAGGTGCAGCACTCCAGAACCTCACCTTCATCTCTATCGACGCGCGCCTCCTCGCAGATGTCTTCGAGGCCGGCGAGATCGAGCGCGTCTACCTGAACTTCTCCGACCCGTGGCCGAAGGACCGCCAGGCGAACCGCCGTCTCACCAGCCCGGTTTTCATGAAGATCTATCAGCAGTTCCTGAAGCAGGACGGCGACCTCGAGTTTAAGACGGATAACGAAGGCCTCTTTGATTACTCCCTCCTGTCCATCCCGGAAGCCGGCTGGACCCTGACCGCCGTTACCCGCGACCTTCACCACGACGAGCGTATGAACCAGGGCAATATCATGACCGAATATGAAGAGAAGTTCTCCGCAAAGGGAAATCCGATCTTCAAGCTGATCGCGACACCGCCAGTACACGAAGCATAAACAGAATTCTGCAGGCAGGGGACCCGGAGGGTCCCCTGCCTGCCTGCCTGAACTGTTACATATGGTCAAAATTTTTTTGAAAAAGTTTTGAAAACCTGTTGACAATCAAAAACAGATTTTGTATATTACATAGGCGTCGAGCGGAAGACACGACACGAAAGACAAATGCACCTTTAGCTCAGTTGGTAGAGCAGCGGACTCTTAATCCGTTTGTCCAGGGTTCAAGTCCCTGAAGGTGCACTCGAAAAGTTCATATCTGTTTTATGCACCTTTAGCTCAGTTGGTAGAGCAGCGGACTCTTAATCCGTTTGTCCAGGGTTCAAGTCCCTGAAGGTGCACTCGAAAAGTTCATATCTGTTTTATGCACCTTTAGCTCAGTTGGTAGAGCAGCGGACTCTTAATCCGTTTGTCCAGGGTTCAAGTCCCTGAAGGTGCACGACGAAGAGCCACATGTGAAAGCATGTGGCTTGTTTTTTATGAAAAAGTTCAGGCTGACCATTCGGTCTCCTGTCTCGAAATTTACATATCGTAAGAGAATTTTAAATGTACAGCGGCCATGACATGGTATAATGTACTTTTATACAGATGAAATTTAAAGTGGCAAGCTGTGCGGTGTATCCTGCACAGTGAACACGCAGCAGAGAGGTTACGAATATATGTTAAATCGAAACTTTACCCGTCTGACAGCACTGATGCTGGCGGGCAGTATGCTGGTGCTGACCGGCTGTCAGCAGCAGATCGGGGATACCCGGATGGCGACCGAGACAGAATCAGAGATCGTGGTGACCACGGCTCCGGAAGCCGCCACGGTCGATGCCGTCGCCGCGCTGGGGGTCAACTCGAACGTCCTTCCGTCCATCGCCGGTGTCACCATCGACGGATCCGCCGAGGATCTCGCACCGGTTAACCTGACGGTCGGCGTCATCAACTCCGTCGTTGCCGATCTCCAGCAGCGCCTGATGGATCTCGGATTTATGGATCCTGATGAACCGACAACCTACTATGGAGAAGCGACCTCACAGGCGGTCAAGTATTTCCAGCGTCAGGTCGGCATGGCGCAGGATGGTATCTGCGGTGTCCAGACCTGGGATGCGATCATGAGTGATACGGCTCCGCACTATGCGCTGAAGCCGGGCTTCCAGGGTGCGGATGTTACGAATGCGCAGTATCGTCTGTATAACCTTGGTTATCTCTACCACGCCTCGGATGTCAATGGTACCTATGACGAGACGACCGTGGAGGCGATGAAAAAGCTCCAGACACAGAACGGACTGAATCCGGATGGTATATACGGCACCGCAACCTATAATCTTCTTTATTCAGATGAGGTAAAGGCAAACATCGTCGCTCTCGGCGAGCAGTCCGACCTCGTAAAGAAGTACCAGCAGTACCTCATCAACCTCGGCTATCTCAGTGGGGAAGCGGATGGTAACTTCGGACAGGGCACGCAGGCGGCCATCAAGGCCTTCCAGGCACGAAACGACCAGATCGTCGATGGTTACCTCGGTCCGGATACCAGAGCAGCGCTCGAGAATCCGAACGCGATGCCGTTCGCGATGCGTCTCGGCGAGCAGTCCGATTCCGTCAAGAACCTGCAGGAGTACCTCGCGAAGTACGGCTACCTCGATAAGAGCAACATCACCGGCTACTATGGTGAAGTGACGAAGAACGCCGTCGCAAGCTTCCAGAAGGTAAACGGACTCGGCCAGGATGGTGCGGCCGGTGCACAGACTATGAACATGTTCTACAGCGGCAAGGCGAAGTCGAGGCCGAAGAACAGCTCGAGCAGCACAGGTACGAACCGGAACAACAGCAGCTCGTCCGGTAATAAGAGCAGCAGCAGTAAGAATAACAGCAGTGCAGTGAGCGGCAATGTCGGCGGCGGAGCGACGGTCTCCGGATCCGCAGGTGCACTGGTATCCATCGCCGCATCGAAGATCGGCTGCCCATACGTATGGGGCGCCAAGGGACCGAACAGCTTTGACTGCTCCGGCTTCGTCTACTGGTGTCTTAACCAGGCAGGTGTCGGTGTATCCTACATGACCTCCTCCGGATGGCGTAATCCGGGACGATTCCGTCGCGTATCCTACAACGAGCTCCAGGCAGGAGATATCATCGTCGTATCCGGCCACGTCGGCATCTGTGCAGGTGGCGGCAGCGTCATCGATGCATCCTCCTCGAACGGACGTGTCGTACATAGATCACTCGGTCCATGGTGGGCGAACCACTTCATCGCCGGCTGGAGAATCTTCAGCTGATCAATATAAAAACTCCGTTAGAAAGGGACGTGCCCCTCTCCAACGGAGTTTTTTAATGCCGAAGCTTGACGAACTCCTGCAGCAGCGTCTCCGCCGCTGTCGACAGTGAACGTGACTGATCGACGACCGCGCAGAAGGTCCGGTCCGGCAGCGGGTCGGTGAGCTGGATACGATAGACCTCACCACGCGCGAGGGCATCCCGCGCGAGTGCCTCTGGATAGAAACCGATCCCGAGATCATACGCCACCATCGGCAGGATCTGATCCGTGGAGGAGGCCTCCAGCTCCGGATCGAACGGCAGCTGATGATTCAGAAAGTACTGCACATAGAGCTCGCGGGTGCCGGTATCGCGGCCGACGCTGATGAGTGGATAGGTATCGAGCTCACGCAGAGACATGGGCTGCTCCGCAAGGTGCCGGAGCCCCGGACCGACGATGGGGATTTCCTTAAAGGCAAAGAGTGGCTCCATCGAGAGCGTACCATGAATCGCCAGCGGTGTGGTCACGAGTGCGATATCGGCGAGGCCGTCCCGCAGTGCCTTCAGTGCGCGAGGCGTCGAGTGATTTGAGATGCTGATGCTGATTTCCGGGAAGTTCTTTTTAAAGTCCCGCAGCACCGGCAGCAGCACGAGACGAAGTGCGTTCTCGGAGGCGGCGATGGTGACGTGACCGCTTTCCATATTGACATCCTTCTGGAGCTCCCGCTCACCGAAACTCAGCTGCTCGTACGCGATCGACACATGCTCGTAGAGCTTCTGCCCGACCTGTGTCAGGGTGATGCCACGCTTCCCGCGGTGCATGAGCTTACAGCCGAGCTCTGCCTCGAGGCTGTTCATCGCGCGACTCACGTTCGGCTGATTCGAGCCGAGCATGCGTGCTGCCTGGGTGAAGCTGCGACAGCTGCCGACATAATAGAAGATGCGATAATAATCATACGAAACCATAGGGACCTCTTCGCTCAATAGAGGTAACAGTTAAGGCCGCCCCGCCGGATCCCCTGCCTGAACTGTTACCAATAGAGATTATTTCCAAAAATACAATACAAGCTTGTGATTAATATATCAAAATGAACAATCGAAGTCAAAATGACATGATAAATATATAAAAAATACGGCTTGAATATGAAAAAATGCGGAATATAATAGCAACCGAAGTAATCGGGAGCACCATGCCTGCCCGGAAAAGGGGGCTGCCCTGCATAGATGAATTCCGTTGGCCGGTTTCGGTACGGAATTTTTTTATTGCATACGGCACCCGGAGCGGCATCACTCTCGAGCACTTACGTAAAAGAATATGGAGGTAGTAGAATGGAGCAATTTACTTCGGAACTCCAGGAACAGCTGCAGGTCGCCACTGCATTCACGATTCCGGTGTTCGGAGGGATTCAAGTTGCCGAATCGACCGTCATCACCTGGGTGATCATGGCTGTACTGGCTGCGCTTTCCATCTATCTGGGTTCGAACCTGAAGGTACACAACCCGGGTAAACGTCAGCAGGTCGCAGAAATGATCGTCACCTTCCTGGACAACTTCATCAACGGGATGCTGGGAGAGAAGGGAAAGCAGTATGGAACCCTGATTTCCGTCATCCTCATCTATATCGGAGTGTCCAACGTGATCGGTCTGTTCGGACTGAAGCCGCCGACCAAGGATCTGAATGTCACGGTCGGTCTTTCACTCATCAGTATCGTGCTGATCGAGGTCGCGGGTATCCGCGCGAAGGGCGCGAAGGGCTGGCTGAAGAGCTTTTCACAGCCGGTTGCGATCGTGACACCGATCAATATCCTCGAGCTGGTGATTCGTCCGCTGTCCCTGTGCATGCGACTTTTCGGTAATGTACTCGGCGCATTTATCATCATGGAGCTGATCAAAATGGTCGTTCCGGTCGGCGTTCCGGCCATCTTCAGTCTCTATTTTGATATATTTGACGGACTGATTCAGGCATACGTTTTCGTATTCCTGACATCGCTTTACATCCAGGACGCGGTGGAGTAAACCGCAGCCGTCCTGCGACCGTCTCCCTGGGTTCGGCCAATGCCGTCGACCGGGAGATCGTCACGCTGCAAATGTGAAACAGCCCCTTCATTTGAAATGAAGAGCGGTAAACATAGGACGACCATCCAAAACAGAAAAGCCATGATGGTCGCTGATTTGTGAATGAATTTAAAGGAGAAAAATTATGAGCGTAACAGCAATTGGTGTCGGTTTAGCAGCATTCGCCTGCATCGGTGCAGGTCTTTCCATCGGTATCGCAACTGGTAAGGCAGCAGAGGCCATCGCAAGACAGCCGGAGGCAGACGGCAAGATCATGAGAATCCTTCTTCTGGGCTGCGCCCTCGCCGAGGCAACCGCGATCTACGGCTTCGTTCTCGGTATCCTCTGCATCTTCTTCCTGGGCTGATCTTTGTTTGAGACAGTAGTACAGTGAAGACAGGAGAAGAAACATGTTAAGAGTAGATATCAACTTATTATTTACCGTGATCAACCTGCTGTTCCTGGTTTTCCTTATGAAGAAGTTCCTCTTCAAGCCGGTGCGCGCGGTCCTCGAGAAGCGTCAGAACGAGATCGAGGCATCGTTTAAGAACGCAGATGCCGTCAACCAGGAGGCAGCAGCGCTGAAGGAGAAGTATGAGGCGAGCCTCTCGAACATCGAGACGGAGCGTCAGGAGACCATCAATCAGGCGAAGATCGATGCGTCGAAGGAGTACGACGAGATCATCCACAACGCAAACAAGAAGGCCGACAAGATCATCGCCGAGGCAAAGATCCAGGCCGAGAAGGATGCCGAGACGAAGCAGCATGAGATGCAGCAGCAGATGGCCGTGCTCGTCGCACAGGCAGCCTATAAGATCGCGACCTCTCATGACAGTGCAGCGAACGACAGCCAGCTGTTTGATCAGTTCCTGAACGACAGTGAGGGGCAGCAGCCGAACGGCACGAAGGAGGCATAAGCGATGACGCAGAATGCAAGAGAGATTGCAGAACGTTTGATTCAGCTGCAGGTTTCTCCGAGCGTGATGAGTTCGACCTCACGTATCTTTGAGGTCCTGCCGGAAACCCTTTCCGAGCTCGGTGATCCGACCGTGTCACTGGAGAAGAGAAACACCATCATCGACAGTGTGTTCCCGACCGAGGTGCGAGATACCCTGAAGCTTCTCTGTGAGCAGAATGCGCTCGGAAGCTGGAAGGACATCGCACAGCAGTACAGTGAGATCCGTGCGACTGCAGAGCGCCAGACCCAGGTTCGTCTTCGCTACGTGACGAAGCCGACGGAGAAGCAGCTCCTGAATATTCAGAAGTTCGTTTTTGATAAATATAAGACCCAGTATTTCGACTTTCAGATGCAGGAGGATAAGGCACTCGGTGGTGGCTTCATCCTCGAGGTAGGCAACGATCAGTACGACTGGTCGACGAGCGGCCGCCGGAATCAGTTCCTCGAGCAGCTCCGGAATACCCGTTCCAGCCTCACAAGCGATGCCGACATCCTGACGATTCTTCAGAAGGGCATCTCAAACTTCGACCTGAAGGTCGAGAAGAAGGAAATCGGCTTCATCGAGAGCGTCGGTGATGGTATCGCCATCATGAACGGCCTCGATCATGCCATGTATGGCGAGGTCATCGAGTTCGATAACGGGACGAAGGGTATGGTACAGAACATCGAGCGGAACCGTATCGGTGTCATCCTCTTCGGTGACGAGACCGGACTCGGCGAGGGCAGTCGTGGTATGCGTACCGGTCGTATGGCCGGCGTACCGGTATCCAATGACTACCTCGGTCGTGTCGTAAACGCTCTCGGTGAGCCGATCGACGGTCTCGGTCCGATCCATGAGGACGAGTACCGCGCCATCGAGCAGCCGGCACCAGGCATCATCGATCGTCAGCCGGTCAATGAGCCGCTGCAGACCGGTATCCTCGCGATCGACTCGATGTTCCCGATCGGTCGTGGACAGCGTGAGCTGATCATCGGCGACCGTCAGACCGGTAAGACCTCCATCGCGATGGATACGATCCTGAACCAGGCGGATAAAAACTGTATCTGTATCTATGTCGCCATCGGTCAGAAGGAGTCGACCGTTGCTTCGCTCGTTGAAAACCTGAAGAAGCACGATGCGATGAAGTATACCTGCGTCATGGCGGCCACCGCTGCAGATCCGGCACCGATCCAGTACATCGCACCATATGCAGCGACCGCCCTCGCTGAGTACTTCATGTACAAGGGACAGGATGTCCTGATCGTCTACGATGATCTCAGTAAGCATGCCGTCGCCTACAGAGCGCTGTCTCTGCTTCTCGGTCGTGCACCGGGACGTGAGGCGTATCCTGGTGATGTCTTCTATCTGCACTCGAGACTCCTCGAGCGTTCCTGCCGTCTCAGTGAGAAGCTCGGTGGTGGCTCCATCACCGCACTTCCGATCATTGAGACCCAGGATGGTGATGTTTCGGCCTATATCCCGACGAACGTCATCTCCATCACCGATGGTCAGATCTTCCTCGAGAGCAACCTCTTCTTCGAGGGTCAGCGTCCGGCCGTCAACGTCGGTCTGTCCGTATCCCGAGTCGGTGGTGCGGCACAGGCGAAGGCCATGAAGAAGGCCTCCGGCTCCCTCCGTATCGATCTCGCGCAGTATCGTGAGATGGCCGTCTTCACGCAGTTCTCCTCGGATCTCGATCAGAACACCCGTGATCTCCTGACCCAGGGTAAGGTGCTCATGGAGCTTCTGAAGCAGCCACTCGGTCATCCGATGTCCCTGGCGGATCAGGTCATCACCCTTGTCACCGCGCTCAATAAGAAACTGATGAGCGTCGAGCCGAAGCATGTCAAGGAATTCCAGGGGGAGATGCTCACGTATTTCGCACAGCGCTATCCGGAGATCGGTAAGAACCTCGAGATTTCGAAGGTGCTCGATGACGATGCGAAGAAGAGCATTCTGAGCGTCGCCGACGAGTTCCTGAAGATCTGGGACAGCGAGCACAGCACATCAGGAAGCACGAGCGCAGTCTAAGCGTTTCATCATATAACGCCAATGCTTCCGGCGAAGCATCGTCGTGCAGCAGGTGAGGATTGCCTCGTCCATATCGTTATCTATACGTAGGACGTGACATTTTATCCTGCGGAGTCGAATCGGCTCCGGGACATGAGGATGCCGGCGGGAAGCATTGGCGGAAGACAGGAGTACATCATGGCAACAACAAGAGAGCTTCGGGATCGTATCTCGAGCATCGATAATACGCTGAAAATCACCAACGCCATGTACCTCATCTCCAGTACGAAGCTCCGGAAGGCGAAGACGGATCTGGCGAAAACCGAGCCGTATTTCTATACGCTGCAGACGATGATCCAGCGTATCCTTCGTCATCTGCCGGAGGATTTCACGCATCCATACCTGGATGTGCGTCGTTCGGTTCGTGAAACGATGGAACCGAGGGATTATAAGACGGCGGTCATCTGCGTGACAGCGGATAAGGGTCTCGCCGGTGCCTATAATCATAATGTGATCAAGCGGACCGAGGAGATCCTCCGGGAACGCCCGAATCATCAGCTGTTCGTCGTCGGCGAGATGGGCCGTGCATACTTCCATGCACAGAACGAGCCGATCGCGCACCACTTCCGCTATACGGCGCAGAATCCGACCCTGCATCGGGCACGTGTCATCACGGGTCATATGCTGGATCTTTTCGAGGCACATGAGTTCGATGCGCTCTACATCGTGTATACACGTATGAAGAACAGTCTGGAGATGGTCACCGAGACCGAGCAGCTGCTTCCGCTGGATAAGCTGAACGGCGGTGTGCTGGGAACGACGGTACCGATGGTCGCGGGTATGGAGGAGTTCCGTATGCGTCCGACACCGAAGGCCATCATCGACAACGTCATCCCGGATTATCTGAACGGTTTCATCTACAGTGCGCTGGTCGAGTCCTTCTGCTCGGAGCAGAATGCACGTATGACCGCGATGGATGCCGCGAACCGGAGTGGTAACAAGCTGAAGCAGCAGCTGAGCATCCAGTATAATCGGCAGCGTCAGGCACAGATCACACAGGAAATCACGGAGATCGCCGCTGGCGCCCGCGCGCAGCAGCGGAAGTAGTTAGGAGGATACATGCAGACAGGAAAAATCGTGCAGGTGATGGGACCGGTCGTCGATGTGGCGTTTGATACCACACCGCTTCCGGAGATCAAGACTGCACTTAAGGTAGATAATCATGGCAGAGAGTGTGTCATGGAGGTGGCACAGCAGATGGGGCAGAGCGTCGTGCGCTGCATCATGCTGAGTGCATCCGAGGGACTCGAGCGGGACATGGTCGTCACGAATACAGGTGCCGGAATCACTGTTCCTGTGGGTGAGAAGACCCTCGGCAGACTGTTTAATGTGCTGGGCGATGCGATCGATGGACAGCCGGCACCGGAGACGGAGGAGCACTGGGAGATCCACCGGAAGCCGCCGAAGTTCGAGGACCAGAATCCGGTACAGGAGGTTCTCGAGACCGGTATCAAGGTCATCGATCTGCTGGCACCGTACGCAAAGGGTGGTAAGATCGGTCTGTTCGGTGGTGCCGGTGTCGGTAAGACGGTCCTGATTCAGGAGCTGATCCGGAACATCGCGACGGAGCATGGCGGATACTCGATCTTCACCGGTGTAGGTGAGCGTTCCCGTGAGGGTAATGATCTCTACAGCGAGATGACCGCGAGTGGTGTCATCAAGAACACGGCGCTCGTCTTCGGACAGATGAATGAGGCACCGGGTGCCCGAATGCGTGTGGCGGAGACCGGTCTTACGATGGCCGAGTACTTCCGTGATGTGCAGCATAAGGATGTGCTGCTCTTCATCGATAACATCTTCCGTTTCGTACAGGCAGGCTCCGAGGTTTCGTCTCTGCTTGGTCGTATGCCGTCAGCCGTCGGTTATCAGCCGACCCTCGCGACGGAGATGGGCCAGTTGCAGGAGCGTATCGCGTCGACGAAGGAAGGTTCGGTTACTTCCGTACAGGCCGTCTACGTTCCGGCCGACGACCTGACCGACCCGGCACCGGCGACGACCTTCGCGCACCTCGATGCGACGACGGTTCTGTCCCGTAAGATCGTAGAGCAGGGCATCTACCCGGCCGTCGATCCGCTGGAGAGCTCCTCCAGAATCCTGACCGAGGAGATCGTCGGTAAGGAGCACTATGATACAGCACAGCGTGTACTGCAGATCCTCGAGAAGTACAAGGAGCTGCAGGATATCATCGCCATCCTCGGTATGGAAGAGTTGTCCGAGGAGGATAAGATGACCGTATACCGTGCACGTAAGATCCGTAACTTCCTGAGCCAACCGTTCTTCGTCGGTGAGCAGTTCACCGGTATCCCGGGCAGATATGTACCGCTCGCTGATACCATCAAGGGCTTCAAGGCGATCATCGATGGTGAGATGGATGAGTATCCGGAGAGTGCGTTCTTTAACGTCGGTACCATCGAGGATGTGAAGAAGAAGGCCGAGGATATGGCGGCTGCAGACGCGAAGAAGGCGTAAAACAGGATATATATAGAGTATGCCGGCAAGACGGCCTGTGCAGCGTGCGGTCAGAACACGAAGCACGGGCGACGTATCCGGCTTCCGGCTGTGCTACAGCCGGAAGAAATCGAATTGTGAAGAGGTTTTGAAATGGCAGACACACCAGCACTGTTCAGTTTACAGGTGATTGCATCGAATAAGGTTTTTTATGATGAGCATGCACAGTATCTGAAAATCAATACTTCAGATGGCTTCCGTGGCCTGATGGCGCATCATGCACCATGTGTTGTGGCTGTCGAGACCGGACCGATGGAAATCGTGAAGCCGGACGGAGAGCGCATCGAAGTTCTCGTCAGCAGCGGTATCATGAACTGTGCGAATAACCGAATCACGGTGCTCGTCGACACCTGCGAAACCGCAGAGGAGATCGATGTGCGTCGTGCGGAGGAGGCGAAGGAGCGTGCCCTCGAGCAGCTCCGCCAGAAGCAGTCCGTCGGCGAATTCAAGATGACCCAGTCATCCCTCGCCCGCGCACTGTCGCGACTGGAGTTCTCGTCACATAAACAGCACTTCATCTGATCGCGCTTGCAGCTGAAATCGAATGTACACTAGGACGCCCGGAGGGCTGTCCCCGGCAGCACAGTACTTCGAGGTCGGAAAAATCACAAATCGGGCCCTAAGAACCAGTAGGCCCTCTGCAATCACTGAGTTTTCTTTATGAAAACTCAGCATTGCAGAGGGTGCTAAGGAAAAATTACTCCAACTGGTTCTAAGGGCCCGATTTGGATTTATTCACGACCTCTTCGTATGGCTTCCGGGGACAGCCCTCCGGGCGTTCTGACCGCTACTGTTTTCAGCAATGCCTTTTTCTGGAATACGCTATTGCGTCAGAAGTGTGAAATCTTGACACTGCGTTGCCCTCGGCCTACACTAGGGAAAACCATTGCGTAGGGCGGTGTGCTATCATAACGCCTCATCACTGAAATGAGTGGGACACGCCTGTGAAATGGGTATCATAAAACCTCTGAGTATTTTATGAAAGGATTTAAATATGAAATCACTGAATGAACTTCATATCGGATTTATCGGATTAGGAAATATGGGAGGTGCAGTGGCCGAGGGCTTCATCCGTGCGGGCATCCCGGCGGGTAATATTTATGCCTGTGGCGGACACTTTGAGAAGCTCACAGCACGCTGTGCTGAAATCTCTGCACTTGCGCCTTCGGACGGTGAACACGCAGCCGGTATGCATGCCTGCCATGACGTCGCAGAAGTAGCCGATGCGTCGGACCTTATCTTTATCGCTGTGAAGCCGGTAAAGATTCCGACGGTCATCAAGCCATACGCAGCGCACTTCGCTGACAAGCTGATCGTTTCGGTAGCGTGGGGCTATGACCTCGCACGTTATGAGAAAGAAGAAATCCTTCCGGCATCTGCGCACCTTCTCTGCACGATCCCGAATATCCCGGTTTCGGTCGGAAAAGGCATCTTCATCGCCGAGAAGGCGACGAGTCTTACATCGGAGGAGGAAACCCTGGTTCACAGCTTACTTGAGAAGATTTCTATGGTGATTCCGGTCGAGACCGCGCAGCTCAACATCGGCGGTATCATCGGCGGCTGTGCACCTGCCTTTGCGGAGGTCTTCATGGAAGCGATGGCCGACGCGGCCGTCATGTACGGCATCCCGCGTGCGACGGCATATCCGCTCGTATCAAAGATGCTCGAAGGCACCGCAGCACTGCAGCTTGCAAGCGGAAAGCATCCGGCTGCGATGAAGGACGATGTCTGCTCACCGGGCGGTGCAACGATCTGCGGCATCGCTTCCCTCGAGGAGCACGGCTTCCGAGGTGCGGTCATCGATGCCGTCAAAGCCATCCAGGGCGACTGATCCAGGGCGTCGAGGTGTCAAGAAGACAGCCCAGGAAGCCCGGAGGGGCACTTTGGACATTCTGGCGTGTGTGGCCCTATAATAAAAACTTGTCAGCGCATCGGAAAGAGTGTATTATATAGGGCATCATTTGAAAAACGAAGATATAGAGATTTAAGGAGATAAGTCGATATGATGAGTCCGAAGCAGAAAAAGACCGTATCCGCGGTTATCGTCATTGCCCTCGTTGCCGCAATGGTGCTGACCATGGTTCTTCCATATATTCTTTGATGGACACAGAATGACGGAGAGACAGCCCAGCGGGCTGTCTCTCTTTATTTATAGAAACAAGTAGAGAGACGTTTATGAAACATGATATCACTCCTGGCCAGGATCTGGTCATGATCGGTGAGGTCGGAACGTATGCGCTTCGTGTCCTTCTCGATCAGCGAATGACAGACATCAGAAAACGATTCGGCACGGCGTACCTTGCGGAGGAAGTGGAGGGGCTGGATGCTCGAGCCTGCCGCCCGGAGGGCGCTCCTTCGGGTTCGTGTGATCCGCTGGAGCAGCTGCTTCCGGGCTATCAGAAAAACTATGGCGTCACGAAGTGCTGGCCGGTGGCGAAGGGCGGTGCCCTGAAGGCACTGTGGGACTTCTGCGCATCGGAGGGCATCGACCCGGAGACCGGGAAGAAGCGAGGCGATGGTGTGGGCTGCGAGTTCCGCTATGATCGCATCCCGATCCGTCAGTTTACGATGGAGGTCTGCGAGCTGTTCGACCTCTTCCCGTACCGGCTCTGGTCGGAAGACTGCTGGCTGCTGGCCGTCGATCGGGGCACACAGCTGGTGGAGGACTTCCTGAAGGCGCAGGCAGGCCTGGCAAAGGCCGGTGCTGATGCGATTTTCGAGCAGGGAGACCGCGCCGGCTTCGACGCATCCCATCGCCGGACAGAGGAGCCGATCCAGGCGGCTGTCTTCGGACGCTTCACGAAGGGAAAGAAGCGCCTCCGCGTGGATGGCGTCGAGCCGGCCTACCTCACCCGTGAGGACTACGAGGAGCTGGAACGTTACCTGGAGGGCGCGAAGCGAAAGTAAATATTAAGTTGTCTGCAGCCTGTCGGATGTTTAAAATAAAAATGTTGTGCGCCGACATCTGAAAAAGAGGAGTATAGAACCATGAGAGAGAAGATTCTTGCAATTATCGAAAAAAATTCACGTCTGACCACAAAGGACATCGCCGATATCCTCGGTGAGAATGAGGAGAGAGTGAAGGCAGAAATCGAGAGTATGGAGCAGGAGGGCATCATCTGCGGCTATCATACGCTCATCAACTGGGACAAGACCGCCGACGAGCGTGTCGATGCGCTGATCGAGGTGAAGGTGACACCGCAGCGTGGACAGGGCTTCGACTCCATCGCCCAGCGTATCTATCAGTATG
Source organism: Oribacterium sp. P9 (assembly GCF_046365365.1). Classification (NCBI taxonomy): domain Bacteria; kingdom Bacillati; phylum Bacillota; class Clostridia; order Lachnospirales; family Lachnospiraceae; genus Oribacterium; species Oribacterium sp. P9. The sequence goes on along the minus strand of NZ_JBKEIS010000002.1, from coordinate 194,850 downwards.
ATGAGGTGGATGCGGTGTACCTCATGTCCGGATCCTTCGATTTCACCGTGATGATCAAGGGCAGAACCATGAAGGAGGTGGCACTGTTCGTTTCCGAGAAGCTGTCTCCGATGGATTCCGTCCTGTCCACCGCGACGCATTTCGTGCTGAGAAAGTATAAGGATCACGGCACCGTCATCGAGCAGCCGCGTGTTGACGAGAGAATGAAGGTGTCCTTATGAGAAGTCCATTAAATGATCGAATTACAGAAATCCAGCCGAGCGGCATCCGTAAGTTCTTCGACATCGTGTCGGAGATGGAGGATGCGATTTCCCTCGGTGTCGGCGAGCCGGATTTCGATACCCCGTGGCATGTACGTGAAGAGGGTATCCACTCCCTCGAGATGGGCCGTACCTTCTATACGTCCAATGCTGGCTTAAAGGAACTGCGTGTTGAGATTTCAAACTACGTAAACCGCCGCTTCGGTGTGAGCTATGACCCGCTGAGTGAGTGCATGGTCACCGTCGGTGGCTCCGAGGCGATCGACCTCGCGATGCGCTGCATGCTGAATCCGGGTGATGAGGTCCTCATCCCGCAGCCGAGCTACGTTTCCTACACCCCGTGTGCCATCATGGCGGGTGGTGTGCCGGTGCCGATCGAGCTCGAAGAGAAGGACGAGTTCCGTCTGACCCCGGAGAAGCTTCTCGAGAAGATCACGCCGAAGACGAAGCTCCTCGTGCTGCCGTTCCCGAACAACCCGACCGGTGCCATCATGGAGAAGGAGGACCTCGAGAAGCTCGTCCCGATCATCGAGGAGCATGACCTCTATGTCCTCTCCGATGAGATCTATGCAGAGCTTACCTACAAGGGCGAGATGCACAGTATCATCGAGTTCCCGAGTATGCGCGATCGTACCGTATACATCAACGGCTTTTCGAAGGCCTACGCGATGACCGGCTGGCGTCTCGGCTACTGCTGTGCACCGAAGCCGATCCTCCGGCAGATTCTGAAGCTGCACCAGTTCGCCATCATGTGCGCACCGACGACCTCGCAGTATGCTGCCGTCGAGGCACTGAAGAACGGCGATGAAGATATCGCCCGCATGCGCGAGGCCTATGACCAGCGCCGTCGTTTTCTTGTGACGCGTCTTCGCGACATGGGCATGGACTGCTTCGAGCCGTATGGCGCATTCTATGTCTTCCCGTCCATCAAGCGCTTTGGCATGAGCTCCGAGGAGTTTGCGAACCGCCTGCTTCAGGAGGAGAAGGTCGCGATCGTCCCAGGTACTGCCTTCGGTGACTGTGGAGAGGGCTTCATGCGTATCTCCTACGCATACTCCATCGATGACCTGAAGAAGGCGCTCGACCGTATCGAAGCCTTCGTGCGCAATTTTCGGAGGTGAATATGGCCTGGTATGACAGTGCTGTTTTTTATCATATGTATCCGCTCGGCATGGTGGGTGCCGAGAAGCAGAACGATGGCGGAGAGATCCGTCGACGCTTTTCTGAGCTCGACGCCTTCATCCCGTACCTGAAGGTGCTCGGCTGCGATGCCATCTACATCGGCCCGCTCTTCGAGTCCGGCAGTCATGGCTACGACACCACGGATTATAAAACCGTCGATCGTCGATTGGGGACCAATGCAGACTTCCGCCACTTCGTGGATACAGCGCATAATTACGGCATCCGTGTCGTCGTCGATGCCGTGTTCAACCACACCGGTCGTGGCTTCTTCGCGTTTAAGGATATCCAGGAGAAGGGCTGGGACAGTGCGTATAAGGACTGGTACAAGGGCGTTGGTTTCGATGGCGGTTCCCCATGGGGCGACCGCTTCCACTACAGTGCATGGCGCGGTGCCTGGGAGCTCCCGGAGCTGAACTTCAACTGCGAGGGCGTCCGTAAATATCTGATTGATGTCGTGCAGTACTGGATCGATACCTTCGACATCGATGGTCTCCGTCTCGACTGTGCCGACGTGCTCGATATGGGCTTCCAGCATACGCTTCGCTACTTCACGAACCAGATGAAGCCGGAGTTCTGGCTGATGGGCGAGGTGATCCACGGTGAGTATGCACGCTGGGTCAATCCGGAGACCCTGCACTCGGTGACGAACTACGAGCTGCATAAGTCGATCTACAGTGGCTTCAACAGTCATAACTTTTTTGAGATCGCGCATAATGTGAACCGTAATCTTACGATCGGACGGGATCTGTATCTCTTCCTCGAGAACCATGATGTGGATCGTATCGCGTCGAAGCTCGAAAATAAGAACAATCTCCGCCCATGCTATATGGCGATGTTTACCCTGCCGGGTAAGCCGTCCATCTACTATGGTGGCGAGTTCGGCCTCGAGGGTGTGAAGCAGGGACCGGATGATTCACCGCTGCGTCCTTCCATCGACCTCGATGAGATGAAGCCGAACGACTTCACCTCCTATGTTGCGAAGCTCGCGGAGATCCATGGCAAGAACTCGGAGCTCCACATGGGCCAGTATAAGGAGCTGTATCTCCAGAACCGTCAGTGGGCCTACGCCCGCGTGGACCATAACAGTGCGGTTGTGACGGCGCTTAACAACGATGAGCAGCCGGCCGTGTTCTATGTGACCCTTCCGATGAAGGCGGAGCTTGCCTTCGACCTGCAGACCGAGGAGACGATCCCGATCGAGCCGGATAACCGTATCATGATCCGTCTCGAGGCAAACGCCGGCCGGATGATCAAGGTGAAATAGTACTGTGCGTGATGAGACGACCGAAGGGCTGTCACCAGAAGCACAGTACTCCGGGCGTCTCAAATCAAACAGACAAAAAACAGGAATGTGTCAATTAATAAACGCCGTTATACAATATGGTAAAAATGTCAAAACGAGGGGAAAATCCCCTCGTTTTGTTGTATAATATGATCACGACAAAATATAAACGGAGGACATCATGGCCACCAGATCCAGGAAAGCAAAACCGGCCGGAAGTACAAAACCGGCCACAGGCGATACACAGAAAACCACGGTAAAAAAGAACGCGCGGAAGACCGCGAAAGCGGTTGCGCCGGCGGCACACAAGAGTGCAGCGAAGAAAGAGGAGCAGAGGCCGGTGACGAGCGCTTCGCCGGAAGCATTGGACCCGGTCTTCATCACCGAGCTCGATCGCTACCTCTTCGGCGAGGGCCGTAATTATAAGATTTATGAGAAGATGGGTGCGCACCCGGCGACGCTGCACGGAAAGAAGGGTATGCACTTTGCGGTCTGGGCACCGCATGCGAAGGCCGTTTCCATCGTCTGTGACCGGAACGCGTGGGATGTGGAGGCGAACTATATGCTTCCGCTCGAGACCAGCGGCATCTACGAGGGCTTCATCGAGGGCATGGGCTTCGGTGAGATCTACAAGTTTGCGATTCATACACAGCGTGGCGACATCCTGTATAAGGCAGATCCGTATGCATTTTCCGCAGAGTTCCGTCCGGGTACGGCATCGATGACCGCGGATCTCTCGGGCTATGGCTGGGGAGACCAGAGCTGGATGAGTACGCGCGCGAAGACCCCGACCTTCGCACAGCCGATGGCGATTTATGAGTGTCATCTCGGCTCCTGGCGGAAGAAGAACCGCGAGGAGAAAAACGGCTTCTATACCTATACGGAGGCGGCACATGAGCTCGCGGAGTACTGTAACGATATGGGCTACACCCACGTGGAGCTGATGGGAATCGCAGAGCATCCGCTTGACGCCAGCTGGGGATATCAGGTGACCGGCTATTTCGCACCGACGAGCCGTCATGGCTCTCCGAGGGAGTTCATGTACCTGGTGGATTATCTTCACCAGCATGGCATCGGCGTGATCCTCGACTGGGTACCGGCACACTTCCCGAAGGATGCGCAGGGACTGGCGGATTTCGACGGTACCCCGACCTATGAGTATGCCGACCCGCGGAAGGGTGAGCATCCGGACTGGGGCACGAAGATCTTTGATTACGGTAAGAATGAGGTACAGAACTTCCTCATCGGAAACGCGTTGTACTGGTATGACGAGTATCACATCGACGGACTCCGTGTCGATGCGGTGGCGTCCATGCTCTACCTCGACTATGGCCGCAAGGATGGCGAGTGGGTACCGAACAAGTACGGCGGAAACGGAAACCTCGAGGCCATCGAGTTCTTCAAGCATCTGAACTCCATCATCCTCGGTCGGAAGGACGGCAGCATCATCATCGCAGAGGAGTCGACGGCATGGCCGAAGGTGACGGCGGCGCCGGAGTATGACGGCCTCGGCTTCACCTACAAGTGGAACATGGGCTGGATGCATGACTTCCTCGACTATATGAAGCTGGATCCGTACTTCCGTAAGGGGGCACATAACAAGATGACCTTCGGTATGAGCTATGCTTCCTCCGAGAAGTTCATCCTGGTGCTGAGCCACGACGAGGTCGTCCATCTCAAGTGTTCGATGATCAACAAGATGCCGGGTCTCTATGAGGATAAGTTCCGAAACTTAAAGTGCGGCTACCTCTTCATGTTCGGTCACGCCGGCAAGAAGCTTCTCTTTATGGGACAGGATTTCGCACAGCTTCACGAGTGGGATGAGAAGGTCGCCCTCGACTGGTACCTCACCGAGGAGCCGGAGCACAGGGGCGTGCAGAATTTCATGCGTGATCTCCTCCATATGTACCGGAAGTACCCGGCGATGTGGGAGCAGGACGACAGCTGGGAGGGCTTCGAGTGGATCAATGCGGACGACGCCGACCGCTCGATCTTCAGCTTCATCCGGAAGGATCATACCGGAAAGAACAGCCTTGTCTTCGTCGTCAACATGACCCCGGTGGAGCGTCCGGACTATGCGGTCGGTGTTCCGACGCGCGGCCGTTATACGCTGATTTTCGATGAAAACGGCGCCGTCAGCTCGAAGGACGGACGGAAGAATGCCTACCAGGCGAAGAAGGGCGAGTGTGATGGAAGACCATACCACGTCGCGTACCCGCTCCCGGCGTATGGCTGTGCCGTCTTCCGCTTCCAGTATCATTGAGCCGGTATAGATAAAAAGTTATAACGGGAAAATTTGTTATTAATTTAACAAATTTGTATTCCTTTTATCATGAAGTGTAGTAAAATAGACTCATACTTAAAAAAGGAGAACAACTATGGCTAGAGAATTATTATCGAAAAAAGCGGGCAAGAGTGTTTATCGCGATGGTGATAAGATTCTGAAGATTTTTGAAAAGTCGTTTGACAAGTCAGAAGTTTTTCATGAAGCCTTCGCCCATGCACGTGTAGAGACCATCGAAGGCCTCCATGTACCGAAGATTCTCGGAATCTACGAGGAGGATGGCCAGTGGGTGATCGAGCGTGAGTACATCGCCGGTAAGACACTCGAGGAGCTCATGAAGGAGCATCCAGAGAAGAAGAACGAGTACATCGCACAGATGGTCGATCTTCAGATGCTGATGTTCACGAAGAAGGCTCCGCTGCTTCAGAAGCTGCGCGATAAGCTGACCTACCAGATCAATGGCCTCAACACCATCGATGCAAGCACGCGTTATGAGCTCCTGACCCGTCTCGAGTCCATGCCGAAGCACTTCAAGCTCCTGCACGGTGATTTCCGCCCGGATAACATCATCGTCGCAGAGGATGGCACGATGTACCTCATCGACTGGGTACATGCCACCCAGGGTAACGCAAGTGCTGATGTAGCGAGAACCTACACGACACTCTACCTCGAGGATCGGGATGCGGCAGAGCAGTACTATCAGGATTTCTGCGCGAAGACCAACACCGACAAGGGCTATGTGCACAAGTGGCTTCCGATCGTCGCCGCTGCGAACCTTACGAAGCAGCGTCCGGAGGAGAAGGAGATCCTCGAGAGCTGGCTCAATGTCGCCGACCTGATGTAATCCGCACCGCCTTCGGCACCGGCAGCATAAGCGCACGGTCCGAAGACCTGCAGTTCTGATTGACAGACATCCGAAAAACAGAATATGATAAGAAGCGCTGACGTGATAAACGCCAGCGCTTTTTTGAATTTTAGAATTTTTTAATGGGGTCAGACCCCCTTAAGATTTCTTTACGAAAGTCTTAAGGCAATCGTAATGGGGTCAGACCCCATTACGATTTTCTTACGAAAGAGGAGAATTTATGCCAGATCAGTTTTCGAGAACCCGTCTCCTTCTGGGTGCAAAGGCCGTGGATGTCTTACAGCACGCCCGTGTCATCGTCTTCGGTGTCGGCGGCGTCGGCGGTTTCGCAGTCGAGGCCCTCGCGCGCGCCGGCGTCGGTACGATCGACCTTGTGGATAACGATACCGTCTGTCTTACGAATATCAACCGTCAGATCATCGCCACCCACCAGACCGTCGGGCGCTATAAAACCGAGGTGATGGCGGAACGCATCCATGACATCAACCCGGATTGCGTCGTCCATCGACACGAGTGCTTTTTCCTGCCGGAAACCAGTGCGGAATTCCATTTCGAGGAGTATGATTACGTCATCGATGCGGTCGATACCGTGACCGCAAAGATCCAGCTCGTCATGGTCTGTCAGGCAGCCGGTACGCCGATCATCAGCAGCATGGGCGCCGGTAATAAGCTCGATCCTACGAAATTCCAGGTCGCGGACATCTATCAGACCTCGATCGACCCGCTCGCCCGTGTCATGCGCAGAGAACTAAAGAAGCGCAATGTGAAGCATCTGAAGGTCGTATACTCCACGGAAGAAGCATTGACCCCGCTCGTGGAAGAGGAGGATCCTGTCTCCGCCGTGGAAATATCACCGGATGTCGAGCACATCAGCGGGCGCCGCTCGACCCCGGGCTCCGTCGCGTTTGTACCCTCCGTCGCCGGACTGATCATCGGTGGAGAGGTGATCAAGGACCTCACGAAGGAAGCGCAGAGCGCATTACGTTAAATATGCATGAATTTTTCACAGATTTTGCATGGAAAGCTGTACATACAATTCGTAAAAAGCATGATAAGATGATAACAGTATTTTGTATCCGTGATAGAGCGGATGCATACGTATGGGGGGAAAATGAGAGCACCATCAAATCTGAAGGATTTCGTATATAAAAGTATTGAGGCGGATCTCTTGGCCGGAAATCTGCATTCCGGAGATATCATCAATGAGAAGGATCTGGTGGAAAAGTACGGCGTAAGCAAGTCACCGGTGCGCGATGCGCTGATCGCGATGTGTGCCGATGGTATCCTGAAAAGCATCCCGCGTTATGGATATGAAGTGATCACCTATTCGGTAGAGGATGTTTACTCCATGCTGCAGTTCCGTCTCGTTTTAGAGAGTGGCTTTCTGAAGCAGCGCATCGTAACCTTAACGGATCGTCAGATCGATGAGCTGGAAACGCTCAATGTTGACTGCCAGAATGATGACAGAACACCGTTTGAGCACTGGGCTGCGAATGAGAACTTTCACTTAAAGCTGATGAGCTTCTGGCATAACGACTATGCCCTTCAGGAACTGCGCCTTACGATGCACCGTCTCACACGTGCGTATGCACAGTTCTACTGGAACAGCAACCGGGATGTTCTTCTGTCTCGTGATACGGAACATCATACCGATATCATCGAGAGTCTTCGCAAGAAGGATGCAGATGAAGCCATCCGTTTTATCAGTATGGATCTGCATAATTTCGGCGGCTTCGAAGATTTCTTCCGGCAGGCGAGATAGCGGCCGCTGTTTTTCTGATTTTACAGGAAGAAAAATATGGTAAACAGCTGTATGCGGTATGTATTTGTATAAAAAGTACAAATGCATACCGCTCTTTTTATCTGTTTTTACGAATTGCACAATCGAATCTATATGGTATTATTGAATTTATCAAAGCTGATAATATTAATGATGTGGTTATTGCTACGGTTATTATTACGGTTATTACCACGAACAGTGAAAATGCACATACAGAAGATAAAAATATATGTGTGCACAGGAGCAGAGCACGATTCCGGAAGGTGAATCGCATGACGAAGGAGGAAGAGGATTATGAAGCTGAGTGAACAGGATTATAAGAATTATACAGCCATCTTACATGAGGAGCTGATTCCGGCGATGGGCTGCACGGAGCCGATCGCGATCGCCTATGCGGCATCCATGGCACGGAAGCTTCTCGGAGAGATGCCGACACGTATGACGGTGAACTGCTCTGGTAACATGATCAAGAACGTGAAGGGTGTAACGGTACCGAATTCCGGTGGACAGAAGGGGATCGAAGTTGCAGCCATCCTCGGTATGGTCGGTGGTGATCCGGATAAGAAGCTGGAAGTAATCGCCGGTGTGACCGATGAGGATCGTGAAGAGTGCAGAAGACTGAATGAGGCGAAGATCTGTGATGTAAATCTGGCAGAAAACGTTCCGAATCTCTATATCGAGATCAGTATGGAATCCGAAGAGCATACAGCCTGCGTACGTATCGCTTATCATCACACCGAGATCGTCTACATGAAAAAAGATGATGAAGTCCTTCGTGATGAAGAGCATGCGATCGCGAAAGAGGCCAGTCAGGGAATCGTATGTGCCGATCGCAGTAAGATGAGTCTCCAGGGACTGATCGACTATGCAGACACGGTCGATCTCGCAGAAATCAGAGATGTGATCGGACGTCAGATCGAGATGAATTCGAGAATTTCACAGGAGGGTCTAGATAACGCCTGGGGTGCGCAGGTCGGAAAGACCATCCTCGGCAGCTTTGGCCATGATGTACGTACTGAAGCCTGTGCAGCGGCAGCGGCTGGTTCGGATGCACGTATGAGCGGATGTCCGCTTCCAGTTGTCATCAATTCCGGCTCCGGCAATCAGGGCATCACCGTCACGATGCCGGTACTTGTCTATGCCCGCGAGTGGAAGATTTCGGAAGAGAAAATGTATCGCGCGATGCTGGTAAGTAACCTGGTATCCATTTATATCAAGCATTATATCGGCGCTCTTTCCGCTTTCTGTGGCGCGGTCAGCGCGGCCTGCGGTTCAGGTGCGGCCATCACCTATATGGCAGGTGGTGACTACCAGCATATCGGCCGGACGATTACCAGTACGCTGGCCAATGTCGGCGGTATCGTCTGTGATGGCGCGAAGCGGAGCTGTGCAGCGAAGATTGCAGCATCGGTAAATGCAGCGCTGCTTGCACATTACATGAGCATGAACGATAAGCAGTTCCAGCCTGGCGAGGGTATCGTGGAGTATGATGTAGAGGAAACAATCAAGAATATGGGCTACATCGGCAGAGTCGGTATGAAGTCGACTGATAAGGAAATTCTGAATGTCATGATCGATAAGGCAGACGTCGATTCCTGCCTGTAAGAGAAGTCTGAAAAGAGAATAAAACAAAAGTCGTCGCACGACCGGCAGCACCGACTGGCCGCGCGACGACTTTTGTTTATCTGCCGTAAAGAGGTTCCGATATGGACATGATAAAATCAAACAAGAAACAGATGTCATCGTCATCGGCTACTCATCCGGCAGCTTCGCCAGCAGATAATCGAGTGCGATGACGACGAGGATGCCGGCTTCGAGTGCCAGTACCAGCGGCAGCATGCGACGGAGGACGATCCCGCCCTTCAGGAACCAGATCAGGAAAGGGATGAGGATCATGAGGGTGACAGAGAGGATGGTCTTCGCCTTAAAGGAGTTCTGATTCTGTTCTGTGGACAGCGCTTCCTTCAGTGTGGATTTCTCTACGCCTTTTTTCGTCCGGCGCTCAGCTTTCTCGGATGCATCGTCTTTCCTGCGACGAAAAAGTGGAAAAGTTCTTTTGGTCTTCGAGGCCGGGGCCAGTGATGACGCTGACACCATCGAGCGCAGCGTCATCGAAGCCGGTGTAATTTGTGCACTGGACACTGTCAGCGCTACCGATGCCGGCATAGCCGGAGCTGCCTTCCTTCAGCGCTGTTACTGCTTTTCTGTACTCGTCTTCACCATAATCAGAGGGGAAGCCGATGCTGTCCGGCGCTTCTTTAGATGGTGACGCGGGCAGCGTCGGCTGCGGTTTGGCGACTTCACTCGTCTACGAAAGGCCGGCGTCGATCGGGCGGAAGATGCCATCGGTGGAAATCATGCGTGGGCGTGGCGCAGAGCTACCCGGGTACCGGTCGTCTGCATTGAATGAAACAGAAGCAGAAGCCTGCACAGAGGCACGACTGTCCGTGTCGAAAGACGATGTAGCCGAAGTGGATGCATGGCCGCCACTTCGTTCCAGTTGAAGCCTGCGTTCGCGCTCGATGTTCTGTCGGCAGATGCGGAGAAGATTCTCCACCACAAGAAATTCCTTGAGGAACTCGTTATAGAGCGTATAGGCCAGGACGACGACGCGGTCCTCGTTATAGTCGATGCGCCTGAGAAGCCAGGCGATGAGCGCCTTTAGAGCTTCATGGAAGGCGCTGCTGTAGCCGGGTACGAGGGTAAAGATCCAGCGCTCCTGCTACTGATTGTAAAAGATCGCCAACGGATCCAGAAGCACCATATCCTCCGGGAGAAAATATGCCTCGAGATGCTCGAGCAGAGCATGGATGTTTTCCATGAGTCGTGCGATGGCCAGGTAGTGAAGCTTACGGCTCGCATAGTAGCTCGCCATGGACTCGAGACCAGAGAGCCCATATTCAATGGTTACCTGCGATGGATCGTCTGTATATGGACGAATCGAGAGTGGCAGTGTGTCCGGGACACTCTTAAGCTGACTGTAAAAGGAAAGGAAGGTTCGTATGGATCTCGGATTAAAAGGAAAAGTAGCGGTGATCTTCGGCGGTACCACCGGTATCGGAGCAGCTGCGGCGATGCGTTTTCTGGAGGAGGGTTGTCAGCTGGCGATCTGCAGCAGCTCGGAGAAAAAGGTAGAGGGGTTCCGGCAGCAGGCGGAAACGGCGGGCTACAGAGATATCCTGTGTGAGCAGGTAAATGCGATGGTTGCAGAAGAAGTGGATGCCTTTGCAGCGCGTGCCGTAAAGAAGTTCGGACGGATCGATATCTGGGTTAACTGTGCAGGTGGAAACAAGCATGGTCCGCTCGCGACACTACCGGAGGAGACCTTCCGCTATATCGTGGATCTGAATCTGAGCTCTGTCTTTTTTGGCATCAAAGCGGCTGCCCGCTATATGATTCCACAGAAGAGCGGCGTGATCATCAGTATTTCGTCGATTTCCTCGAAGGTGCCGGTAGACTATCGTGTGACCTATGGTGCCGTAAAGGCGGCAGTGAACGTCCTGACCACCGGAGCGGCCTCTGAGCTTGCGCCATATGGTATTCGTGTGAATGCGGTGGCACCGGGCATCATCGATACCGTACTCTCGGCAAAGGCGATTTACGAGCAGACGGAGTATACGATGTCCAGAATCCCGCTTCGACGCGCAGGAAAACCGGAGGAAGTGGGCGATGTGATCGTCTGCATGGCCAGTGACCGCTTCAGTTATGTCAGCGGAACCGTATTCCATGTTGATGGCGGAAAGGACAGTGTGGAGGATTCAGACCTTCCTTGGGTTAAGCCGTGGACCTTATAAATGCAAAAAAGAAACAGATGAATGAGGAACTGGCAGCTGCGAAAATTCTGCCACTCCTCATCAGGCTTACGATTCCGGCCACGGCTGCACAGCTTGTAAATGCGCTGTACAGCATCGTGGACCGAATGTATATCGGACATATGCCGGGCGATGGAACGCTCGCGTTAAGCGCCATCGGGCTGACCTATCCCATCACGATGCTGGTTGCTGCGTTAAGCTGCCTCCCGGGTATGGGTGGTGCACCGCTGGCGTCCATCGCGCTGGGAAAGGGAGAGGTCGGACGTGCGCAGAAGTATCTCTGCAATGCACTGACGATGCTGCTTACGATTTCAGTGATCATGACAGCAGGATGCCTCATCTTTTTAAAACCTCTGCTGATTCTGTTCGGTGCAGATCACAGCACCCTGCCTTATGCATCGCAGTATCTGACCATCTATCTGCTGGGAACTGTATTTGTTGAGCTCTCGCTCGGCTTAAATCCCTTTATTAATACCCAGGGATATACCTTTATCGGGACGATGTCGGTGGTGATCGGGGCGATCATCAATATCGTGCTGGACCCGATACTGATTTATGTACTGCACATGGGCGTCCGGGGCGCGGCCATCGCGACGGTCACGGCGCAGTTTGTGTCCTGCGTATGGATTCTCCATTTCCTGTCATCGCCTCGCTCGAGCATCCGCCTCTGCGCAGAGGATATGCGACCGGATAAAGAGATACTCTGCACGACCTGTGCACTGGGCATTTCGCCATGTACCTTTCGGGTGAATGAGTCTGTCGTGGTGATCCTTTTAAATCGTCTCCTGATCATCTATGGCGGAGCGGAGGCAAATCTGCATCTCGCGTCTATGGCGATTCTGAGCAGTATCAGTCAGGTACTGTTCATGCCACTCATCGGGATTGTCACCGGAGCACAGCCGCTGCTGAGCTATAATCTGGGGGCGAAAAACTATCCGCGGCTGCGGGAGACCATCCGCTATGCCAGAATACTGAGCATGAGCTGTGCAACCTTGACATGGGCGATTCTTATGTTCTGGCCGGAACTGGTAAGCATGCTGTTTACGCGAAACCCGGAGCTGACTGTGCTGACGAAGCTTTCCATGCGCATCATGTTCTCGACCTTTTTTGTGATCGGGATGCAGATGATCAATCAGAATGCCTTCGTGGCGATGGGAAATACACGCTATTCCTTTTTGTTTGGGATCATGCGAAAGCTGCTGTTCCTGGTTCCACTCGCCCTGGTACTCCCGCATTTTATCGGTGTATGGGGAATCTATGCAGCCGAAGCCGTATCGAATCCTCTGACGGCGGTGATTACGTACGTGGTCTTCGAACGTTATATGCACCAGTTGAAAAACCAGCTGGCATAGTTAGCTTTCGGTCCTCCGACAGATTCGCTGGCAGATCATCGCGTGTGAACATGACGCGGGTGACGTCTTCAAACGAAAACACCAGTGACGGCATATCCTGGAGCGGAAATGCGGAATCTGTGCTATGCTCTTATGCAGAGAAATTGCAGAAAACGAGGGTTAGTATATGAAAACAGCAATCGAACGATTTTTGAAGTACGTAAGTTACGACACGGAGTCTGATGAGGCGAGCGCGAGCTGCCCAAGTACAGCGAAGCAGCTGGTTCTTGCAGAGCAGCTTCGTCAGGAGCTCATCGAGCTGGGTGCAGCCGATGTGCGCGTGAGCGAGTTCGGCTATGTCTTCGCGCGGATTCCGTCGACGATGGATGAAACGTTGGCTGATGCAGGCGACGGGGCGCAGATGGCCGCAGGCTCTGTCCGGCAGCAGTATGGCGGGCGCACGCCGGTGCTTGGTTTCATCGCGCACATGGATACCTCGCCGGCACTGAGCGGGGCGGATGTGAAGCCGCGGATCGTGCAGGATTACGACGGCGGAGATATCGTCCTGAACGAAGAGAAGCAGATCGTGATGAAGGTAGCGGATTTTTCATTTCTTCCGGGACTTAAGGGAGAGGATCTGATCGTAACGGACGGTACGACGCTGCTCGGCGCCGACGATAAGGCGGGCATCGCAGAGATTATGACCATGGCAGAACATCTTCTGACGCATCCAGAGATAAAGCATGGAGAAATCTGCATTGGCTTTACACCGGATGAGGAAATCGGTCGAGGTGCAGACCGTTTCGATGTTGCGGATTTCGGCGCGGATATCGCCTACACGGTAGACGGCGGAGCCCTCGGTGAGCTCGAGTATGAGAATTTCAATGCTGCTTCCGGGAAGGTTATGATTCACGGTGTCAGCATTCACCCAGGCAGCGCGAAGCTCAAGATGAAGAATGCACTGCTCATCGGCATGGAATTCCAGAGCCTGCTTCCGACGTTCGAGAATCCGATGTACACAGAAGGTTATGAGGGCTTCTATCATCTCGACGGAATGAGCGGCGGTGTTGAGGAAGCAAAGATGGAGTACATCATCCGTGACCATGACCGCACGAAGTTTGAAGAGAAGAAGAAATTCTTCACAGATGCAGCGGCATTTCTTAACCGCAAGTACGGTGAGGGTACCGTCGTATGTGAAATCAAGGACAGCTACTATAACATGAAGGAAAAAATCGAGCCGTGCATGTACCTCATCGACACTGCGGAAGCAGCGATGCGTGCCTGCGGCGTCGAGCCGGTGGTCGTGCCGATCCGTGGCGGCACCGATGGCGCACGTCTCTCCTACATGGGCCTGCCGTGCCCGAACCTCTGCACCGGTGGCTACAACTACCACGGAAAGTATGAGTTCATCCCGGTAGGATCGCTGGAGAAAACCACGGAGATCCTTGTAGAGATTGCGAAGCGAATCGCAGAGTGATGTAAACAGCCGTTGTCTGACGAAGGTGTTCTCCAGTCAGGCAACGGCTGTTTTAGTGTGTTTTCGCTAGTCATCCGGCAGCTTCGCCATCAGGTAATCGAGGGCGATGACGACGAGGATGCCGGCTTCGAGGGCCAGTACCAGAGGGAGCATGCGACGGAGGACGACCCCGCCCTTCAGGAACCAGATCAGGAAAGGGATGAGAATCATGAGTGCGACAGAGAGAAGGGTCTTCGCCTTAAAGGAGCTCTGACTCTGTTCGGTGGACAGTGCTTCCTTCAGTGTGGATTTCTCCACACTTTTTTTCGTTCGTCGTTCTGTTTTCTCTGATTTCCCGTCTTTCCGGCGACGAAAAAGTGGAATACTCCGTTTCACTTCCGGGGCTGGAACCAGTGAGGATACGCTGACACCGTCGAGCGCAGGATCATCGAAGCCTGTATAATTCGTGCAGAGAGATGCGTCATGCTCGTACACCTGGGCATCCCCTGGTGTGTGCTCCTGCAGCTTTCTAACCGTCTTACTGTACTCGTCTTCACCATAATCGGATGGGAAGCGGATGTTGTCAGGCGCTGCGGCAGATGACTGTGCGGGCCTCGCTGGTCGTGGCTCAGCATCTTCTGCCGGCTCCGAAAGGCCGGCGTCGATCGGACGGAAGATGCCATCGGTGGAAATCATGCGTGGACGTGGCGTGGAGGCAGCTGTGCGCTGCTCGTCTGCAGCGAATAAACCGGAAGCAGGAGCCTGCGCAGAGGCGCGGCTGTCCATACCGAAGGAAGAGGCAGCCGCTGTGGCTGCACGGCCACCGCTTCGTTCCAGCTGAAGCATGCGTTCACGCTCGATGTTCTGTCGGCAGATGCGAAGAAGATTCTCCATCACGAGAAATTCCTTGAGGGATTCGTTATAGAGGGTATACGCCAGAACGACGACGCGGTCCTCGTTGTAGTCGATCCGCTTCAGAAGCCAGGCGATGAGTGCCTTCAATGCTTCATGAAAGGAACTGCTGTAGCCGGGCACGAGGGTGAAGATCCAGCTTTCCTTTTCCGGATTGTAGAAGATTGCGGATGGATCCAGGAGCACCATATCCTCCGGGAGGAAATACTCCTCGAGATGCCCGAGCAGGCCATGGATGTTCTCCATGAGCTGTGCGAGGGCCAGGTAGCGGAGCTTTCGACTCGCGTAGTAGCTTGCCATGGATTCCAGACCGGAGACCTCGTATTCAAGGGTCGCCTGGGCCGGATCCTCCGCATCCGGGCGGATCGAGAGGGGCAGCGTATCCGGGACGCTCGTTTCACGGAGCAGCTTCAGCTCATAGGACTGCGGGTCCACGGACTGTGCATTGATATGCATGTAACTGTGACGGAGATTATGCTCGTAGGACATACGCTCCAGAATCGGTTTATTCATGTTGTTCTCCTTCGGCTGGATCGATGTCCTGTTCAAAAAGGGTGACCATGCGGATGAAATCCTCCGGCTGGAAATCCTTCGCGCCATCCGGAAGATGGCTGTTGACCTCTGTTTCGAGCGCAGAACGTGTGAAGCCATTGATTTTTGACTGCAGTTTGATAGCGCTGGTGACGAGACTTCCGATGACCAGCAGGATGATGGAAAAGATATAGGCGGCTTCTATGGTATACATGGGAACTCCTGAATGTAAAAACGTGTTCAGTAGATGAAGCAGGGCATCCAGGGATAGACAGGACGCGATGTGTCATCGGATGGATGAAGTAAGTTTCCTGTCGGAAGCAGCGAGAGGCGCTGCATGGGAAACGGGATCAGACCAGCGGGAACTGTGAGAAAGCGATCGCGCAGAGCGCCGGCAGTGTACAGGGAATCCACGGGAAGCACACTTTTCGCATGCTCCGGCCGTGGATATGGCCATGGATGAGCAGGATCACGCTCACGAGAAAACCGACCAGAATACCGGACAGGAGCAGCAGAAGCATCGAGCGCATCTGGAGATAGAGGCCGGCGATCAGCAGAAAGAGTCCGTCACCTAGGCCCAGGGCTTCCCGTGAGAGCCTGCTGATCAGCAGGGTCAGAAGCCCCGGTAGCAGTGGAAGCAGTGCGGCCCAGATCGGATGCCAGATTGGAAGACCAGCGGATGAAGCATCCGCTGAAGTAGCAGAGATCATCCGCTGCGCTGTGAGCGCACATGCCTGAAGCGCTCCGTGGAGCTGATTTCCGAATACGATCAGTCCGGGGAGTACGAACAGGAGGTGCACCATCAGGGGCACGCTGTGGCTCCGGAGATCGTACGCGATGCAGAGCAGTGCATATATAAAAAAGAAACAGGTCAAACAGTGCATCACGGTTTTCTCCCCAGCGATATTCTTCGCTATATACTACGTAATCAATCATAAAATACAGTGTGGATGACGAGGGTGCCAGCGAAAGCGAATTCCTCATTGAACATCGTGAATTCCTTATCCACAGCGCACACAGCCGTGCTTTCCATAGGACTCGGCTTCAGATTTTTTCATCTCCTGCACGTTGCTGGAGATGGTACGACAGCTCGGCGTCGTATGATAGCTGCGTGCCGCGAGGGTATAGTAGACGGTCGGCATGGTGAGGTTCGGGCGGCAGGTGGCACAGGGACTGTACTTTCCGCCGAATTTGTTCCGAAGCGTTCGCATGTCTTCACCGCGGGCTTCCAGGATGTCATGGGTGAGATAAGAGCAGGCGCGTGTGGTATGGTAGACATCGGTATCGCGGGTACTGACATAGACGACGGGATCATCTTCCGTCTCTCCACCGTTATTTTCCATCCAGCGATTGCCCTTTGTACCGATCCATGCACGGCGGCTGACGACGACCTGCTGCGACAGATGGTCGAGTCCGAGCACGGAAAACGGCAGAACCGCATCATAGTTTGCGATATAACGAACCGTTTCCTTCGTGATTTCGGAATCGGAGAGAAGGTCGATGTTCTGCATACCGGGCTGGCTGATCTGATGCCCGAGGCCGAGGGCAGTGAGCACCGTCTCCCCACTGTTCAGGAGGTCCTGATCGAGGGTGAGACTGCCGTCCTTCGCACGGTAGTACTCGACATATTTCTGCTTCGCCATCTGGCGTGCATTCTCATGCATCTCGAGGGCGGCGTTTCGCTGGTGGTTCAGGATCAGCATGGGCACCATGAGGACGACGCTCGCGAGGATCACGAGGGTCAGGGCGAGCGCAGCCTCCACGGTGAGGGAGGAGCGGCATGGCGTCAGAAGAAGTGTATTCAGTTTTTTCTTGTATTCCGATGCCCGGTGATGGTACCTGGAGTGTGACTTGTGCCGGGGCAGGGTACTTCGTTCCTGTTTCATGCGTTTCCTCAGATGAGTTTATGTGATTCGCTGCAGTGCAGCGGAATCATCCGCAGGTTTGTCAGCGGTCAATGTTTCGGGTGCAGGTGTACGGCGCATACCGTAGGCTTTCAGCCGCACGATGTCGCAGCAGGCCGCTTACTGCGTATCATTCCGATACTTGTAGTAGCTGCTGATTTCCATCGAGTAGTCGATGGCTGGTACCGTATCGGCGACCATCTGCAGGATACCGGTGCTGTACATGACATGCCGCGTGTCCGGGTGAACGGTGGCCTCGAGCGCATAGAGACACTCGTCGAGGGCGAAGCCCGTTTCCGGATCCTTTCCGATCTGCCGTATGTTTTTCTCGATTCGGCTCAGCATCCGCTGGTTGATCTCTGCCTGCCGGAGAAGGCCCTCGCCGAGCAGAAACGCCCGGAGGTAATCCCGGTAGGAGAGGCCGTTTTTTCGTACATCGGCACCTGCGGAAGGATGCTCACCGAAACGGAGAAGTCCGGAGATATCGACAGACCAGCTGCTGTTATCATGAAAGAGTGGCACACGTCCGGCAGACAGCAGGGTCTTTACATCCTGAATCGCCTGAACCAGTGCCCAGATGCCGAGGACGAAAAAGGTGAAGACGGAAATCAGCGCCGGGTTTCCCGTAGCGACGAGAAAGGACGTGACGAAGAGTCGGGCTTCGTTCCGCTTTTCCGGACTCGAGTAAAGGTAGATCAGATTCATGCCTTCCCGGAGTGCGACGAGCTTCGTGACATATTCCGAGAGATTCTCGTAGTCGCTGCTTTCGCCACCGAGCAGATACTCGAGCTCGAGCGCCTGCGCACCACTCGGTGGCAGCTGCTCCTTCGGCGTTTCGCCCGGATGGTAGTAGTGAAAGAACTTCAGTGCATACTCTCCGAGGATGGCGACCTCCACCGGATGGGCCGTGGAATCCGCCGGAAATGCCGGTGAGCGGTCATGAATGGCCGTGTTCGACGGAAGAGCAGCACCGTCCGGCAGCACCAGCGAGAGCAGATTTCCCTGCAGCAGATCACTGATCTGATCGAGCAGGGCCTTGTTTTTTGCATTGATCCTCGACAGCTCGCCACGATAGTGAATCAGTGAAAAGCTGTGCCAGTCTGCGGCGGCAGTGCGGTAGAAGCGCCGGATCTCATAGGAAAAGTCCGGTTCGTCCTCATCGTCGTCATCCCACGCATCCGAGATGGCATCCGCCAGCCACTCCTCGAAGTCATCGACGTCCTGCTCGACGCGATCGGCTTCGGCGATGAGGGCAGCGGCTTTCGCCGGCATCGCTTCGATCTCTGCACGGACGTCGCCGCTTCTGGAAACATAGTTCTCATATTCGGAGATTTCCGCCTCGATCGCCTGTCGTCCCTCCTCGGAGAGGGAAGCCGAGCGGGTGTCAAAGTCCGTGCGAAGTGCAGCGACCTTTTCCGCGAGCTGGTCGGCTGCCTTCGTATAACGACTGACTGCATGCTGAAGCTCAGTGAGTGCGCGAGTGAAGGAGTATTTCGCAGAGTAGAAGTCGTACGGGTCCTCCCGCCGGAGTGCGTTCCAGGCCTCCTGGTGGGCGGCTTCCGCACTGCGCGTGGCGGCATCCACCTGAGCGATGGCATCCTCGACGGCCTTCAGGTCCTTCGTGTCGAGCTGATAGCTCCGCTGCAGTTCCCGGATTTCCTTCGATTCATCTGCACGGCGGAACACCTTTTCCAGCTCCTCCACGACCTCCTGCTCCTGAAATTCACTGCCCGCGAAGCTGATCAGCGAATCCAGAAGTCCATATTTCATATACTCCAGCACCTCCTCTTCGAAGCTGATTCCTTCGGTGACATGCACATGCTCCAGGAAGGAGACACTGTCCTCCCGGATGCTGCCCGGAAAGAGGTCCCGGGCGCCGAGGTAGGGCTTCATGAAGTCATAGAACTCTTCCGAGAGATCCTCGTCCGTCCGGTACTGCAGTCCGAAGATCCGGTAGTTTTCCCAGAGCGGGCGATGGAACTGTGAGAAGAGTGACTCCATGGAGCTGTCCACCGCCGTCTGCCAGAACAGGCGCTCCGAGACGGTGCGGCAGGACTCCACGATGGTGAGCAGCAGCGCAGCGATCATCGCGAAGCTAAGTGCGAGAAACACAGTGACCGAGCCCTGCGTGCGTTGAGCTGCGAGCGCTGCCGTCGCTGTGCGGCGACGTTCTGCGTCTGTGTGTGCAGGGCCTCGTGTCATGCGCCGCTTCATCAGTACACGCTGCTCGCGGAGCTCTCAATCTGATCGAAGATGTCATTGAGAAGCGCTTTGATACGATCCTTAAAGATCAGGACGAGCGCGATCAGCACGACGAGGATCAGTACGAGCTCGATGGTACCGATGCCGGAATCATCCTGGAGCAGTGCGCGCAGGCGTTTCCGGCAGGCCGTGATGAACAGCATCCATGCAAACAGGAACTGATCATACAGTCGGTGCAGTACACCGAAGACGGTATCCAGCATCGTGTGCGGCAGTATACCAGAAGCAGTTGGGAACATAGTGAAGCTTGTTGTCATGTTTTTTTCCTCCTGAGGCCTCGCCTCGTGTGGGGCGTAGTATCCTCCTGACATATGCCGGGGCAGGATGCCACGCAGATTCATAGTGTACATGTGATAAAATGTAAGCGTTTAGCGGCAGTTCCTCATCCGAGAGCACTCATGGCCGGCACGATGACGATGATCATCACGATGCCGAGCATGATAAACAGCGGGAGCAGCAGCTTCGTGCCGGCCTCCTCGCCGAGGCGCCGTGCGGTCGTTTTCCGCTGCTCGAAGGCGTCCTCCATCTCGAGCTCCAGCATGGCGCGGAGATTCCGTGCGCCGTTCATCCGGTTCTGCTCGATCAGACTGACGAGCTTCGTATACGGCTTCAGATTCACCCGCCGCCCGAATGAAAGATAGATTTCCGATTCCGGCATGTTGCGCCGGAACTGGATGACCATCGTGCGGAGCTCCTGATAGAGTGGTCGGTCCTCCTTGATGCCGCGTGCGATGAGCGCGTCGAAGTGCTGTGAGATGGTTTCCAGGGCATTGCGGACCGTGAGACCGGCACCGATGTAGACCATAAGCTTCGATACCAGCTCGGAATAGTCCAGCATCAGGAGTGCCTCCCGCTGCTTCTTTTCCGTCCGGCGTGCCTGCCCCTGGCGCATATAAATGGCCATAGCGGCGATGACGCCGAGCAGCGGAAGCAGAAGATAGCTCCGGTCCTCGTGCTCACTGTAGTAGATGCGCTGTCCGTCGATTTCCGTCGGCAGGGAGAGCATATTCTCGCCGAGACTGCCCTCGTCCTCCGTGGTGATGGCCTGCTGCAGCTGAAGCAGCAGGGACTCATAGCGGGACAGCGCCCGTGGGACGATACCGACATAGATACGGTACGGTGCCGAGTGATACTGCGTTTTCAGATACTTCGTCTCTCCGTCGGTACCCGTCGGCACGATGTCCGTACTCATGATGAGGGACAGATAGCCGGTCACCACGGTGCCGGGTGCCAGCGTCTCGTTATGCAGCGTGCCGTCGCTGTCCATCAGGTGACGGTACTTCCGATAGTAGGCCCGCGCCTCATCCGGCGTCACGGAACCGGCGGCGAGCGCCGGATCGAGCTCCGGGTAGAAGTCCCAGGAGAGCTGCACGCCGTACTTCGGAAGCTTCGTCATGAGGCGGAGATCGTGCTGGAGATTTGCGAAGCTTTCACCCTCCGCGACCACGAGCTCCTCGAGCTGGTCATAAATCTCACGGAAGACAGCATTGGCCTCCTCCTCGGTGTAGCGCTTCGGGCTGACCGTGATATCGAGCGGAACCGATGTATCCTCCGTGAGTCCGGAGACCTCCAGGGTGATATACTGCTTCGACCCGCCGTAGCCGCTTCGTGGAAGGCGGAAGCCCTCCTTCAGTACGCCGTCCTGAAGTCCCAGAAAAAATACCAGGATCGTCAGGAGCAGAGAGGCACTGATGCAGAGAAGCATCTGTTTTCGAATCCCGGCGGGGGTCGCCTGTGCCTGCTGCCGAAGCTTCTGAAGATACGGCCGCAGCGTCTTCTCCAGCGTGCGGCGCAGAGAATGTCGTGTCCTCATAGCTACACCTCGATATCCATGATGCGTCCGGCGAGCCAGACGGAGAGGACATACAGCAGGAGACAGAGCGTCATGGTGATGCGCCCGAGCACCGTCGTGTACAGGGTCCGGAAAAACTCCGGCGAGCTGAAGTTCATATACAGGATGATGAGAAACGGGACGAGGTTCATGACCCGCTGCTCATAGCGCTTGGCGGCGTTCATCGTGAGGATTTCCTCGGAGATCTGCACCTTGTCACGGATGACGGAGGCCGTGTGCGCGATGATTTTCACGAGCTGACCGCCGTTTTTCTTCGCGACGGTGAAGACCTCGGCGAAATTCGCGACATCCTCGAGTCCAGAGCGGTAGGCGAAGTCCGCGAGCAGCTCCTCGACCGGTGTATGCAGGCTCATACCGTGCACGATCTGCTCGAACTCCCGCACGATCATCGCGTCCGGGGAGAAGAGATGCTCGAGCTCACCGATGGAGGCCCGAAAGGCATTTTCCGTGGAGTAGCCGGCACTTAAGAAAGAGGAAAGGATCGCAAGGGATTCCTTGAACTCCGTCAGCAGCTGCTGTCGCCGCTTCTCGCAGAGCGCCTTTCGACAGGAGAAGGGGTACAGCAGGCAGAGCGGCAGCGTGACGAGCAGCACGCGGCGGCTCTGGTAAAAGGTATACGCGACCAGCATATCCGCGAGCAGCGCCGTGATGAAGAGGCGGAGATACTCGAGGGGCGTCAGGATATACTCGTTATAATCGATCGAGGAGCTTCTGTCGGGACGTGAGATCCGCAAGCTTTTCAAGCTTCTGACCATCGAATTTATACAGTGGATTAAGTTTGATTTCGTCATGTTCAATGCCGATCACCTCCGATATTTCCAGTACCCGTCGTTTGTGGTCACGGGTACGTCCTAAGTGAACGATGATGTCGAGCGCCGACTCGATCATGCTGCGGATCGCCGGCAGCGGAAGCTCCGCGCCCTGCAGCACCATGGTCTGCAGACGGCGGAGCATATCCTGGGCGGAGTTCGCGTGGCCGGTGGACAGGCTGCCGTCGTGTCCTGTATTCATAGCATTCAGCATGTCGAGCGATTCCTTTCCTCGCACCTCGCCGACGATGATGCGGTCCGGCGACATACGGAGGGACGCCTTGATCAGGTTCTGCATGCTGATCTCGCCTTCACCTTCTGCGTTTGCGTTTCGCGTTTCGAGGGAGACGAGGTTCGGTACGTTTCGGATCTGAAGCTCGGCGGAGTCCTCGATCGTGATGACCCGTTCATCCGACGGGATGTACTGACTAAGTGCATTGAGAAAGGTGGTCTTTCCGGAGTTGGTCCCCCCGGAAATGAAGATGTTGTACCGTGCCCGTACGAGCGAAATCAGAAAGTCGGCGGCTTCCTGTGTCAGGGAGTCGTAGAGAATCAGCTTTTCGAGGGTGATCGGTTCCGGGAACTTTCGGATGGTGACCGTCGGTCCCTTCAGTGCGATTGGCGGCAGGACGACATGAACACGCGAACCATCCTCGAGACGGGCATCAACGATCGGCGTACTTGTGTTGACCACGCGGTTGATGCGGCTTACGATGCT
Source organism: Oribacterium sp. P9 (assembly GCF_046365365.1). NCBI lineage: Bacteria > Bacillati > Bacillota > Clostridia > Lachnospirales > Lachnospiraceae > Oribacterium > Oribacterium sp. P9. Next base: position 171,610 of record NZ_JBKEIS010000002.1, on the reverse strand, counting down.
CTGAATCAGTTCCTCGAGCTGTGCCCGGGACTCGAAGCTCCGGTCCCAGCGCTGCATGTGTCCGCTGCGCTCGATGAAGATCTCCTGCTCGGAGTTGATCATGATTTCCGTGACATCGGCGTTATCGAGTACCTCGGAAAGCACATCGAGACGACGGAAGCTGTTGAAGACAGCATCGCGCAGATAGAGCTTGTCCCGGAGGCAGAGCTCTGGATGTGCGAAGAGAAGCTCGTCGATGCGGTCATACAGCTCCGCATCGCTGAAGCTCCGCTGCTCCTCGAGTCCGGCGAGCAGCTGCTGCTTCAGCTCCTTCTTTAATTCGGTCTGATCCATGATTGTATTCATATGCTATATTCCCTTTGTATGATAGAGCCGCATGATCCGCTTCCGTTTGTACATGACCTGCGATGTGCATGCGCTTCGATCTGCATGTATCGTGTATGGTACTGCGATACGCATGTCTGCTAGCGCACCGCACGCTGCGGCTGCGCATCGTAGAGGTAGTTTCGTATGACCGCCGCAGTAAATTCGGACAGTCGATCCGAGGCCTCTACTTCGGAGTATCCTGTATGCTCCAGAGGTACGATGAGCTTCACGATACGGTCGAGTGCAGCGCGATGCGGAGAGCCGGAGAGATAATGCTCCAGGGCGGACAGCTTACGGTAGTGCGCAGGCTGGTCGGTGACCGGCATGAAAATCCAGTCGGCCTGCGGGAGGATGCCCTCCACGCGGCTCAGGATACTGTCGGTGTCGAGGACGACGGCATCGTAGTCGACCGAGGCGCGCAGGACCTGGATAAACTGTGGAAGCTCCGTATCCCGCAGCGTCGCGATATCCTCCGGTGAACGGACCGGCGGGATGAGGTCCATGCCGTCGACACGCGTGATCATCGAGCGCAGCCGCTCGGTATCCAGCCGCTCCTTCTTATAGAAGTAGAGCGCATCACTGAGTGAGGCGTTTCCACTCTGCAGTGATGCATCGGCCCACGCCGATACCTCCTCGAGACTGACATAGAGTGCCCGCATATCCTTTTGCAGTGTTTTCGTGAGACTCTCGGCGAAGCAGGTCTTCCCGGATCGTCCGATCGGACTGTACACGAGGTACAGCCTGGCGAGTCCCTGCCGATTCTTCGGCTCCGACTTCTTCGCGAGCTGATAGCTCGAAACGAGCTCATGCAGGATCTTCTCTCCGGACTGATACTTATAGATTTTGCGCGGCGCATCCGGACGCGCTCCGTCGAGCACCTGCTTCTCACCCATCGGTTCCTCTGTAAGCTCGACCCGGGTATGCACCGGGAGCTTCTCGAGCTCCGCATCCCCGAACGTCTGCGCATCACTCAGCAGCAGGTCGATGTCGTTCTGGTGTGCGAAACGCTGCAGCTCCGTCACGGTCTGAAAGGTATAGACGGTAAACGGACACTCCGTCCGCGAAGATGCATACTTTAAAAAACGTTCACAGTAGCTGGGATCCTGTTCCAGCAGTGCGAGAATCTGATTCATAGAAGCCTCTTTTCATACAGATAAATCATTTTTCGGAGCGTACAGCTCAGGCAGAGAGCCCGGCATGGATTTCACTGGTCTCGGAGTGTGATCCTCCGTTGCCGCCCTCCGGGGACTCCAGCGCTGAACGCTTACGTTCTGAGAGTATCTCCCGCTTCGCCGGTTCAGGGTTCAGGGGTAGGGAAATGAACCGTACGACGCGGGAGAGAAGATCAGTCCCGGAATCGCACCGAGAAGCAGTGGCAGGGCCAGAGGAAGTGTCGGAAGCATGTGCCGCTCCCGGAACCTCCACCTGCCGGAATCTGTTCTGATCCATAGAAGATACATCAGTGCCAACACGAGCCCCGGCAGCAGAAGCTGACATCCGGCATCGACACCGCACCACGCGATGACCAGTGCCATCAGTCGTGCGTCTCCACCACCTGCATGGGTCAGTGAGGCCAGGGCACGAAACATGACGAGTGCGAGGAAGTAGCGAAGAAGATAGGAGACACCCCTTCCGCTGGAGCAGAAGAAGCACGCCGGCAGCGTCAGGGGGCCCCTGTATGAAAGGAAATAACCAGAACATAAATAGGTGTAGATCAGCGCATGAGGGATACGCCGCTCTCGTAGATCATAGCCCGCAGCGATGGTCAGACACTGCAGGAGGATAAGCTGAGATACTGTCATGTGGCCTCCGCGTTTGGTATAGCCCGAGTATAGAGGAGACAGCGCGAATCGCCTATAGTCGTCATGTGGACTATAGTCCCAGGACAGACTAGACGCCCCGCGCATGGAGCTTAGAAAAATGCAAGTGAAGTACAGGACAGGAACCCAAAATCAAGAAGCTGAAATGAACCAAAAGACAGAATCCCGTAATGCCTGGATGATATTCACAAAACGTCTGATTTATTTGCAGCATAGTGCACAGGCAAATCTCAAACCACTGTGAGTTGACGGATTCTGTCTCGTAGTTCAGGCCGGCCCTCCGGGTTCCTGTCCCCATCTAGTCGAAACCCCGCGAGTATGCTAGAATACTGTCGTGTTTTTAAGAAAGGCCGTACTATGAATATCATTTTACTATCCGGTGGCTCCGGCAAACGCCTGTGGCCACTTTCCAACGATATCCGCTCCAAGCAGTTTATCAAGCTCTTCAAACGCCCGGACGGAAGCTATGAGTCGATGATCGAGCGCGTCTACCGCCAGATCCGCACCGTGGACCCGGAGGCCCGTGTCACCATCGCGACCTCCCGCACCCAGGTATCCTCCATCCTGAACCTGCTCGGCACCGACGTGAATATCTCCGTCGAACCGACGAGAAGGGACACCTTCCCGGCGATCGCCCTCGCGAGTGCCTACCTGCACGAAAAGTGTAAGGTCCCGGAGGACGAATCCGTCGTGGTCTGCCCGGTGGACCCGTATGTGAACGATGACTATTTCCATGCGCTGAAGGCACTCTCTGAGCAGGCGGATAAGGGCGAGGCGAATCTCGTCCTGATGGGCATCGAGCCGACCTATCCATCCGAGAAGTACGGCTATATCATCCCGGAGGCGAAGGCCCCGGTGTCGACCGTCTGCACCTTCAAGGAGAAGCCAGATGAGGCGACCGCCCGCGAGTACCTGAAGCAGGGTGCCCTCTGGAACGGCGGCGTCTTCGCCTATAAGCTCGGCTACGTGCTGGACCGTGCCCGCACCCTCCTCGACACAAGCGACTATCAGACCCTCTTCGACCACTATGCCGAGCTCCGCAAAATCAGCTTCGACTATGCCGTCGTCGAGCATGAAGCGAAGATCCAGGTGATGTGCTTCCACGGCGAGTGGAAGGACCTCGGCACCTGGAACACCCTGACCGAAGAGATGTCCGAGCCGGTCATCGGCCACGGCATTCTCGGCGAGCACTGCGAGGACGTCCACATCGTGAACGAGCTGAGCGTGCCGATCCTCGCGATGGGGCTCGAGCATGCGGTGATCTCTGCAAGCCCGCAGGGCATCCTCGTCAGTAACCTCGAAGCCAGCGCCCGCATCAAGCCATACGTGGACCAGCTCCCGGACCAGATCATGTTCGCCCGCAAATCCTGGGGCGACTTCCGCATCCTCGACGTCTCCCAGGGCTCGATGACCGTGAAAATCGAGATGCGCCCGGGTGCCCACATGAGCTATCACGCACATCACGCCCGCAACGAAATCTGGACCGTCCTGGACGGCCGTGGCACCGCCATCGTCGATGGCGAGGCCCGCAGCGTATGCGCCGGCGACGTGATCTCGATTCCGTGCGGCGCGAAGCACACGATGCGCGCAGACCCGGAGACCCCGCTGACCCTCATGGAGATGCAGCTCGGCGAGGACATCGCCGTCGCCGACAAGACGAAGTTCGATATGCCGGCAGAGAAGGAGTAACGATGGATTACAGGAAGGAATATACGCGCTGGTGCGCGCTTGCGAAGGGACTGGATGCCGATGTCGAGCAGGAGCTCGCAGCGATCCGTGGAGAGGAAGAGAAGATTCAGGACGCGTTCTACCGTGACCTCGCCTTTGGTACGGGCGGTCTCCGCGGCGTGATCGGCGCCGGCACGAACCGCATGAATGTGTACACGGTAGCGAAGGCCTCCCAGGGCCTCGCAAACTATGTGCGGAAGCGCTTCGCAGCCGCCGACCGCCGCATCGCAGTTTCCCGCGACAGCCGTATCAAGTCGGATCTTTTCGCTGAAACCGCGGCCCGCGTCTTCGCAGCGAACGGCATCGACGTCTACATGTATGAGGACATCATGCCGACCCCGTGCCTCAGCTTCGCGACCCGTGCGCTTCACTGCGCTGCCGGTATCATGCTGACCGCGTCCCACAACCCCGCAAAGTACAACGGCTATAAGGTCTATGGCGCCGATGGCTGTCAGATCACGACCGAGGCAGCCGCCGAGATCCTCGCAGAAATCGAGGCACTCGACCTCTTCGCCGACATCCGCATGACCGAGTTCGAGATCGCCGGCATCCGCGACACGGCGGAGGCCAATGTCTCCGTCGCGCACAGCGTCACCACCCCGGTCATGCTGGAGACCGCTACGGCCGACGCGACATCGACAGAAAAGGAAGCTGCGTCATTACACAGCGCGACAGCTGCGGTGGACATGGATGCGCCTGCGACTGGACATATCTTCTGGATCGGGGAAGCCGTCTACACCGACTTCGTGGAAAATGTAAAGAAGCAGTCCGTACTTGGTCCGGATGACAGCATTGACCGAAACGTAGCAATCGTTTACTCGCCGCTGAACGGCACCGGTCGCGCGCCGGTGACCAGGACCCTCCGGGAGTGCGGCTACACGAACATTACGCTCGTGAAGGAACAGGAGATGCCAGACGGTCACTTCCCGACCTGCCCGTATCCGAACCCGGAGATCAAGGAAGCGATGGCCCTCGGCATGGACTATGCGAAGCGCGTACAGGCAGACCTCCTGCTTGCAACCGACCCGGACTGCGATCGTGTCGGCATCGCCGTACGAAGAGCCGACGGAAGCTATCAGCTTCTGAGCGGCAACGAGACCGGCATCCTGCTGCTGGACTACATCCTCGCGCAGCGAACGAAGCACGGAACGCTGCCGAAGGATCCGGTGATGGTGAAGACCATCGTGACCATGGACCTCGGCGAGCGCATCGCCGCGCACTACGGCGTCGAAACCATCAATGTCCTGACCGGCTTCAAGTTCATCGGAGAGCAGATCGGTCGGCTCGAGAAGGAGGGCCATCCGGAGCGTTATGTCTTCGGCTTCGAGGAGAGCTACGGCTACCTCACTGGCAGCTATGTCCGTGATAAGGATGCCGTCGATGGTGCCCTCATGATCTGTGAGATGTTCAGCTTCTATAAGACGCAGGGCATCAGCCTCCTCGACCGTCTGCAGGCGCTCTATGCGGAGTACGGCTACTGCCTGAACACCCTCCACAGCTTCACCTTCGAGGGATCCGCCGGCTTTGGGAAGATGCAGAAGATCATGCAGAACTTCCGTACGGATGCGCCGGACGCCTTCGCCGGAAAGAAGGTGGAGAAGGTCCTCGATTACCTGCCGGGTCTCGACGGACTGCCGAAGTCGGATGTCCTCAAGTACCTGCTGAGCGACCACTGCTCCGTCGTGGTACGCCCGTCCGGCACCGAGCCGAAGCTGAAGATCTATATCTCCATCAGCGCGGAGAATCAGGCTGCCGCAGAAGCCTGCGAAGCCGCCATCGCCGCCGAGCTTGGCAATCGGATGAAGTGATGGGATATACAGACAATGAATAGAGCCCCGGAGGACCGGAAGCAGAAGCCATACGGAGAGCTCGTGAATAAATCAAAATCGGCCCATTAGAACCAGTTGGAGTAATTTTTCCTTAGCACCCTCCGCAACACTGAGTTTCCATGAAGGAAACTCAGTCGTTTGCGGAGGGCCTACTGGTTCTTATGGGCCGATTTTTGATTTTTCCGAGCTCGGAGTACTGTGCTTCTGCAGCCGGTCCTCCGGGGCTCTGACTGAACAATTTTCGTTATAAAAAATTTAGATTTATATTAGCACTCGATGCTTGAAAGTGCTAACAACCGCGCTATAATATTTTTATCCGAAGGAAATAAGGAGGTTCAGTCTTATGAATATTAATAAATTTACACAGAAATCGATCGAAGCGATCAATAACTGTCAGAATATCATCAGTGAATATGGAAATCAGTATGTGGAGCAGGTTCATCTTCTCTACTCGCTGATCACCATCGATGACAGTCTGATCGCACAGCTTCTGAAGAAGATGGGTGTGCCGATGGAGCAGTTTAAATCATCCATCACAGAGGAGATCAGTCGTCTCCCGAAGGTATCGGGTGCCGGTCAGATGTACTTCTCGCAGGGGGCGAACCTGGCGCTCACGAAGGCGGAGGAGCATGCGAAGTCCATGGGCGATGAGTATGTTTCCGTGGAGCACATTTTCCTCAGCCTCATGAAGGAAGCAGATCCGACGCTGAAGAAGCTGTTCCAGCAGTATGGCATCACGAAGGATGGTTTCCTGAAGGCACTCGCCGAGGTGAGAGGTAATCAGCGTGTCATGTCCGATAATCCGGAGGACAGCTATGATACCTTAAACAAGTACGGCTACGAGATGGTGCAGCGTGCGAAGGATCAGAAGGATGATCCGATCATCGGGCGTGATGATGAGATCCGGAATATCATCCGTATCCTCAGCCGTAAGAGCAAGAACAACCCGGTGCTGATCGGTGAGCCGGGTGTCGGTAAGACCGCCGTCGTCGAGGGCCTCGCACAGCGGATCGCGAAGGGCGAGGTACCGGAGAGCCTGAAGGATAAGAAGATCTTCGCCCTCAACATGGGTTCCCTCGTCGCCGGTGCGAAGTACCGTGGTGAGTTCGAGGAAAGATTGAAGGCCGTCCTCGATGAGGTCCGTAAGTCCGAGGGTCAGATCCTCATGTTCATCGATGAGCTGCACACCATCGTCGGTGCCGGCAACCAGGAGGGCTCGCTCGATGCAGGTAATATCCTGAAGCCGATGCTGGCGCGCGGTGAGCTCCACTGCATCGGTGCGACGACGCTGAATGAGTATCATAAGTACATCGAGAAGGATGCGGCGCTCGAGCGTCGTTTCCAGCCGGTCACGATCGATGAGCCGACGGTCGAGGATACCATCTATATCCTGCGTGGTATCAAGGAAAGCTACGAGAAGTACCACGGTGTGACGATCAGCGACAACGCACTCGTCGCCGCGGCGACCCTCAGTGACCGTTACATCTCCGACCGTTTCCTGCCGGATAAGGCCATTGACCTCGTGGATGAGGCCTGCGCGATGGTCAAGACCCAGATGGAGTCGATGCCGGAGGACATGGCTGCCCTGCAGAGTAAGATCACACAGCTCAAGATGGAGCAGATCTCGCTGAAGAAGGAGGACGATACTCTCTCGAAGCAGCGTCTCGCCGACATCGAGAAGGAGCTCGCCGAGCTGCAGTCACAGTTCGACACGAAGCAGGCACAGTGGGACAACGAGAAGAAGTCAGCCGGCGACCTGCAGGCACTCCGCGAGCAGCGGGATCAGCTGAAGAAGGATATGGAGCGGGCAATGCAGACGGGCGACTATGCAAAGGCCTCCCAGATCCAGTATGCTGACCTTCCAGCCCTCGAAAAGAAGCTGGCGGACGCGGAGAACAGCGTCCATGGGGAGGATCGTGCACTTCTGCAGGAGACCGTGACCGAGGATGAGATCGGAAAGATCGTCAGCCGCTGGACCGGTATCCCGGTATCGAAGCTGAACGAGTCCGAGCGTTCGAAGGTGCTGCATCTCGGGGATGAGATCCACAAGCGCCTGATCGGCCAGGACGAGGCGGTAGAGAAGGTCGTCGAAGCCATCCAGCGTTCGAAGGCCGGTATCAAGGATCCGACACGGCCGATCGGTTCGTTCCTCTTCATGGGTCCGACCGGTGTCGGTAAGACGGAGCTGGCGAAGTCCCTCGCACAGAACCTCTTCGATGACGAAAACGCCATGGTTCGTATCGATATGTCCGAGTATATGGAGAAGTACTCCGTATCGAGACTGATCGGCGCTGCACCTGGCTACGTCGGCTATGAGGAGGGTGGTCAGCTGACCGAGGCTGTCCGCAGAAAGCCATACTCTGTTGTGCTCTTCGACGAAATCGAGAAGGCGCATCCGGATGTCTTCAACATCCTCCTGCAGATCCTCGATGACGGTCGGATCACCGACAGTCAGGGCAAGACTGTGGACTTCAAGAACACCATCATCATCCTGACCTCGAACCTTGGTGCGCAGTATCTGCTGGACGGTATCGACGCAAACGGTGAGATCACTGAAGACGCACGGAAGCAGGTACACGACGAGCTCTTCCGCTCCTTCCGTCCGGAGTTCCTGAACCGTCTCGATGAGATCATCATGTTCAAGCCGCTGACGAAGGACAACATCGCGCACATCACAGAGCTCATGGTGGCCGACATCAACCGCCGTCTCGCGGATCGTCAGCTGAAGATCGAGCTCACTGACGCGGCGCGTGACTATGTCACCGAGCACGGCTATGATCCGCAGTTCGGTGCACGTCCGCTTCGTCGTTTCATCCAGAAGAACGTCGAAACCCTCGTCGCCCGCATCATCCTCGAGGATAAGGTGCAGGAAGGCGACACCATCACCCTCGATCTGAAGGGTGATCGGCTCGACGCAGAGATCCACAGATAATTCAAAGAGCCCCGGAGGGCCGGTCCTCCGGGGCTCTGAAACTATGATCTGAAACTGTGTCGAAAATTGTAAGCATTCCGTACGCTATTCTGTGCTATACTCCCATTAAGAACGAAGAGAGATCCTTAAAGGAGAAGAGATATGAGACGATTAAACTGGACGAAGCTTCTGGCTAGCGCGACGGCGATGACCCTGCTGAGCGCGATGCCGGCGATGGCCGCATGGCAGTATACCCTGCAGGGCCCGATCGCAATCTGGACCGAGACGACGACCGGACAGCAGGTATGTGTATACGCCGGACAGCCGGCTCCGGACGGCACCCCGGCACCGACCGTCACGATGACCGCCGAAACCTTCACGACTGAGGCCGCGCAGCGCGCAAACACCGCACAGTCCATCGCCGCAGCCAATGCTGCCGTCGATGCGGCGAAGGCCGCCCGCGGAGGAAACGTCGTGCAGGAGACGACCCTGACCACCGAGCAGCTCGCTGCAAACACCGCAGCCGCGAACGCAAACCTCCAGATCGGTGATGTCACCACGATCGCGAAGGTACTGCCGAAGAGGGGCAGTGGCACCGGCCCGAATAATACCTATACGAACGCGACACTCCCGACGATCCAGACCCAGGATCAGAGCCAGCTGAATCAGAGCGGCGTAACCGCCGGCACCTACCTTTCTCCGGCTGGTGTCGCGCAGACGACGAAGACCTATAACTATAACACCACGACCGGCACCTACAGCTACTACGCAAGTGACGGACACCTCGTGACGAACGCAGGCTCCCCGAACGTAGGCCCGACCGCCGGCACGACCACCCAGACCACGACCAGCACCACCACAACGACAACGACCGGCACGACGGGCAGCACCACGACGCAGACCAGCACCGGCATGAGCTACACCGGCACCCTCCCGTCAACCGGCGCAACCAACGTGAACACCTACAAGACCCCACAGGCCTGATCGTATAATTCATTCAGCCAGAGGACCCGGCTGGAGACTTACCATCCTATATGGAAAAATAGAAGTAACTATGCTAAAATATTCCCCAAATGCGCAGAAACGCATCTGGGGATTTTTGTTTGCGCCGGAAACCACGGTGCCTTCACTTATAAACTATATGGAAACGAAGAATACAGAACACAGCTCGTCCGACATCGTCATCGATGTTCAGGACGTCACGAAAATATACCGCCTGTACGATAAGCCGATCGACCGCCTGAAGGAGGCGGTGAGCCTCACGCACCGGAACTACCATCGGGACTTCTATGCCCTGAGCCACGTCGGATTCCAGGTACGAAAGGGTGAAGCCGTCGGCATCATCGGTACCAACGGCTCCGGTAAGTCGACCATGCTGAAAATCATCACCGGCGTCCTGACACCGTCCGAGGGTGCGGTCAGCATCCACGGTATCGTCTGTGCGCTCCTCGAGCTCGGTGCCGGCTTCAACCCGGACTACACCGGCATCGAGAACGTCTACATGAACGGTACGATGATGGGCTTCACGAAGGAGCAGATGGACGAGAAGCTCCAGGAGATCCTCGACTTCGCAGACATCGGCGATTTCGTGCACCAGCCGGTCAAGAGCTACTCCTCCGGTATGTTCGTCCGCCTCGCCTTCGCACTCTACGTCGCGATGGACCCGGAGATCCTCATCGTCGATGAGGCACTGTCCGTCGGCGACGTCTTCTTCCAGGCGAAGTGCTATCATCGCATGGACGAGCTCCGCCGGAACGGCACGACCATCCTCATGGTCACGCACGACCTCGGCTCCGTCATGAAGTACTGCGACCGCGTCATCCTGCTGAACAAGGGTGAGAAGGTCTCCGAGGGACTGCCGGGCGACATGGTTGATCTGTATAAGAAGATTCTCGCCGGCCGCTTCACCGAGGAGGATCAGCGCTATGCGCAGCACCAGGCCGACGCACAGGCAGCAGTGGACTTCATCGACGGCCAGAACTTCGGCGTCGACAGCGTCGGTGCCGCGGCCCTCGCAGAGGGCGAGGACGGCCCGGCAACCCGCATCCAGCGTTCGAAGGACGCGTCCGGGGAAGCCAATGCAGACGACCACAGCACCGGTACCTCCGCGGGTAGCGAGACAGCACCGCTCATGCAGGACAGCCTGAACCTGAACCCGAACGTCCAGCACTACGGCGACGGACGCGCGACCATCTGGGATCTCGGCATCCTCGACCAGCGCGGGAAGATCTCGAACGTCATTGTAAAGGGCGAGACCTTCTCCATCAAGGAAAGGATCCGCTTCAACGCCCCGATCGTGGCCCCGATCTTTACCTTCACCATCAAGGATAAGCGCGGCGCGGATCTCACCGGCACGAACACCCTCATCGAGGGCTGCGATATCCAGCCGGTGAAGGCGGGCGATGAATATACCTGCACCTTCACCCAGCGGATGACCCTGCAGGGCGGCGAGTATCTCCTCAGTATGTCCTGCACGGGCTTCGAGGAGGGCGAGCATGTGGTCTATGACCGAAAGTATGACGTCGCATCCATCACCGTTCTTTCGAACAAGAACACCGTGGGTGTGTACGATATGGAGTCCGAGGTGACTCTGGAAAGGCGTGAACACTAATGGATTTTTCACGACACATCACCAATACCATCGAATGGTTTTATTTCGAGGACGTAACCTCGGGCCGCGAGCGCGACGCGTCGGTTCTGGTGCTCGGCGATAAGGAGACGACGGCACCCTTCGTGACCCTCCTCGAGCCGCGCGTACATCAGGTATCCCGCCGTCTCGACGACAGCACCTACGACTATGTCGTGATCCCGGTGCTGACGAAGAAGATCCTCCGTCTGTTTCAGGGCGACGTCCACACGATGCTGCATGCCCTGACGGAAACCTGGCTGAAGAAGGGTGGCCGTATCCTGATGGGCATCGAAAACGCCCTCGACATCGACCGTATGGCTTCCAGCGACCGGAAGGAGGATGTCCTCTATCTTCGCTGGTCCGAGCTCGCGTCCCTGCGTGCGACCCTTCGTGAGGAGAAGCCGGGCGCACGGGATACCCTCTACTATCTGACGCCGGAGCTCAGCGTACCGCTTCACTTCTATAGTGATGCGCGCATGCCGGACGTCTCTGAGGAGGACGAAAAGACCGCACTCCTCATCCGGGAGAACCGCTTCCGCGAGTTCGCGCCGGCCTACTTCTACATCTATCAGCCGGATGGCAGCGTCCGCCCGAAGGCAAGGGATTACCGCCGCTTCCTTCCGGACTACATCAAGTATAATTCGACCCGCAAGCCGGAATACGCCATCAAGACCCTGCTCTACCGGGATGATCAGGGGAAGCGCTTCGCGGTGAAGGCCGGTACGACGCCTGCGGCCAATGCACACATCGAGTCACTCAGCGAGAAGGCAGAGGCGATCGCTGCAGCGAACCCGCAGCTCACGGTACTCCGTGCCGTCGAGACCAGTCGTGCCCTCGGAAGCTATCAGTTCCTGAGCTTCATCCGCTATCCGTTCGTCGAGGGACAGAGTCTGAGCGAGATCCTGCGGGATATGATAAAGGACGGTGTCGCACCGATCCGGGAGCTCGCAGAGAGCGTCGACCTCGTGCTCGGCGCGAAGGATGGAAGTGTGCAGCCGGCGAACTTCGACTGCCAGTTTGATAACATCATCATGTCCGCTGACCGGCCGACCCTCATCGACTGTGAGTGGGTCTTCGAGGAAGCCGTCGACGTCCGTTTCCTGCAGTACCGTATCCTCTACTACTGGTACATGGAGTACCGGGAGTTCCTGGCCTATGAGGATGTGCTGGCCTTCCTCCGGAACTTCGGCTTCTCGAAGCCGGAGCTCGACGCCTTCGCTGAGCGTGAGCGATCCTTCCAGGAGGAGATTCATGGACAGGACGGCGAGCGCATGCATGCCTTCCTGAACGATAGGGTCACCGTAAAGCGCTTCCGCGCCCTCGAGGAGGAGTATACGAAGACCCTCCACGATGCACAGGAGCTGCAGCGCGAGGTGAAGGAGCGGGACATCACGATCCAGAAGGAGCGCGAGGTCAACCGCCTCACCCAGGTGCATGTCGCAAACCTCACGAACGTGATTCAGGTGCATGAGCGTGACATCCAGTCCCTCATCGCCGAACGCGACTACTATATGGCCCGCCAGAGCCTGAAGGCCCGCGTGGGCACCCGCCTTCGGAACAGCCTGAACCACCATTTCCCGGTCGGCTCCCGTAAGCGGAAGGTGCTGAGCTATGTGAAGCGGACCCTCCGCCACCCGGCGAAGATGCTTCCGATGTACTTCACGGAGGATGGCAAGAACCGGATCCGTGGGGATTTCAATGTCGGCGATCTGTATGCAAGCTACGGAAAAGTGAAGTTTGAGCGAAGCGATGCACCGCTTGTCAGCATCGTCATCCCATGCTACAACCAGATCCACTATACCTACCAGTGCCTCATCAGCATCAAGGAGCATACGGATTTCGCAGCGACCCCATACGAGGTCATCATCGCGGACGATGTGTCGACCGACGCGACCCGTGAGATCGGCCAGTATGCGGAGAACCTCGTCGTGGCACGAAACCGCGAGAATATGGGCTTCCTGAAGAACTGTAATCAGGCGGCCTCCATCGCCCGTGGTAAATATATTTTCTTCTTAAATAACGACACGCAGGTGCAGGAGGGCTGGCTGTCCTCCCTCGTCGAGCTGATCGAGCGCGATGAGAGCATCGGTATGGTCGGCAGTAAGCTCGTGTACCCGGACGGTCGTCTCCAGGAGGCGGGCGGCATCATCTGGTCGGATGGCTCCGGCTGGAACTATGGCCGTCTGCAGGATCCGGCGGACCCGGAGTACAACTATGTGAAGGAGGTCGACTTCATCTCAGGTGCCGCGATCATGATCCGTACCGAGCTCTGGAAGGAGATCGGCGGCTTCGATGAGCGCTTCGCGCCGGCGTACTATGAGGATACCGACCTTGCCTTCGAGGTGCGGAAGCACGGAAAGAAGGTTATGTTCCAGCCGAAGTCCGTCGTCATCCACTTCGAGGGCATCTCGAACGGCACGGACACCTCGGATACCTCGAGCCTGAAGCATTATCAGGTCGTGAACCAGGAGAAGTTCCGCGAGAAGTGGGCGGCCGAGCTTCGGGAGCAGTGTGTCAATGATGGCAACCCGAACCCGTTTGACGCCCGTGAGCGTGGTCAGCACCGGCCATGCATGCTGATGATCGACCACTATGTACCGACCTGGGATAAGGATGCCGGCAGTAAGCTGGACTATCAGTATATGCAGCTCTTCCTGCGTCAGGGCTGGCGCGTGAAGTTCCTCGGCGACAACTTCGCCCATGAGGAGCCGTACACCTCCGCGCTCGAGCAGCTCGGCATCGAGGTGCTCTATGGTGCGAAGCTCCAGGCGGACATCTGGGGCTGGATCGAGCGGAACAGCGCCTTCATCCGGATCGCCTATCTCAGCCGTCCGCACATCGCGGCACGCTACATCGATTACATCCGCGACCATACGGATATGAAGATCATCTACCATGGATCCGATCTTCACTCCCTCCGTCTGATGCGCGAGTATGCGATCGACCATAACGAAAAGACCCGTGAGGAGGCCGAGTACTGGCATGGCGTCGAGTACGCCGTGATGCGCAAGGCCGACATGAGCTACTTCCCGTCCGAGGTAGAGGCGGAGATCGTGCATAAGGAGGATCCGACCATCCATGTGAAGGCCATCACCTCCTTTGTATACGATGCGCCGGCCGTCCTCGATGAGGATTATGCGAAGAAGCAGGATCTCCTGTTTGTCGGTGGCTTCGCGCACCCGCCAAACAAGGATGGCCTCCTGTGGTTCGTGAAGGATATCCTGCCACAGATCGAGGCGGAGATTCCGGGCGTGGTACTCCACGTTATCGGGTCTCATGCAGATGACGAGGTGCTCGCGCTGAACGCGCGGCCGGATGTGGATGTGCTTGGCTTTGTCAGCATCGAGAAGCTCGACGAGATGTATCGTCGGAGCCGCGTCGTCGTGGTACCGCTTCGTTTCGGTGCCGGTGTCAAGGGCAAGGTCGTCGAAGCGCTGCACGCGGGAACCGCGGTGGTGACGACAAGCTGTGGTGCCGAGGGTATCCCGGCGGCAGAGACGGCCCTGCGTATAAAGGATGATCCGACCGGCTTTGCACAGGAGGTTATCCACCTCTACAGGCATCCGGAGGAGATCGAGCAGATGGCGCACAACGCCGTCAGCTTCATCTCGACCTTCTACTCACCGGAGGGTGCCTGGGCGAAGATTAAAGATGATTTCGAAACCGGCCGGAACGTATAAACCATATGGAAGTACCATGCCGCTGTTTATGACAGCGGCATATGAGATATGAAGTGCAGGATGCTTCGAAAGACGCATTCTGCAGATGCTAAAGAAACATGAATACACGTAAGCATTATAAACACTGCTTCGCGGTCGCAGCCTATGGAGAGTCACCCTACCTTCCACTTCTTCTGCATTCGCTGAAAATGCAGAGTATCGAGAGCCGGGTGATCATCTGTACCTCGACCCCGAACCGCTATATCACGAAGCTGAGCGCGCAGTTCGGCTACCCGGTCTATGTGCGGAATGGCGCACACGGGCTGCAGCAGGACTGGAACTTCGCCTATGAGATGGGCGCGGAGCGCTCGGAGCTCGTGACGATCGCCCACCAGGACGATCTGTATTTTCCGGACTACACGAAGGCACTGCTGCATGCCTTCCAGCACTTCCCGGATATGTCGGTATTCTGCTGTCGCTACGATACGATCGATGGCGAGGGCAACACGATCGACGGAAGCTCGGAGAAGGTGAAGCGCATCCTGCGGCTTCGGCTGAAGGACCATGCGCATGCGGACCGTACGATTGTGAAGCTCTCGGCCCTCCGCTACGGCAACGGCATCGGCTGTCCGAGCTGTACCTATCACACGAAGTACTGTCCGGCACCGCTGTTCCGGAACGACTATAAGTTCGTCATCGACTGGGATACCCTGATCCGCCTTGCACGTGAACCGGGGCGCTTCATCTGCATCGAGAAACCACTCATGGCCTACCGTGTGCATGCCGGAGCGGAGACGATGCGAAACATCGAAAATCACAATCGGGAGAAAGAGGAACGGGAAGTGTTCCGGAAGCTGCACTCGGCACCGGTGACGGATCTGCTGATGCACTTCTATAAGAAGGCGTATGGCGCATATCAGCAAGACCCAAAACAGTAAACATGTTCTTATGACAGGAGTGGCACTCGTCCTGCTCCTTCTGTTTGGGCTGTTTATCAACCGGCACCTCAGCATACGGGCACTCTATGGTGACGACCTCTACCTCTGGTCCTTCTATGGCTGTGAGGATTTCTGGTCCTTCACCTTTCCGAAGGTGACGAAGGGAAACTTCCGCCCGTTCTACTGGGCGTTGAGCTACCTCGAGTTTCGTCTGATCGGCCCGCACGTGCACTGGTATGCCCGCTTCAATGTGCTCCTGAACGTCGCGATCGCCTGGATGATCTATTTCTTCAGCCGCCGCCTGAGCCGCCTCACGCGAACGCCGCAGGGCATGCGGATCGGACAGGCCGTCGGTCTTCTGACCGGTATGCTCTACCTGCAGTCGCACTTCGCGGCCTACCAGATCGCACAGGTGCTCGGACTCCTCGAGTCCCTCGCCCTGCTGCTTGCGCTGCTGACCCTCTGGGGCCTTTTCGATTACATGGAGGGCCGCGGCATGCGTGCTTACCTGCGCGCCTGCCTCTGCTTCTTCCTCGTGATCTTCACCCATGAGCGCTATATCGCGCTGGCCCCGCTCTTTTACCTCGCGGTGCTCACGCAGTACCTCACGGAGCGGCGGCTCTGCCGACGCTTCGCACCGTCCCGGTCGTCCTGTGCGGCTTCGGACGAAATACCAGCGATGAACCGCCTCGGGCGGACCGTCGAGCTGCTTCTGCCGCTTCTGATCCTCGCCGTCTTTTTCGGCACCCGTATGGTGGTGGCTGGGGAAGCGATCCCGGTCGGTACGGCCGGCACGAAGGTGCAGGACACCTTTTCCCTCGCCGAGGCCCTCGGCTTCGCGTTTTCGCAGGTCGCCTACATCTTCGGGATCAATGCAGGCCACGCGATTTTCTGTGGCGTGTCCTTCGCGGATTCCGCCCGCTGGGTACAGGGACTGATCGTCCTCAGCTGGCTCTGCCTTCTCCTGATGCTCGTGCTCTATGTACGTATGGCCTGGAAGAGGGGACGGATCACGCCGCGTCTGATCGGGGAGAACCTTCTCTTCATCTGCTTCATCGCCCTCTGCATCGGCTCGAGCTCCATCACGATCCGTCTGGAAACCCGCTGGGTCTATGTGAGCTATACCGCCGCGCTTCTGTATCTCTCCTATATGCTCGGAGAGATCGCGAAGTCTGGAGCTGTGAAAGCGAAAGCCGGCAGGGCAGTGCGCACGCGTGCAGCCACCGTGCAGAGAGCGTCGGCAGCTTCCGTAAGTGCCTCGGGTGAACGGGCAGCGTGCCGCGGAATGGCCATGGTCCTCGCGTTCTCGCTGCTTTTTATGGCGTACGGGGCCGTGATGACACCGGTGGAGCATTATGATCGACAGCATTATCCGAACATCTTTTTCTTCTTCGACCAGGATCGTGTGAATTCGCTCGCGGACTGTACGATCGACGCAGTCGGTGCCGGGGAGTTCCTCGGAAAGAAGCAGGTGTATATCTACTATAATTACTACGAGATGAGCGACTTCTATGCGGAGTACTTCTATAAGCCGTTTGACCCGGAGAAGACCGGACAGGGCACGGAGATTCACTTCATCAACCGCCCGGACGAGCTGCCGGCCGACGCGACGGTGGAGAACAGCGTCGTCCTCATGGAGCATGGAAACCGCAGCTACATCGATGTGACCGCCCAGACCTTCGGACTGGCCGCGTGGGAGGCGCTTCCGCAGACGTAGGATGCGCTCGATGCAGCGTCAACAAGATGAAAAGGTTCCCGGGGCACCCCGCGGATATACGGAAAGGCTGTGTGCGATGTCCATAGTGAAGCACGAAAGCAGAAAAACGGAAAATCGAAGCAGAAAGCGGGTGGGGGAGTGCCGGAAGGGACTCCTCCTTCTGCCGTTCATCGGAGGGCTGTTTCTGCTCTGGTATGTGCTGCATGCGACGGTGGATGTGGTCTATTCCGACTATATCCGCATCATCAACAGCTACCTCCCGGATACCCTGGACCCGACGAGCTTTTTCGTGCCGGATATCCTGACCCGGATTCCGATCAACTATCCGCTTCGCTGGATCAATGTCACGTTTTTCGGCTACTCGGTGCTGTTTGACCGGGGGCTCTGCATCCTGGGCTGTGTGCTGCTGATGTGCTCGGTGGCGCAGTACCTGATCCGGGAGCGAAGCGGCGTCTGGATCATCCTGCCAGTGATGCTCGTCGGCTTCAGCCTCGATAAGTGGGAGATGCTTCTGAACGGCACCGGCTGCGTGCACTTCCTGAGCTACGGCCTGTTTTTCTATCATTACCTCGTGCTCGAGCGCGTCTTCACCGGCACACAGAAGCCGGGGGATGTGCGGCGGCTCTATCTGCTTCCGTGGCTCGCCCTGCTGGTGGCCGGCCCGTATATCGCGCAGTACACGGCGACCCTCCTCGTGGCCTATGGCTACCTCGCCTTTCTTCGGAATCGCAATGTCGACGGCCGCCGGCTTCCGTGGTACGGCCTCTGTGCGCTGGTCCCGCTGGTGCTCTACTATATGAGCAACGCTGCAGCCACCTTCGAGCATACGGGAGCGCAGGACATCGGTCTCCTGGAAACCCTGCAGCAGTACCGCGGCTTTTCGCTGCATTTTCTGCTGAACGGCTTCGCCAGCACCCTGCTTTCCGGCTCGGTGCTGGAGGATATGCTCGCGGCCGGGACGCTCACGTATCCGATGGTGTACCTTCTCGGTGCCCTCGTGATCCTGCTCTATGCCGGTGCCGTGCTGCTCTATTTCCGGACCGGACAGTACCGCCGGACGATCTTCTCGATGCTGCTCCTCGTGAGCGGTGCCGGAAGCCATGTCCTCGTCTTCCTGTCCCGCTACATCTTCCTGACGGAAACCTACGCATGGCAGAGCCGCTACGGCCTTCAGTACCTGCCGGGCACCCTCGGCCTCCTGCTCATCTATGGCGCGGCTTTCACGCGCTTCCGGCAGCAGCATAAGGTCACACCTGTGATGCTCTCCCTCGTGGTGCTTCTTTCCTTCACTGCGGGGACCTGTTATACTGATAAGCGTGAAATCGACGCGATGCCGTTCCGGCAGATGTACTTCGCCTCCATAGCGGACGCCGCGCGTGATTATGAAAACCTGAGCGATGATGAGCTGAATCTCATCTTCGAATACCACCATGGCCCGAACCGCGTTCGCCATGCCATGGATATTTTAAAGGAAAACCAGTGGAATGTTTTCCGGAAGTGACGGTACATGTGCCATGTCCTGGGGTGCATGCATGTACGGCCTGATGGAAGTCATACAGGCGGTACATGCGTCATGATTTCTGAGACATGCGCTTCCGTTTACGATGCATAAAAGGATGTAAGCTATGAAAGTATTGATTTTAGCAGGTGGTTTCGGAACCCGTATTTCCGAGGAGTCGCATCTCCGTCCGAAGCCGATGATCGAAATCGGCGAGATGCCGATTCTATGGCACATCATGAAGTACTACTCGAGCTACGGCTACAACGATTTCATCATTCTGGCCGGCTACAAGCAGTACGTCATCAAGGAGTATTTCGCGAACTACTTCCTGCATAATTCTGACGTCACCTTCGACCTCAGCAACAACCAGATGGAGGTCCATCACAACATGAACGAGCCGTGGCGCGTGACCATCGTCGACACCGGCCTCAACACCATGACCGGCGGACGCATCAAGCGCGTGCAGGATTATGTCGGGGATGAGCCGTTTATGCTCACCTATGGCGATGGCGTTTCTGACGTGGACCTCGAGGCGCTCGTAAACTTCCATCATGCACATGGGAAGATCGCGACCATCACGACCGTTTCCCTCGCACAGCAGAAGGGCGTCCTCGACATCGACGAAAACAACCAGATCCGGGCCTTCCGCGAGAAGGAGCGGGAGGACGGTGCCATCATCAACGGCGGATTTATGGTCTTCCAGCCGGAGATTTTCAACTACCTCACGGATGATCGCTGCGTCCTCGAGCAGGAGCCGATGCACCGCCTCGCCGCGGACGGCGAGCTCATGAGCTTCTACCACGCCGGCTTCTGGCAGTGCATGGACACCCAGCGCGAGAAAAAGCTCCTCGAAGACCTCTGGGCGAGTGGAAAGGCACCATGGAAAAGATGGGAGTGAAAGCGTTTGCATAAAGCAAACGCTGGAACGATATCCAGCAGAGCTATGCTCTGCTCCCGCAGGGCTAAACTCGGGCCTCCTCAGCCCGAGTTTAGGGCTTTGTAAATAGAAAGACATTTTTTATGACCAAATTTGAATCCTTACAGCAGTTTTATAAAGGAAAGCGGGTGCTCGTGACCGGCCACACCGGCTTCAAGGGCAGCTGGCTATGCCTCATGCTCCGAATGCTTGGCGCAGAGGTCTACGGTTACGCCCTCGCGGCACCGACCGAGCCGGCGCTCTTCGACATCCTGAAGCTTTCAGAGGAGATGCACTCGGAGATCGGCGACATCCGTGATTTTCCGCATCTCAGCGCCTTCATGGAGACCGCGCGTCCCGAGGTCGTGCTGCATCTTGCGGCACAGCCGATCGTCCGCACCTCCTACCTCTATCCGCGGGAGACCTTCGAGACGAACGTCATGGGCACCGTGAACCTCCTCGAGGCAATCCGTCGCTATAATGCGCAGCATGCGGAGAAGGTGCAGTCCTTCCTGAACGTGACGACCGATAAGGTCTATGAGAACCCGGATCTCGCGGATCACGCCTTCCGGGAGGATGAGAAGCTCGACGGCTACGATCCGTACAGCAACTCGAAGTCCTGCTCCGAGCTCGTGACCCACAGCTACCAGAAGTCCTTCTTCTCACCGGGCGCGGACCCATCCGCTACGGTGACGGCGATCTCCACTGCACGTGCGGGCAATGTCATCGGTGGTGGTGATTTCGCGGTGGACCGTATCATCCCGGACTGCGTACGGGATACGATCGCCGGCCGAACCATCCATGTGCGGAACCCGTACAGCACGCGTCCGTATCAGCATGTGCTGGAGCCGCTGTATGTTTACCTCCTGATTGCGATGACCCAGGCGCAGGGACAGCAGACTACGGGCACGCAGGCGTCCGCCGCTTCCGCTGAGATGAACGAAGCGGGGCATGACGAGCGCACGACGGAGACATTGGCCCGAGACGTGGCCGGATGCTATAACGTCGGTCCGGATGAGGTGGACGCCATCACGACGGGCGCACTCGCGGATCTCTTCGTACAGAGCTGGGGCGCGGGCGCGGCCTGGCACACGGATGCCGAGGCGAACGCACCGCATGAGGCCGCGTACCTGAAGCTGGATACGCAGAAGCTGAAGGAGCGCTTCCACTGGCAGCCGCGCTGGCATGTCACGGAGGCCGTTCAGGAAACCGTCGCATGGTACCATGCATGGTCGGAGGGGGCCGATATGCGGGCCCTGACCGAGCAGCAGATCCGTGCATTTTTAGCAGATGAAAGAGAAAAGAGCAGAACATGACAGAGAAAACAGAGCAGCAGGCGAGACAGGAAATCCTCGATCTCGTCGCAGAATATGCAAGAAAATATAAGGTCGCACCGATGCAGCAGCCGTATCATGAGGGCGAGCGCATCCCGTATGCCAGCCGTGTCTATGATGACAAGGAGATGGTGAATCTCGTGGACAGTGCGCTCGAGTTCTGGCTGACCGCCGGACGCTACACCGAGGCCTTCGAGCAGAAGTTCGGTGAGTACCTCGGCGTACGCTATGTGAGCCTCGTGAACTCCGGCTCCAGCGCCAATCTGCTGGCCTTCAGTACACTGACGAGTCCGCTGCTCGGCGAGCGCCGCGTGAAGCGTGGCGATGAGGTGATCACTGTGGCTGCCGGCTTCCCGACGACCGTGAACCCGATCATCCAGTATGGTGCGATTCCGGTCTTCGTGGATGTGACCCTGCCGACCTGTGATATCGATGTGACGAAGCTCGAGGCGGCGTACTCCGAGAAGACGAAGGCAGTGATGATCGCGCATACCCTCGGTAATCCGTTTAATCTGAAGGCGGTGAAGGATTTCTGCGACCGGCATCAGCTCTGGCTCGTGGAGGACAACTGTGATGCGCTCGGCTCGACCTATACGATCGACGGCGAGACCCGTCAGACCGGCTCGATCGGCGACATCGGTACCTCCAGCTTCTACCCGCCACATCACATGACGATGGGCGAGGGTGGTGCCTGCTATACGAACAACCCGCAGCTTCACCGCATCATGCGCTCGATCCGTGACTGGGGCCGTGACTGCTGGTGCGCACCAGGGCACGATAATACCTGTCACCACCGCTTCGACGGGCAGTATGGCGAGCTTCCGAAGGGCTATGACCACAAGTATGTCTACAGCCACTTCGGCTATAATCTGAAGGCCACCGATATGCAGGCGGCGATCGGTGTCGCACAGCTCGAGAAGTTCCCGGGCTTCGTCGCACGCCGTAAGCACAACTTCGAGCTTCTGAAGTCCCTCCTCGTCGAGGGCGGAGCGGATGCGAAGCTGATCCTGCCGGAGCCGGAGCCACATTCGGACCCGAGCTGGTTCGGCTTCCTCATGACCTGTCAGGAGGGTGTGGACCGTGAGACGGTGGTTCGCTATATCGAGGACCACGGTGTGCAGACCCGTATGCTCTTCGCCGGCAACCTCATCAAGCACCCGTGCTTCGATGAGATGCGTGCGACGGGTGAGGGCTACCGCGTGGTCGGCAGCCTCGACACGACCGACCGCATCATGCGCGATACCTTCTGGGTCGGCCTGTATCCAGGTATGACGGATGAGAAGCTCCGCTACATGGCGCGCATCATCCTGGAGGCGATTCAGCAGTAAGCGCTGCGCCGGGAGAACCGACGAAGTGCCCTGTGCAGCGGACGGCAGTGTGTGAAAGAGGGCGTTGCAGAAACGCCCTTTCATTATAAAGGTAGAACTATGAGTGAAGAATTTACATTTGATCTTGAGCGGGTGCATCAGGCGAATCTGGAGATTCTGAAGGCCGTGAAGACGATCTGTGATCGCCATGGTATCACGTACCTCATCGATTCCGGTACGCTCCTCGGCGCAGTACGCCATAAGGGCTTCATCCCCTGGGACGACGATGTCGATCTCTGCTTCCGTAGAGAAGAGTTCGAGCGCTTCGTCGATGTAGCGAGGGCGGAGCTCCCGGAGAACATGCAGCTCGTGCTGCCGGATGAGTATCGCGGTGGCGAGGCCTTCTATGATTTCGTACCACGTGTGCTCTATCTCAACTCCCGCCGTCACGCAGAGGACGACGCGGACATGGCCTTTTATGAGGGAAAGCTCAACCACCTCTGGGTCGACCTCTTCATCCTCGACCGCCTGCCATCCTGCCCGATCCGCGCGCGGCTCATGAAGCTGGAGCAGCAGATCGCTTTCGGCCTCGGCATGGGCCACCGCCGGAAGCTCGACTGGCGTAAGTATCATGGCCTTCAGAAGCTGGAGGTGCAGGTCCTCGCCGCCGTCGGCCGTTTCATCCCGCTTCCGAGGATCTTCCGCCTGCAGGAGCGCTGGGCCCGGAAGTACACGGATCAGAACCGTGAAGGGGCAGGCTGTGCAGCTCCGGCGGCTACCGCTGCGGGCGATGTGGAGCGTGCGAAGAATGCCGGAAAGCAGGGCTGTCCGATCTGTGGGAAGCGTTCCGTCAGCGGGAAGTCCTTCTTCTCGAACTACCAGCCGGACTTCCAGTACTGCACCGTGGAGGATGACTGGGAGGAGCCGATCGAGTTCCAGTTTGAGGGCGAACACTTCACCGGACCGAAGGCCTGGGATAAGGTGCTCACGATGCTGTATGGCGACTACATGAAGCTGCCGCGCCCGGAGGACCGTCACCCATCGCACAGTGGCATGGAGCTCGAGATCCTCGACTGATTGACTGGTACAGTTACTAATTTATAGAAACGCTGGAAGGAAGACATATGAAATTATTGAGCTTGGTGGTTTCGGCTTATAACGAGGAGGCCGGACTGGAGACCTTCTACCAGACGACCAGAGAATACGGGGAGGCGCTTGCGGCGAAGGGCTGGGATTACGAGTTCGTCTTCGTGAATGACGGCTCCCGTGACCGGACCGGCGAGATCCTGGATGATCTGGCCGCCCGTGATGCGACTCACGTGCGCGTGCTGCACTTCTCCCGGAATTTCGGACATGAGGCGGCGATGACCGCTGGACTCGACTACGCCACGGGCGAGGGCCTCGTCTTCATGGATGCGGATCTGCAGCATCCGCCGAAGTACCTCGCGGACATCGTCGACCAGTTCGACGCCGGCTACCAGGTGATTTCCATGGTACGCACCGAAAACAAAACGGCCGGGCTTCTGAAAAACATTACCTCCGGCGGCTTCTACTGGCTCATCAACCGCATGTCGGAGGTCCATCTCGAGGCCAATGCCTCGGACTTCTTCGCCATCACCCGCCCGGTACAGAAGGTGCTCATGAAAAACTACCGGGAGAAGGTCCGTTTCCTCCGCGGCTACGTGCAGAACGTCGGCTTCCGGAAGACTACGATTTCCTATGAGGCAGCCCCGCGTGTGGCGGGCAGCAGCCACTATTCTATCCGTAAGCTCTTCGTCTTCGCGATGAACACCATCATGTGCTTCTCGAACATGCCTCTGAAGCTCGGGATCTTCGCCGGTCTCTTCAGCGGATTTCTGGGGATGATCGTGCTGATCTATACCCTGGTGACCCGTGATGGCGCACCGTCCGGCTATGCGACGATCGTCGTCCTGCTCTGCTTCATGTTTGCCGTCCTCTTCATCGTCGTCGGCATCATCGGTGAGTACATCGCGGTGCTGTTCGAAGAGCTGAAGGACCGCCCGATCTACATCGTAGAGGACAGCCGGAATCTTTGATAACAGAACCCCGGAGGGTTGCCACTGGAAGCGCAATACTCCGAGTGGCAGCCCTCCGGGGTTCTGTTATGGCGATTTTTACGAAAGAACTTTGTGAAATCACTGACTTTCAAAGCAATTAAGCACATATTGCATGAATCCAGAACGAGAAAATAAGAAAATCTAAGAAAAAATAAACAAAGAAATCAAAGAATTTTCAAGATGAAAAGAAGGATTCTCTATTCTATCAGCCATAACATCTTCATATAATATGATCAAAAGGACGGGGGAGTCCCGTCAGGATAAACAATCATAGGAGGATTGGATTATTATGAAGAAGGCACTTAGCTTACTTACCGTTTCAGCAATGGCAGTTTCGATGCTCGCAGGATGCGGCAGCTCGAAGCCGGCAGAGACTACTGCAGCAGCTACGACTGCAGCAGCGGCAGA
The DNA here is from genome assembly GCF_046365365.1 of Oribacterium sp. P9. Lineage (NCBI taxonomy): Bacteria > Bacillati > Bacillota > Clostridia > Lachnospirales > Lachnospiraceae > Oribacterium > Oribacterium sp. P9. The sequence goes on along the minus strand of NZ_JBKEIS010000002.1, from coordinate 146,469 downwards.
GACCACTGCAGCCGCTACAGAGGCAGCTTCTGAGGCAGCAACAGAGGCAGCTGCAGCTGCAACGGATGCGGATCTTTCCGATAAGAAGGTCGGCGTATGTATCTATCAGTTCTCTGATAACTTCATGACCCTTTTCAGAAATGAGCTTCAGAACTATCTCGTATCCCTCGGCTTCAAGGCAGAGAATATCGAGATCATGGATGGTGCAAACGACCAGGCTACACAGACCAACCAGATTCAGAACTTCATCACCAAGGGTGTTGACTGTCTCATCATCAACCCGGTTAACTCTTCTTCCGCAGCAACCATCACCGATATGGTAACCGCAGCAAACATTCCGCTCGTATACATCAACAGAGAGCCGGATGCTCAGGAAGAGCAGAGATGGGCAGACGAGAACATGAAGGTTTGCTACGTAGGATGTGACGCTCGTCAGTCCGGAACCATGCAGGGCGAGATCATCGCTGACCTCGACAACCACGGTGATATCAACGGCGATGGCAAGGTTTCCTACATCATGATCGAGGGTGACCCGGAGAACGTAGATGCTCAGTACAGAACAGAGTTCTCTGTAAAGGCTCTGAAGGATGCCGGCATCGAGGTTGAGCAGCTTGACGATCAGGTTGGTAACTGGGATCAGGCGCAGGCACAGTCTCTCGTTGCAAACTCTCTTGCACAGCACGGCAAGGACATCGAGGTTGTTTTCTGTAACAACGATGCGATGGCTCTCGGCGCTCTGCAGGCAATTGAGGCAGCAGGCGAGACCGTTGGTACGGATGTTTACCTTGTAGGTGTTGATGCTCTTCAGGAGGCTTGTGACAACGTTAAGGCTGGCAAGCAGACCGGTACTGTATTCAACGATCACATTTCTCAGTCTCATTCCGCAGCAGATGCAGCTGTTAAGTACATCACCGGCGGCGACAATGAGCACTACATCGGCTGCGATTACGTAAAGGTAACCTCCGATAACGTTGACGACGTTCTTGCATCTCTTGGTTAATCCGAAAGGTTCGTAAGAATTTAACGAAGTACATAGAAATGGGTGCGGGTGCACGAGCTGCGCCCCACCCGTTTTTTAAACCCATTATTTAATGCTTGGAGGGCAAAATGGCGGAGTATAAACTGGAATTACGGAATGTGTGTAAGTCATTCCCCGGTGTAAAAGCGCTGGATCACGCTAACCTCGCTGTTCGCCCGGGTACAGTTCACGCACTCATGGGAGAAAATGGTGCCGGAAAGTCCACACTGATGAAGTGCCTTTTCGGTATCTATCACATGGATGAGGGTGAAATCTACCTGGATGGCGAGAAGACAACGATTACAGACCCGGATGATGCGATGGCGAAGGGTGTTGCCATGGTGCATCAGGAGCTGCAGCCGATACCGGCACGTAACATCGCGGAGAATATGTACATGGGACGTTTCCCGGTACATAAGTATGGTCCTTTACAGGTGATCGATCACAAGAAGATGTTTGAAGAGACCGATCGCTGGCTGAAGGAGCTGGGCCTCGACTATAATCCGAAGGCGCTGCTCGGCTCGCTTTCCATCGGACAGATGCAGATGGTCGAGATCGCGAAGGCGGTTTCTCATGAGGCAAGAGTCATCATCTTCGATGAGCCGACCTCCTCGCTTTCTGATAAGGAAGTAGATTTCCTCTTCAAGGTTATGAACCAGCTGCGTGATAAGGGCGTTGCGATGATCTACATCTCTCATAAGATGGATGAGATCAAGCGGATCGCCGACGACATCACGGTCATGCGAGATGGTACCTATGTCGGTACCTGGCCGGCAGCCGAGATGAGCACCGACGATATCATCGCGAAGATGGTAGGTCGTGAGCTTACGAAGGTATATCCGGATCACGTACATGAGATCGGCGACGTCATCCTCGAGGCAGAGCATCTTTCCTCTATTCACGAGAAGTCCTTCCAGAATTGCAGCTTCAACATCCGTAAGGGTGAGATCCTCGGTTTCGGTGGACTGGTCGGTGCACAGAGAACCGAGCTCATGGAGGGTCTCTTCGGTATCCGTCATCTCGCTTCAGGAACCATCAAAATGCATGGCAAGGAAGTGAAGATCAAGCGTTCGAGAGACGCGATGGATGCAGGTCTCGGTATGATCACCGAGGACCGTCGTGGTAATGGTATCTTCGGATGCCTGTCCATCAAGGATAATACGGGTATTTCCATTTACAACAAGCACCTGAAGGCGGGCTTCATCCTGGATCACCCGACGATCAATAAGATCGTAGATGACAGTATCAAGCAGCTTTCGATTAAGACACCGAGTATGCAGCAGCATATCGAGAACCTCTCCGGTGGTAACCAGCAGAAGGTTATCGTATCGAGATGGCTCGCAAATGATCCGGAGATCCTGATCATGGATGAGCCGACCAGAGGTATCGACGTCGGTGCCAAGCACGAGATCTATGAGATCATGGAGCAGCTCGCCGATCAGGGCAAGTCGATCATCATGATTTCCTCCGAAATGCCGGAGCTTCTCGGCATGGCCGATCGTGTATATGTAATGTGTAATGGTAAGATCACAGGTGAGATTGATCAGAAGGAAGATATGACGCAGGAGAAGGTAATGTCCTTCGCAACGCAGTTCTGATTCTGATTCGATAGAATAAAGGGGAAATAAAATGCAAAAGTCACAGAAAAAGAAAATCACGGATTTTCTCATTAACAACGGTGTTATCATCGTTATGTTCATCCTCGTTATCTACACAGGATTGACAACGAAGAACTTCTTAACGGCCAACAACTTCCTGAACCTCCTCGCAAACATGTCCTACAGACTGGTTATCGCGCTCGGTATTTCAGGCTGCGTTATCACCGGAGGATGTGATCTTTCCGGTGGACGTATGGTCGGCTTCGGCGCATGTATCGCCGGTACACTTCTTCAGAAGCAGGATTATGCAGGCCGTTTCTTTAAGGAGGGCTTCCTGGCAAACATCACACCGCTGAATCCGTTCCTGGTACTGCTGATCGTCATGATCATCTGCGGATGCTTCGGTGCCATCACCGGATGGTTTATCGCTTATCTGAGTGTTCCTCCATTCATTTCCACACTGGCGATGATGGAGATCATCTATGGCCTCGGTCTGATCTACACCGGCGCTACACCGCTCGGTGGATATATCACCGGCTACACCATGTTCTCGACCGGTCGTTTCCTGGGCTTAAGCTTCCTGATCTGGATGGCCATCGCCATGTCAGCGATCACCTGGTTCATCTATAACATGACCCGTCATGGTAAGTACATGTATGCCATCGGTGGCAATGCACAGGCCGCAGAGGTTGCTGGTGTTCCTGTAAAGCTTACCCTCGTTCTCATCTATGCGAAGGCATCTGCATTCTTCGCCATGGCAGGTTTCATGCTCGGTGCAAAGGCCGGTGGTGCATCCATCAATACGGGTCTTTCCTACGAGATGGAAGGTATCGCAGCCTGCGCCCTCGGTGGTGTATCTGTAACCGGTGGTCGTGGTAAGGTTTCATCTGCCATCATCGGTGTTGCCGTCCTCGAGCTCCTGAAGGTCGCTCTTCAGTTCCTCGGTGTCGATGCAAACTCTCAGTACATCGCGATCGGTATCGTTATCTTCGTCGCAATTTCTCTCGATATCAGAAAGTACGTACAGAAGAAGTAATTGAGCGAACGATTTCTATCGTCTATAATATGGGCTGTGGCGCATGCCACAGTCCATTTTTGTATCGACCTTAAGAATTTCGTAAGGGGGTCTGACCCCATTAAATTTTTCTTAAGATAAACGTTCGGGGTCTGTCCACGACCTGACACAGTAAAAGAGAGGTTTCTATGACATATAACATGACACTGCTTGCACAGACGGCTTCGGATCCGGTGACGAACGATCCGGTCGCATTTTTCCTCAGCCAGCACGGTGTGCAGCTCATACTCGGTGTGCTGGTGATCTACTGCGCCGTGAAGCTGCTGGTCTTCCACGATCCGGATTTTATCCGTCCGAAGGAGTGGGGAAAGGTAAAGGAGGAGAATCTTCTCCCATATACTCGTGAGATGGGCATCCTCGTGCTGATGTTCGGTGCCTGCATCTTCGTGATGGAGGTGGTGAGCCAGTATGATGGACTGATGGGCCTTCTGTTTATGATTCTGTCCATCGCGGTGACCTTCTATCGTTTTAAGAAAATCGAAGACAAGTACGGAAATCTCGACCATCATCAGAAGGTGGAGGACTGAGCTTAGTAGCTTGTGACGGTGAAACACGGCGCAGCCGAAGGTTCGGTATGCTTCGCTCGCATGCGGGAGGGTATGCGCTTTCCGGGATGCGGACAGGATGTGATGGCAGAGGGAGGTCTACATTGAACAAGTACAGAGTGATGCTGGTGGATGATGAGGAGGATGTCATCCAGGTGATCATCCGGAAGATGAACTGGGAGAAGCTCGGCTTCACGGTACAGGGCTATGCCCACAACGGACTGGAAGCGCTGGAGATGGCCGAGGAGGAGCAGCCGGACGTCGTGATGACGGACATCAAGATGCCGTTCATGGATGGACTCGAGCTCAGCCGGCGTCTGAAGGAGCAGTATCCGACCATCAAGATCATCATCTTCTCCGGCTTCGACCAGTTCGAGTATGCGAAGGAGGCCATCCGTCTGGAGGCCGAGGAGTACATCCTGAAGCCGATCGATGCGGACGAGCTGCGTGCCGTGTTCGAGCGCATCCACGCATCGCTGGATCAGGAGTTCGACGAGAAGCAGAACATCAACATGCTGAAAAACTATTATATGGAGAGCCTGCCGATCCTGCAGGAGAATTTCTGCACGGCGCTCATCGAGGGACGCGAGCCGGCGAATTCGCTCAGTCGCGATATGATGGACTATCAGATCAGTCTCGACGGTCCGTACTTCGGTGTAGTGATCCTTCACAACAGTATTTCACTCGCGCCGGAGGGCATCAATCCGCTGCTGATCACGATGTCGGTGCGTCGGCTATGGGAGGAGCACCTCGACGCGAGGTGGCATGCGCGCTTCTTCACCTACCTCGGCGACACGGTGATGATCGTGCAGCTCGAGCAGCCGGGCGCGCTGACGAAGCTGACGGATGACTGTCAGGTGCTGTGCCGTCTCAGTAAGCATGTGTCGAACGCGACCATCACCGCCGGCATCGGTCGTGCGGTCAATCACCTTCTGAACCTGCCGGAGGCCTACGAGAGTGCCCGGGAGGCCGTGTCCTACCGCGTCATCTATGGACGCGGACAGGCGATCAACATCATGGAGGTGGCGCCGGAGACCCAGAAGGAGATGCCGGCGGAGAGTCCGTCCGAGGACAGCGATGACCGCTTCTACCCGGTGTTCAAGGCCATCAAGCTGAGTTCGCCGGAGGAAGTCGATCGTCAGATCGATCAGTTTCTGGACGCGGAGGCACCGGTCAATCCGTCGCTGCAGGAGTATCGCTTCTTCGTGATGGAGCTCGTGACCGAGGGACATCGCTTCATAAATGCGAATCATCTGTCGATGGAGGCGGTGTTTGGAAAGGATGAGGACCTCTTTCAGAAGGTACAGCACCTTGATCTGGAGGCCCTGCGTGCATGGATGAAGGAAAGCGCCCATAAGATGCAGGCGCTTCTCCGGGTATCGCGCAGCGACAGCACGCGTACCTTCGTGGCGAAGGCAGAGGCCTATGTGCATGAGCATTACAGTGATAAGGACCTGAGTGTCGAGAGCATCTGTGATTTTCTCGGCATCAGTGCGGCGTACTTCTCGACCGTCTTCAAGCGGGAAACGGGAAAGACCTTCATCAACTACCTCACGGATATCCGTATGGACCGGGCAGTCCACATGCTGCTCGACGAAAATGAAAAAACCTATGTGATCGCGGAAGCGGTCGGCTACAGTGATCCGAACTACTTCAGCTATGCATTTAAAAAGAAATTCGGCGTATCGCCGTCGAAGTATAAGGCACAGCAGCAGGCCGGCACCGCGCCTGCCTAATGGTGGATGAACGGAGAGGTGCTTTGCAGAAAACCTGCAGACACCTCTCTGCTTGCGTATAAGAAAGAACCATGTGCAGATACAGGAGGACATAGTGGAGAAACAGCATCCGGCAGAGACGAAGCAGAACCGGAAAAAGGGGAAGCGAAGCTATCTCCCACATACCATCCAGGGAACGATTCTGATGGCCTTCACCATCATCTCCTTCGTGCTGCTCATGATCCTGGGGCTGGTCCTGTATCAGCTGTTTGCACGTCGTATGCGGACGAGCTCCGTGGAATCCACCGAGCAGATCGTGCAGCAGTCCGTCATCAATCTCGAGGATTACCTCGCCAATATGCGCCGCATCTCGGATGCGGTATACTATAATGTCATCAAAAATGCAGATCTCAGCACGGACAGCATCGATCGTGAGATGGACCTCATCTATGAAGCACACCTCGAGCATCTCGTCAGTATGGCGCTCTTTACCGCCGATGGCCGGCTGATTTCGTCCTCGCCGATCGCCACGACAAAGGAAAACCTCGATGTGACGACCCAGAGCTGGTTTACCGAGGCGCTTCGAAAGACCGATAATCTGCATTTCTCCACCCCGCATGTCGAAAATCTCTTCCTGGATCCGGCCTATCGCTATCGCTGGGTCATCTCCCTGAGCCGCGCCGTCGAAATCTATGAAAACGGTACCCCGACCATGGGCGTCCTCCTCGTCGATATGAACTACTCGACCATCGATCGAATGATGGAGCGGATCAATCAGGATTCGAGCGGTCAGTACATCTATCTGACCGATTCGAGCGGCAGCCTCATCTATCATCCGAAGCAGATGCAGATCAACTATGGGATTCTCACAGAGAACAACATCAACGAGGCGCACTACCAGGATGGCCATCATCAGGAGCTTTACCTCGGTACACGCCGCCAGGTGCTGCTGAACTCGGTTTCCTACACCGGCTGGAAGATGATCGCCGTGATCCCGGCCAGCGCCTACGGTGTGGATGCGGCCAGCCTACGTTTCGTCGTGATCCTGCTCGTATCGATCTCCCTCCTCGTCATGATCTTCGTGAATCAGATCGTATCGCGTCAGATCTCCCTGCCGCTGAACCGGCTGAACCGCTCCATCAAGCGGATGGAGGGCGGGGATGTCGTGCCGGAGGATATCTATGTGGGCGGCTCCGAGGAGGTCGAGCATCTCGGACGGACGCTTCGAAGCTCCATGACACGGATCAATCAGCTGATGGATGACATCGTGATCGAGCAGGAGGAGAAGCGAAAGTCGGAGATGGACGCCCTCCAGTCGCAGATCAATCCGCACTTCCTCTACAACACCCTGGATTCCATCGTCTGGATGATCGAGGGGGAGCACAACAAGGATGCGGTCTTCATGGTGACCCAGCTTGCGAGCCTCTTCCGTATCAGCCTGAGCCGTGGAAAGAACATCATTCCACTTGCGCAGGAGCTGAAGCATGCGGAAAACTATATGAACATCCAGAAGGTGCGTTATAAGAATAACTTCTCCGTTGTGTTTGACATCGATGAAAACATCCGGGACTACCTCAGCGTCAAGCTCATCATCCAGCCGATCCTCGAAAATGCCATCTATTACGGCGTTGGGGATATGGATCCAGATGACGGTGCCGAGATCCGTATCCGTGGCTGGCTGATCCCAGATACAGAAAACGAGAAGAGCGGTGAAGGCGATGCAGCACATGGGCAGACGTACGATGCGGCGTCGGGCCCGGTGGCCGCTCGGACGGCTCGGCAGCCGGATCCGACAGAGGCCAATGCTGGCGACCGTGCACACAGGCAGATGATTCAGGCGATGTCGGTCGGCGACATCTATATCGCAGTGAGCGACAACGGCTATGGCATGCCACCGGAGGTGTGTGAAAATCTGCTGAAGGACGATGAGGAATCGAGACAGCGGGTGCCGAAGCATGGCTCCGGTGTCGGACTCGTGAACGTCCACAATCGTATTCGGATCCGCTTCGGCGCACAGTACGGGCTGATGGCCGCGTCTGAGCCGGATGAGGGAACGACGATCACGATCCATCTGCCGGCGATCCCGGATACACCGGAGAACCAGAAGCTGCTGGAGAGCGGACACTACAGGACCGCTGTTTCGGACAGGAAAACAGCGGATGTGAAAACTGCGAGTGCGGGCAATGCCGACACCGAGGATGCAGCGGCGACGCGTTCAGATGTGCAGAGCTCAGATATAACAGACGTACTGGTGGAGGATGCAGGCAGAACGGAAGGAGGAAAACAGCATGCATGAGGATCGAAGCTTCTTATGGCCGATCATCGGTGGGCTGGTGGTCACCATCCTGTTCTGCTCCGTGATGCTGGTGCGGGGCACCGGTGAGAAGCGCTATCAGGTATCGGTGATCGTGAGTGATTCCTCCCAGGATCGCTGGGTGCCGTTGAAGGCAGGGCTCACACAGGCAGCGAGGGACAACAACATTGACCTGAGCTACGTCTATACCGACTACATCGATGATGTCTTTACACAGACCGCGCTGATCAATCAGGAAATCGCGGATGGTGCGGATGGCATCATCACGGATTTCTGTCTCAGCATGGGCACCGCGGACATCGTGCGGAACATCATCGCCCGTGTGCCGGTGGAGTTTATCATCACGAATGTGGATGCGGATGCAGATATCTCCGGAAACTATGCGACGGTGATGACGGATAATGTAGAGGTCGGCCGGGCCATCGGAAACGAGCTCGTGATCGATTACGGCGACCGTCTGAAGGGAATGAAGATCGGCATCATCGCCGGAAACCAGCAGCAGTATGCGATGCAGGACCGACTGAAGGGGTTCCTGGAGGCCGTGGGTGCGAAGGAACCGGAGATCGTCTGGACGGTGGAGGAGAGCCGTTTCCTCGAGCAGGAGCTGAAACGCTCGATGGAGCGGGTGACACCGGCGGTGATCGTCGGCCTCGATAATACGAGTCTCGAAGCGGCGGTGGACTATGTGGCGACGGCGGAGACGAAAAAGCTGCCCCTCTATGGTGCCGGCTGCAGTGAGAAGCTCGCGTACTATATCGATAACGGCACCATCGCATCGATGATCCTCCCGAACGAGTTCAGCATGGGCTATCAGAGTCTCACGGATCTTGCGGCCAAGCTTCGAAACCGGATGATGGTGCTCGAGGATCGGGAACAGGACTTCAATGTCGTCCATCAGGATAATCTGTTCCGGGATGAGAATCAGCGGATCCTGTTTCCAATCGTGCAGTGAGTGGTGCCGCTGTCATGGAAAACAACTGGGAGGATGGTATGAAGAAGAAAAAAGGGCGCAGGAGTGCAGTCATGGTGATGCTGGTCGTGATGCTGGTTCTCTGCGGCTGTGGTACGCGACAGAAGCTGCCGGCCAGAAAAACCGATGGAAAGATCAAAATCGGCGTGTCGGTCTATGATCAGTACGACGCCTTCGTAGCGGAGCTGATGCAGGATCTGAATGATCAGGTGCTGGGCGCGAAGGCGGAGGAAAAGCAGGATATCGTGCTGGAGGTCTATAATGCCTCGCAGAGCCAGACGAAGCAGAACGAACAGGTGCGCGACATGATCGCAGCGAATTTCGATGTGATCTGTGTCAATCTGGTCGACCGGACGGCACCGACCGAGGTCATCAATGCGGCACGGGATGCGGATGTGCCGATCATCTTTTTCAATCGTGAGCTGGTGGAGGATGATCTGCAGCGCTGGGATAAGCTCTTTTATGTGGGGGCCGATGCCTTCGTTTCTGGAAAGATGCAGGGGGAGCTGGCAGTAGATGCGATCCAGAGCGGCACGGTGGACCGGAATGGGGACGGCGCGATTCAGTATGTCGTGCTCGAGGGGGAGGCTGGACACCAGGATGCCATCGCCCGCTCGGAGAGCTCCGTCAATCGGATGCTGGAGCTCGGTGTGAAGCTGGATCGTCTTACGTATGCGATCGCAAACTGGAACCGTGCGCAGGCGAAAACCCAGATGGATAAAATCATCCGGCAGTATGGGGCGGATATCGAGCTGGTGCTCGCGAATAATGATGAGATGGCCCTCGGTGCGATCGATGCCTTCGAGGCGAGTGATCTTCCGAAGGCGCAGCGGCCGCTGATCTTTGGCATCGATGGCACGGAGGCGGGGCTCAGTGCGGTATGCGACGGGAAGCTCGAAGCGACGATCTATAACGACGCCGAAGGCCAGGCAGCGGCCATCTTTCAGCTGGCACACCACCTGGCCCTGGAGGAGCCGCTGCGGGACCTTCCGCTCGTCGGCGACAAGTATATCCGTCTGCCGTATGAGAAGGTGACGCGGGATAATGTGCTGGAATTCAAGTGACCGTGGCCTCTTTCAATCTCTGTCACCGGTGACGTCGGCCCAGTAGCGGTCGCCGTGGTCGACCATCGCGATGTAGGTTTCCTTCATAACGCGACGGAAGGCGCGGAGCTCTTCCGCGAGGCCGAAGCGGGCCGGGATGGTGCTGGTGACTTCGTGGATCTCAGCGGCGATTTTCTTTCCGAGGCGTTCATCGCCGAGGCGGAAGAGGCCGAAGGCGGTCGAGTCGTAGCTCCGGTCGCCGGCACAGCTCTCGATCCAGAAGCGGGCGAACTGGCGCCACTCCTCGAGGAGAACTTCATCGACCTCCTCATCCAGCACGCAGAGCGTGGTGAAGTACTGTCGGATATCACGCGCGCGCTTCTTCCGGTTCAGAAAGTTCGTACCGAGGCGGCCATCGATGAGGAGCCCCATCCAGGCCGCGACGAAGGCATCCTTTCGCTTCGCACCCGCGCGCTCGTTCGCCGGGTAGCGCTTGCGAAGAAGCTCGAGACGGCGGCGATCGTTCCGGTCGCCTGCATTGTCCTCGAGCATCTCCGTCAGAATCTTCTCACGGGTATCGATATCCTTGATGTCATAGTAGTGCGTCGGCCAGTCTTCCTTATAGTTGATGGCCGGCGTTTTTTCTTTATTTAAAAGCATGTTCGTGCGGTCCTTTCCAGCGGTATGATCCTATTCTGTAACCGTTCATGCAAGCTGCCCCTCCGGGTCCTCTCTGCCTGAACTGTTATCCTATTCTAGCATGATTCCTCGGACTTGCACAGAATTTGCTTGACGCGTGGGATCGCCGGTGCTATATTGTTCAAAACATTTTGAAATAAGGAGAAAATGAACATGAAGCAAGGCGGGAATGAAAAATTCAAACAGATAGAGGCGGACCGGAGTCGCATCGACTGGATGATCACGCTGGTGCCGTTTGTGCTCATCGTGGTGCTGGCACTGCTGTTTTTCCTTCTGCCGGACGCGTCCAATGCCGTGCTCGGCAGTATCCGGACCTTCCTGGGGGACAGCTTCGGGCTGTACTATCTCCTGATTGGCCTCGGAACGGCCGTGATGTCGCTCTACATCGCGCTCTCACGCTATGGTCGCATCGTGCTCGGTGCGCCGGATGAGAAGCCGAAGTACAGCTTCTTCCAGTGGGGGGCCATGATGTTCACGGCGGGGCTCGCTGCCGACATCCTGTTCTACTCCTTCTGCGAGTGGATCCTCTACTGGGAGGACCCGCACACCGTGGAGATGGGCAGCCGTATGGACTGGGCCAGCACCTTCACGCTGTTCCACTGGGGCCCGATTCCGTGGGGCTTCTACCTCGTGCTCGCGGTGGCCTTCGGCTTCATGCTGCATGTGCGGAAGCGGACGCGCCAGAAGTATTCGGAAGCCTGCCGTCCGATCCTCGGGAAGTACACCGACCGTCTGCCGGGCCGTTTCATCGACCTCCTCGCCGTGTTTGCACTCCTGGCCGGCACCGCAACCACCTTTTCCGTCGCTACGCCACTCCTCAGTGAAGCGCTGAAGACGCTCCTCGGCATCGATCTCCCGGATCGTACCATCACGATCGCGATTCTGCTCGCGACCTGCGTGCTCTACACCTGCGCGGTCATGCGTGGTATGCTCGGTGTCTCTCTGCTCGCCAATGTCTGCACCTACTGTTTTTATGGCTTACTTCTCTACGTGCTCGTCTGCGGCGGAGAAGCGCGCTTCATCCTCGAGACCGGTTTCTCCGCGATGGGGCGTCTCGCGCAGAACTTCCTCGGCCTCGCGACCTATACGGATCCGACGAGAAGCACCGGCTTCGCGCAGAACTGGACGATTTTCTACTGGGCATACTGGATGGTATGGTGCGTAGCCGCGCCGTTCTTCATCGGATCGATTTCCCGTGGCCGCACCATCCGCTCGACGATTCTCGGCGGCTATGTCTTCGGCATGGGCAGCACCTTCGTAAGCTTCATCGTGCTCGGGAATTATGGACTGGGGCTTCAGATGGCTGGTCGCTTCGACATCGTCGCGCTTTATGATGAGACGCAGAACCTGTACACCACCATCATCGCCATCATTCAGCAGCTGCCGCTCGCGAAGGCGGTGCTCGTGCTGCTCATCGTGACGATGATCGCCTTCTATGCGACCTCCTTCGATTCCATCGCCCTGGTCGCTTCCCAGTACAGCTATAAAAAGCTCGGAAAGGACGAGGAGCCGCAGGACTGGATCAAGGCACTCTGGTCGGTGCTGCTCATCCTGCTTCCGGTCGCCCTCGTCTTCTCGGACAGCTCTATGGCGAACCTTCAGTCCGTCAGCATCATCGCGGCCTTCCCGATCGGTGCCGTCATCGTCCTGATCACCGCCGCGTTCCTGAAGGACGCGAAGGCGTATCTGGAGGAGATAAACTAGACATTTGGATGGCCCTCTGTGTCTGAATGCTTGAGATGTTTTGGCGTGAGACGTTGAATGTGTATGGTGGAATATGCTAGAATTCTGTTGAATATGATTTGAGATTATTTTAACAGGGGGACATGATGTTACAGAGCTTTTTTAATTATGATAATCCGATCTGGCGTTTCATGGGGCGGCTTGGCGATATGATCGTGCTGAACCTTCTGTGGCTCGTCTGCTCGATTCCGGTCGTGACGATCGGTGCGTCCACGACGGCGCTGTACTACTGCACGCTGAAGTATGTTCGTAATGAGGATTACGGTGATTTTCGGATGTTCTTCCGCTCGTTTAAGCAGAATTTCAGACAGGCGACGATCATCTGGATCCCGATGCTGCTGATCGCTGCGGTGCTGGGCTTCGATTTCTGGTTCTTCGGACAGCTGATGGCCGGCTCTGGTACGGTGAAGTTCTTCCTGCAGGCGGTCGTGCTCGCCATGATCATCGTCTGGAGCTTCGTCTTCCTGTATGTATGGCCGGTCTTAAGCCGTTTCGAAAATACGACGAAGAACACCATCCTGAATGCCATCCTGATGTCGATCCGCTATCTCGGATCCACGATTTCGATGCTGATCTGTGATGTCGTGATTCTGCTGGTATGGTATATTCTCTTATTTTATATACCATGGCTGTCCGCGTTTCTGATGCTGATGGGCTTCGCACTGATCGCCTGGATCAACTCCACGATGTTCGAGCATATCTTTCTCAAGTTCATGCCGAAGGAGGATCACAGCCACGACGGTGATGTGCACCCGATTCTCGAGGATATCAATATGGATGGCTCTCTGAAGGAGGGGGCTGCCGAAGAAACCGGTGAGGCGATTTCCAGCTTGAAGAAATCATCGGAAGATGAGATATGACAGAGAAAAGAGAAGTAAAAGAAACCCTGCACTGAAAACATGAAAATCAAAACAGGACCATACAGAGGCCTCCGGCGCAGTTTTGCCGGGCTTCTGCATGGTCCTGTTTTCGATTCGTTCGTCTTCGGCGATCTGAGTTTCTCCGGCTGAATTTTTAACGTGTGATTTTTCTGTAAATAAAAAAATCCCCCATAAAAGGGAGGAGGGCAGGTGATCCTTCGATCCCTGCCCGAGTATTATGAAAAAAATCTTTTTAAATCGATAACTTATTTGTTATCTTGGTTATAATATATAAGTCAATGGTGAACAAAGTATGTGGGGCACGTGAACATTCTGTTAACATTCAGGTTCAAATATGAACGGACTATGAACACAGAATTCAAATTTGACTTTTCGAATACGGAGACTTCTGCTACACTTCAGAAAGTGCAGAACGATGCCGAAAAATCGGTATCCCGGTCCTGCGCCGGTCAGAAAGAAAGATGGAGATAAGAGCATGATCAGAAATGTGATATTCGATGTGGATGGCACCTTATGGGACTCGGCGCGTCAGGTGACGGCTGCCTGGCAGGAGGTGCTGGACCGTCATCCGGAAACAAAGGACGTGAAGATCACGGTGGACGATATGTACCGCTATATGGGACACACGATGTATGAAATCAGCTGCATGATGCTGCCGGATATCTCGGAGGAGCTGCGGGCGCTGATCATGCAGGACTGCATGGAGAACGAGGACCAGTACCTTCGTGCCCACAGCGGAGATTTCTATCCGGGCTGCATGGAGACGATCGAGCGTCTCCATGAGGAGGGCTACCGCGTGTACATCGTGTCGAACTGTCAGGACGGCTACATCGAGACCCTCATCGAGGATGCCGGCTGGATCCTGGGACCGGTAGAGGTCGAGGGCGATGTGCAGGACTTCGAGTGCTATGGACGAACCGGAAAGAAAAAGGGCAGCAACATCCGGCTTCTGATGGAGCGAAATGGCCTTCTGAAGGAGAGCTGTGTCTACGTCGGCGATACCGCAATGGACGAGGCTGGCGCCGCGCAGGCCGGCATCCGCTTTATCTATGCGAGCTACGGCTTCGGCACCGTCGCGAACCCGAAGGCCGTGATCCACGAAATCTCCGAGCTCCCGGAGGTGCTTCAGCGGCTTCGAAATGAGAGCAGGGGCTGGACCGAAAATAGTTCTGAATTTAGTACAATATGCTTGATGACTTAAAAGAGGCTGTGCTATACTTTAAATGTTTTGAAAACGCTTACAAATGGTACTGCGCTTTCAGGTAAACCAGTTAGGTTCTGTCGGCATAGTGCAGACAGTTTTAAATGGAGGAAGTTATGGATTTAAATTTAAGACCAGCAAATGAGTGTGCATTTGATGCGGTTTCTCTGGGCGAGGTTATGCTTCGTCTGGATCCAGGTGAGGGCAGAATTAGAACTGCCAGATCCTTCCGTGCATGGGAAGGCGGCGGAGAGTACAACGTTATCCGCGGACTTCGTAAGTGCTTCGGTTTAAAGACCGCTGTTCTTACTGCACTTGCAGACAATGAGGTCGGTCACCTGGTTGAGGACTTCATGATGCAGGGTGGTGTGGATACATCCCTCGTAAAGTGGATGGACACCGACGGAATCGGCCGTGTATGCAGAAACGGACTGAACTTCACAGAGAGAGGCTTCGGTATCCGTGGTGCAAAGGGCTGCTCCGACCGTGCAAACACCGCTATTTCCAAGGCTACACCGGCTGATTTTGATTTCGATTACATCTTCGGTGAGCTCGGCGTTCGCTGGCTCCACACCGGCGGAATCTATGCAGCTCTTTCTGAGCAGGCTTCCGAGACCGCAATCGCTGCGATCAAGGCTGCGAAGAAGTATGGCACCATCGTTTCCTATGACCTCAACTACCGTCCTTCCATGTGGTCCGCAATCGGCGGCCAGGCAAAGGCGCAGGAGGTAAATAAGGAGATTGCTCAGTACGTTGACGTTATGATCGGTAACGAGGAAGACTTCACCGCTTGCCTCGGCTTCCAGATCGAGGGCCAGGACGAGTCTCTGAAGGAGCTCAATATCGACGGCTACAAGAAGATGATCAACGAGGCTGTAAAGACCTACCCGAACTTCAAGGCAGTTGCAACGACGCTTCGTACCGTTCACACTGCAACCGTAAACGACTGGTCCGCACTCTGCTGGGCAGACGGCGAGATATACAAGGCAGCGGATTACAAGGGCCTCGAGATCATGGATCGTGTCGGCGGCGGCGACTCCTTCGCATCCGGCCTCGTATATGGCCTCATGACTACCGGTGATGCGGAGAAGGCTGTAAACTACGGTGCAGCTCACGGCGCACTCGCGATGACCACTCCGGGTGACACCACCATGGCTACCAAGAAGGAAGTAGAAGCCATCATGGGCGGCGCAGGCGCACGTGTACAGCGTTAATTCCTGACTTTGAACATAAAAAAACTCTCTACCGTAAGGTAGAGAGTTTTTTTGTTATGCTACGTTCATCACGAGCGGCACCAGCACCACGGTGAGGATTCCCGCCACACAGATACTGATGGAACCCATGGCGCCCTCGATCTCACCGAGCTCCAACGCCTTCGCGGTACCGACCGCATGTGCCGAGGTACCGAGCGCGAGCCCCCGCGCGATCGGATGATCGATATGGAAAAGCCGGAAGACCAGCTCTGCGATCATATTGCCGAGGATGCCCGTGATGATGATCGCCGCCACGGTCAGCGTGACGATACCGCCCGCCTCCTCTGAGACACCCATGCCGATCGCCGTCGTGATCGACTTCGGCAGTAGGGTGGCGATGTGCTCCGCTGTCAGTCCGAACAGCTTTCCCATGATGAGAATGCTGAGAATCGAGCATAGCGTGCCGGCGGTGATCGCTGCCAGCACCGCCACCAGATTATCCTTCAGCAGCCGGAGCTGCTTGTACATCGGAATCGCGAGACAGACCGTCGCCGGTGTCAGCAGGTAGCTGAGCAGATTCGCACTCGCCTTGTAATCCTCATATGGAATCTGAAAGATCACCAGCACCGCGATGACCATGATCGTCGACACCAGCAGCGGATTCAGGATGGCGACACGGAACTTCGCCTTCAGCCGGACGGCCAGCAGAAATAAGAAGATACTTAAGATTAAACCGAAATAGCCAGAGCTCTGCAGTGCTTCCTTCATCATCATGCCTTCTCCTTTCGCTCCGCTTCCGCGGAAGTTATCTGTGCAGCGCCGGAAGCATTGGCCTCCGCCTGTGACGCGTGGCGCTGCACTTCCTTCTCGTGCAGGATCTCACGGTAGCCGTTCGCACCATCGATCTCACCGTTCGGACTGAGCGTCCGGCGACCGATGCCGAAAGTCTCGTGCGGCTCGAGTGAAAGCTCGGCGTCCTCTGCAGCCTGATCCTCCTTCGACTCACTGCGCCGAAGAATCGCGGTGGCGGTCAGGCCCGTGACGATCATGACGAGCACCGTCGACACGACGATGATCACGAGGTACGGCAGGAGCACCGGGAGCAGGATATCGATGGCACTCATGATGCCGACCGCCGCCGGAATGAACATCATGGTCATGGTGTCGAGCAGGAAATTACCCGCGCCCTCGACCTCCGGAAGCTTCACGATCCCGGTCACCAGTGCGATCAGCAGCAGGATCATACCATACACACCCGCCGGAACCGGAAGGGGCAGGAGCGTGTTCAGCAGTTCACCGAGAAAGGTGAATGCGATGATCCACATGATTTCTTTTACATACTTCATACTTGTCTCTTTTCTTTACTATAGGTCCATCAGTGCACGCAATGGCCTCCATTATACACTCATGACGGACGCTGTAAAGCGTTAATTTATTATCCAGACACTGCCATAACCCGTACATATAAAAGTATGTGATTCTGTGCATTTCCCCTATTGTGCTTTGTGAAAATTCCATTATACTAAAATGCGGTGGTTAATGATTTACTACGTTCAATTTCATATGGAGGGTAAAGATGACAGATTTTAAGCCAGTGAAGGAAGGCAAGGTTCGTGAGATCTATGATCTCGGAGACAAGCTCATCATGGTCGCAACCGACCGTATTTCCGCATTTGATGTGATCCTGAACAACCAGATCACAGAGAAGGGTAAGGTTCTGACCCAGATGTCGAAGTTCTGGTTCGATCTGACGAAGGATGTAATCCCGAACGATCTGATCTCTGTTGAGAACAAGGATATGCCGGAGTTTTTCCAGCAGCCGGAGTTTGAGGGCAGAGCGACACTGTGCAAGAAGCTCGAGATGATCCCGATCGAGTGCATCGTACGTGGCTACATCACTGGTTCCGGCTGGGAGAACTACAAGAAGGACGGCACCATCTGCGGCATGAAGCTCCCGGAGGGCCTCGTCGAGTGCGCGAAGCTTCCTGAGCCGCTTTACACTCCGTCGACGAAGGCAGAGATCGGCGATCACGATGAGAACATCAATTTCGAGCAGTCCATCGTGGTTCTCGAGAAGGCATTCCCTGGCAGAGGCGAGGAGATCGCGACGAAGATCAAGGATGCAACGATCGCTGTATATAAGAAGTGCGCAGACTATGCGCTTTCGAAGGGCATCATCATCGCCGACACCAAGTTCGAGTTCGGTCTCGATGAGGAGGGTAATGTGCTCCTCGCCGATGAGGTACTGACACCGGACAGCTCCAGATTCTGGAGACTCGACCAGTACAAGCCGGGTGAGGGACAGTCCAGCTTCGATAAGCAGTTCGTACGTAACTGGCTGAAGGCAAACCCGGACAACAACGCAACCCTTCCGCAGGAGGTTGTTGATAAGACCATCGCCCTCTACAAGGAAGCGTACACTATGCTGACCGGCAAGGAAATCTGAGGATTATAACAGATCCTGTGATTTCAGCAGTTTCCGGGACCGGAATCCCTTCCGCGATACTGACCGCGAAGGGAGACGTCGGATTATAACAGATCCTGTGATTCTGCTTATTGAACAAATTCAAAAACATCGGGCGCCATGTATGTACATGACGCTCTTTTTTTGTATAATTTTTTTATATTGAGCACAATTAAAGGAGAGTCCACCATGGCAGATCATTACGATGAGAACTACGAGGAAGTGGTATCCCTTCCGGGCGTAGATACCGATGGCGAACGCACAGAGAATATCGATGACGGACGGATTCGTCGACCGTCTGAATTTTTCGTCCGCACCACGAGCGACGATATCGACGAACAGGAGCATGCCCGACGCGAATACTTTAATAAGGTCGTCGGTGAAGCAGAGAATGAAGCATTACAGGCAGCGGAGGGGCTGGGCCCGAACGCCGAAAACTCCTTGCTCTACCGCATCTGGTCCCGCGTGAATCACGAAAGCGAGGAGGCCGTCGCCGGCATCGTCGAAAAGAAGGTCGAGTACGTCGAGCTCTTTTTCGACCTCATCTTCGTGTACAGCCTCCGTACGATCAACGCACTGTTTCATGCCTATGAGCACTCCTTCCCGCCGATGAGTGCGATCCAGACCTTCCTTTTCCTGACCGCGGTCGTCATGCAGGTCTGGATGTTTACCACGATGTTTTTCAACCGTTACGGCCGGAAAGCCCTCCGGGATTACATCAGTATCTTCACTAATATGTATCTCCTGTACTACATGGCGAGCGGCTCGAACCACCACTGGCTCGATCATTATATCCGCTACCACGGAGCCTGGGCACTGATCATGCTGAACCTCGCGTATCGAAGCTGGGATAAGCTGCGTTTCGCCCCGCATCTCGATGACATCGACCGGAGGATACTCGGGGCGAATGTCGTCCATCATCTCATCGAGTGCGGCATCATCCTCGTGTCGATCCCGGTGCATGAAACCACCGGCGTCGTGCTCTCGCCGCTTGCGCTGATTTACGGCTATGTCGCAAAGGCCAGTGAGTTCCGCGCCTATAAGGCGAGACCGTGCGACTTCCCGCATCTCGCCGAGCGAAATCTGCTGCTCGTGATCCTGACCTTCGGTGAGATGATCATCGGCATCGCCAGCTTCTTCGA
The DNA here is from genome assembly GCF_046365365.1 of Oribacterium sp. P9. Classification (NCBI taxonomy): domain Bacteria; kingdom Bacillati; phylum Bacillota; class Clostridia; order Lachnospirales; family Lachnospiraceae; genus Oribacterium; species Oribacterium sp. P9. The sequence goes on along the minus strand of NZ_JBKEIS010000002.1, from coordinate 126,868 downwards.
GGCGGGGAAGAATGTGCTTCTGAACATCATTTCCTTCCTGATCGTCATCGGCATGTTCCTGAGCTACGGCTTTTTTAATGACAATGTCCTCGACCACCACAGAAAGACCTCCGGCCTCGGCTTCCTCGCGATCCACGTCATCATGATCCTCGCGATCAATTCGACGACCATCGCGCTCGAGCTCCTCGCTCGCCCGCTGGTGCCGCTTCTTCCGAAGACCATGTGGATGACCAGTATGCTGCTCGTCTACTATCTGTGCCTGCTGGCGACCGAGCGTTATGCGAAAGAGCACCTTCGGACGAACCGCTTTAAGTTCATAGGCTTCGTCCTCTCGATCCTGGCGGCTTATCTCTGCCTGATGCTGCTCGCCGGACATAATCAGCTGGTGGGTGCCTTTATCACGCTTGTCTTTGTATATGGCATCTTCGCGCTCCTGTTGCACATCCACCACAGCAGCCTCCGCAAGATGAAGGTCGGCGGATACATCTCGTAAACCTGGGATACGGGGGCCCCGGCTTAGATTTCACCGGTCTCGGAGTACTGTGCTTCCGGTTGTCGTTCGCCGAGCTACGTCTGAACAGCAGCACCCCGGATGAAACGTAGAATACTGATTGAGTTCACTCCTCTGAAATGCTAGAATAGTCACGTACATTTGTTTGACGGATTATTCTCTTTTCAGAGGAGTTTTTTTATGAAACTGATTCACTGTGCAGACCTGCATCTCGACAGCCGGATGAGTACGCATCTCGGGGATGCGGCAGCCCGGGAGCGGCGGCAGGAGCTGCTCGGCACCTGGCTCCGCCTCGTCGCGTACGCGGAGCAGCATCAGGTGCGCGCGATCCTCATCGCCGGCGACCTCTTCGACCGGCCGGCCGTGAGCCGGACGACGGCGCATGCCGTCCTCGAGAGCGTACGTACCCACCCGGAAATCGCGTTTTTCTATTTAAAAGGAAATCATGACACGGACAGCTTTCTGAACCAGGCGGAGAGTCTGCCAGAGAATCTCTATACCTTCCAGGACACCTGGCGGAAGTACCGGCTGTCAGATCATCTCGTGATCGCCGGCCGAGAGTTTACGGAATCCGGCACCCTGAACGAGCTGGCGGCGAAGACCCTGCGCCTTGAGGAGGCCGATGTAAACATTGTCCTCCTCCATGGGCAGGTCAGCGAAGGCACAGCGCAGGACAGTGCGTCGACCGAGACGATCCGTCTCGCGGACTATGCGCATCAGGCCATCGATTATCTGGCGCTCGGACATGTGCATCAGTACCAGGAGGGAAGCCTCGACGGGCGCGGAAGCTGGTGCTATCCGGGCTGCCTCGAGGGGCGTGGCTTCGATGAGTGTACGCGGCATGGCTTCGTCCTGCTCGAGGTCGATGAGGCGACACATCAGCTCCGGCGTCAGCTCGTGGATATCAGTACGCGCCACCTCTGGACGGTGCCGCTGGAGGTGCAGGGGCTTGACTCGTCGATGGCGATCGTGCGGCGTGCGCGTGCCCTGCTGTCACTGCTTTCCGGGACGCCGAGTGCGGATCCGGCGATCGCGGAGATCCCGGCGGAACGCGTCGAGGCGATCCTTCAGGCGGGGGCCGGGGTGCGCATGCGCGCGCAGGACCTCGTGAAGCTGGAGCTTCGCGGCGCGCTTGCGATGGATGTGGAGCTTAGCCTCGACTTCATCCGTACGCAGCTTGCACCGATGTTTTACTTCCTTCGGGTCGTGGATGAGACACGGCGTTTCATCGACCCGTCGATGTATCAGCATGATAAATCGCTGAAGGGCGCGTTCGTCCACTCGGTCGAGGCGGATGCGACGCTCGACGAGCAGACGAAGGCGGCGGTGATCGAAGCAGGTCTCCGGCTGCTGCGGGGCGAGGAGCTGCTGTGAGTGGGGGCCGTGGCAGAACGGGACGGATCGGGCGGCGCTTCCGAGGCGCGCTGCCCAGTAAAGAAAGAGAGAATCGAAGGATTTGTAGATGAGATTACTGAACTGTCAAATCGAAAATTTCGGAAAGCTGCAGAATCTGGAGCTTGATTTCCAGGACGGGCTCAATGTCTTCCTCCGGGAGAACGGCTTCGGGAAGTCGACGCTGGCGGCCTTTATCCGGGTCATGTTCTATGGACTGTCCGGTGAGCGGAAGGCGCAGGACAGCGACAATGAGCGGAAGAAATACCGTCCATGGCAGGGCGGCAGCTTCGGCGGCTCGCTCTGCTTCGCGCTCGACGACGGAAGGTGCTACCGCATCACACGACACTTCGGCGAGCGGAAGGGGCAGGACCAGTTCATGCTTTACGATGCGGAGACGAATCTGCCGTCGAAGGACTACAGTGAGCGCATCGGGGAGGAGCTCTTCCGCATAGATGAGACCTCCTTCCGGCGTACCTGCTTCATCGGACAGCAGGCGCTCGAAACCGGCGTGACCTCGGAGATCAATGCGCGTATCGGTAATGTCTCAGAGGATCCGGAGGATATGAACCGTTATGCAGCGGTGCTGGAGCAGCTGAAGGATGAGATCAATGCACTCTCACCGGCGCGGCGGACGGGTGCGATTTTTAAGAAACGTCTGGAGCTCGAGGAGCTGAAGAACGGCTGTGCCGGCAGGGAAGCGGAAGAGCAGCAGGCGGTCGAGGGGGCGGCCGCACTCCACCAGGTGCGCGAAACGAAGCAGCGCCTGCAGTCGGTGCTGGAAAGCACGAACCGGCGACTGGTCCAGCAGAGTCAGCAGCAGGACGCGATCCGCGACCGGATGGAGTATGACCGCCTGTGCGCGGATCGCAGCGACAGCCTGACACGGCTCCTGGAGCAGGAGCGGCGTTACCTCGGTGCTTCCTTCGATACGCTGAGCGGAGAGCAGCGGGCACAGCAGCTGCAGCGGGCGCTGCGGCGTCTTCAGGAGACCTTCCGAAGCGGACTCCCATCGGAAGCCGAGATGCGCGGCGCGGAGAAGCATCTCGGTCGCATCGCCTGGCTGGCAGATCGCATCGCCGGCCTCGAGCAGCAGGGCGGCCGTCGGAGACGGAAGGTATCGCCGAAGAAGAGTACACAGCAGACACGCGCCTTCGCCGGACTGCTGCTGTCCCTCCTTCTGCTGCTCCTCGGTGTGTACTGTCTTCTTCATTTCGGCGGAAACATCATGCCGAGTGTCGTGCTGCTCGGTCTCGGAGCGCTTGCGCTGCTGCTGTCTGCCGCTCGCTTCGTGAAAAGCACAGGAACGAGGAGTGATGATCAGGAGCGCATGGCCGCGCTGCAGAATATGCGTGTGGAGCTCGAGCACCTGAACCAGGAGCTGAACCGCTTTCTGGGCCGTTTCTATCCGGAGATGGACTACAGTGCCGCTGCGGATGATCCCACCGCGGCGGAGGGGGAGGATGTCGACGGCGATGACATTGACCGAAGACACCCGAACCGGGCAGCCCTGCTTCGCCGGCTCGGCACGGACATGCTCAGCTACAGCCGGCTTACGGATATCCGAACGATCGCTATCGAGCTTTCGAAGCGGCAGCAGGCGCAGGAGGCCTTCGAGCAGAGCCATGATATGGAAAAGCTGCGCGCCATCCAGAGACCGGCGGAGGCAGCGGAGAGTCTCGCAGCGCTGAGCCAGCAGATGCAGACGCTGCGGGCACAGCTCGAAGCGCTCGAGGCCCGTATCCAGCAGCTGTCCGCTGAACAGGAAACAGCGGAGCGCAGACTTGAGGAGCTGTACGAGATGGAGCGGCATGCACAGCAGGCCCTCGAGGATCTCGCGGCGATGGAGCAGCGCCACCATCTGCTGACGCTCGTCCGCGACCACCTCACGAAGGCACGGAACGACTTCACGAAGCAGTACATGGACCCGATGATGGATGCGTTCACGAAGTACTACTGTATCCTGTCCAATGCCTCGGACGAAGCGCTGGTGACTACCCCGGGCGGAACGGTAGCGCGAATGGATGCGCCTGCTGGCAACGGGACAGCACACGTGACGTCTTCGCTGACGGACACAGCAGCAGGCAGTGAAGCGGTCGTCTCCTCGCCGTCGGCGATTCCGTTCCGCATGGATGCGGATTTTAACGTGCATCTCCTCGCAGAAGGGGAGGCACGTAATACGGAGCTTCTTTCTGCCGGCTACCGGAACCTCGTGGAGCTCGCGCGGCGCATGGCCTTCATTGACGCCATGTATAAGGAGGAGAAGCCGTTCATCCTCCTCGATGACCCGTTCATCAACCTCGATCCGCCGAAGGTCGAGGGCGGCATGCGCTTCCTCGAGGCCATCGCCCGTGACCACCAGGTGATTTACTTCACCTGTCATGATAGCCGTAAATAAAAGAAACCACCGTACAAGCCTTACGCAGGCTGTACGGTGGTTTTTCTGTTCGCTACATACTGAAGATGCAGCGCGGTCGTCTTTTTTAACGTTTTCTTGTTTTCTTCCCAACTTCCGAAGTGGCCTCTGCTTCCTCAACGAGGTTCTGCGAAACGGTCATCTCCTGATTATCGATGTGCTCCTTCATCAGTGTCTTCGCGTGGATGAGATCACGGATCCGGATCGCCTGCAGGATCTCCTCGTGCTCATGCACGAGGATGCCACGCTTCGCCTCATCCTTGATATACTCGAGACGATAGCGGTACATCTGCTCCCGGAGATTATTGATCATCTGGACGAGCTTCTCGTTTCCGGAGGCCTTATAGATGATGTCATGGTAGGCCTCGTCGGCCTCGGCGATCTCGATCTCCGTGCCGCCGTTCTTCACGACCTTCTGAAAATGATCCTCGGCTGCGCTCAGCTCACGAAGCTCTTCGTCCGTGATCCGCTGACAGGCGAGGTCCGTCGCCAGCTCCTCCAGGGCACCACGCACCTCGAGGGTATCCTGCAGATTCTTGTGGGAGATCTTCGCGACCTCGGCACCACGACGCGGAATCATCAGTACGAGACCTTCCAGCTCCAGCTTTCGGATCGCCTCACGAATCGGTGTACGGGAGACACCGAGCTTCTCGGCGAGCTGGATCTCCATAAGACGCTCACCCGGCTTTAGCTCGCCCTTCAGGATCGCCTGACGGAGTGTGTTGAACACGAGATCCCGTAAAGGAAGATATTCATTCATATTTACTGTAAAATCATTCATCACTGTACTTGTCCTCCGAAGAAAGTCGTTCACAGGCGAGCCGGACGGCTCGGTGAGGTTCTGGATGGCTGCAACCATGGCTCGGTGAGGTATACCTGCTTCGCGAGGCCGCTTTCCTTCGCGGAAAGCAGCGCCTGATAGCAGGCCTGTGCCTTTTCGGGATCATCGAAGAGGCCGAACACCGTCGGGCCGGAGCCGGACATCATGGCATTCAGTGCGCCGAGCGCCATCATACGCTCTTTGATGGCGTCGATTTCCGGATGCTGCCGGCTGGTGACGGTTTCGAGGATATTCCCCATCCGTCCGGCGACTGCGCGTACATCCCGCGCCTTCAGCGCCTCGATCACCTGATCCACATCCGGGTGTGCCTCCGCCGGGAGCGTGTTTACATGCAGGTTCTCGTAGACGGCCTTCGTGGATACCGAGATCGCCGGCTTGGCGAGCACGATCGAGCAGGCCGGCAGTGCCGGGAGCGGAGTCAGAATCTCTCCGATGCCCTCGGAAAGTGCCGTCCCGCGCATGAGACAGAACGGGATGTCTGCCCCGAGCTGGACGCCACGCTTCTTCAGCTCTTCGAGACTCAGCCGGAGATCAAACAGCCGGTTCATACCGTACAGTACCGTGGCCGCATCCGCAGATCCTCCGGCCATGCCGGCGGCCACCGGGATGATCTTTCGAAGATTCATCTTCACACCGCCCTCGAGATGAAACTCGTCCATCAGCATCTTCGCCGCCCGGTACATGAGATTGTTTTCGTTGACCGGCAGAAACGGCAGATTGGTTTTCAGCACGATGCCCGGCCTGTCGGTGCGCTCGATATCGATGTTGTCGTGGAGCTTCACGGTCTGCATGATCATGCGAACATCATGATAACCGTTCGGGCGCTGCCGCAGCACGTCGAGCGACAGATTGATTTTTCCATATGCCTGAAGTTTGATATGATTCATAACTCCCTGTTTCCTTGATTTGTATTTTGGCCTTTGTATACATTACTCTTATTTTAGGGCATCCCGACGTTTAAAGCAAGCGCTCCTCTGCTCTATTGACAAAAGAAAAGTGGATGAGTATACTCTCTGACATGAGTGACAGACTGTCACTTTTGGTGATGACATGTCATCTTTTTAACATGACGAAACCGGCACCGACGTGAAGCGACGATATGCGGAGCATTCGAGGTGCCGTCAAGGAGAGGAGAATCTATGGCGACGGAAAGATTTCTTAAGCTTTCCCAGGATAAAAAAGACAGAATATTACAGGCAGCAAGGCATGAATTTGCGAGGGTCCCGTTCGAGGATGCCTCGATCAATCAGATTATCAAGGAGGCCGGGATTTCTCGCGGTAGCTTCTATACCTACTTCGAGGATAAGCTGGATCTTCTCCACTATGTATTTCGCGATGAGGGGATGCGAAACGAGCAGTATTTCCGGGAACTTCTGCTTCGAAAGCAGGGGAACTACTGGGAAGCGCTTCATGAATGGGTGTACAGCATCGAAAAGCTCATCGATCAGGGTTCGATACAGGAAGACATCAACATCATGATGCAGAGCGGTATGATGCAGCGTATCCTTGCGTTCACCGAAAGTGGAAAGATGGACCATGCGGAGTGCATGAAGAACGAGTGGTTCCGAAGGCAGATCGATCCGACCTGCTTCCGTCATAGCGATCGTCCGGGACAGTTTGCCGTCATCATCCGACTCGGAAACGCCATCGCGATGATGACCGTGATGGCGCTGGTCGCACATGCGCCGGAGGAGCACGCGCGTGTCCTTCGAAACTTTGAAACAGAGCTTGCCATCCTGCGAGAGGGTGCGGATCCGCATTTTCGTGTGGGGGAGGCGCCGATCGGCGATGTGAGCGCAGGCGCGTAAGCCATAAGTGTTCAGGCCGACGACATTGGCCAGGACCCGGATGTGAAGGAACAGTAAAATTACAAGATCAGAAAACAGGAGATTATATATGAAGAAACAGGTAAAGATCGCCATCGGTGCCGTCATCGTACTCGGCTTTGCAGGGCTCGTGGCGACGCGCATGATGAAGCCACAGGAGGAGATGCAGACGAAGGGACTGCCGGCGGTCACGCTGACCACGGCGACGGAGGGAAGCATCGAGCAGACGACCGCGCTTATGGGTACGGTTCAGCCGTCCGACACCTACTACATCACCCCGAAGGTGGCCGGTGAACTCGTCGAGATCTACGTTCAGAACGGCCAGTCCGTTGAGGAGGGCGCGCCGATCGCGAAGATCGATAACCAGAAGCAGATCGATGCCGCGAAGTCTCAGATGGAGGCGGCCAATGCTTCCGTTCAGGCGGCTTCGCAGCAGGCCGCGACGGCGCAGGATGCGGTGAATCGTATGACACCGCTCTACGAGTCCGGCGATATCTCGGTGCAGAGTTATAACCAGACCGCGAACTCCGCGAAGGCCGCAGCTTCCCAGGTGGATGCTGCGAAGGCCCAGGCGGCGAGTGCGAAGCTGAACTACGATACTCAGGTGGAGTTTGCTACGGTGACCGCACCGGCAGCCGGCGTCGTACAGAACCAGAACATGACCCTGCACGGTATGGTGTCCCAGTCCTCTCAGCTCTGCGTCATCACCGGTACCGGCGCGAAGGTCGTCAAGTTTAACGTGACCGAGGATGTCCTTCAGAACCTGACGCTGGGTCAGACCGTGACGGTGGAAAAGAACGGTAGCAGCTATAGTGGTACGGTCACGAAGCTGACGAAGCTCGTGGATCCGCAGTCGGGACTCTTCCCGGTAGAGGCGACCCTTTCCGGTGCCGACGCTCTTTCCGACGGCAGCAGCACGAAGCTTTCGCTGGTGGCCGCGAAGGCGGACCATGCCCTTCTCGTCCCAGTGGATGCGGTGTACTATTCCGGTGGAAATCCATACGTGTACACCTATGAAAATGGCCTCGTGAAGCGTGTCTTCATCACCACCGGTATCTCCGATGATCAGTATTATGAAGTGACGGATGGCCTCGATGGCACGGAGCAGATCGTGAACAGCTGGACCGATGACATCTATGATGGTGCCGAGGTCCGCATCGTGGATGCAAATGGCCAGACGACCGAGGATGCATCCACAGGTGCAGAGACGGAAGAGACCCACGCAGCAGACTGAACCTGAGGAGAGAATACTATGCATAAAATAACCGAATTTGTCCTGAAAAGACCGGTTACCACCTTCCTCGTGGTCGTCAGTCTGATCTTTTTCGGATTCATGTCCATCACGAACCAGAAGATGGAGCTCATGTCCGACATCGAGATGCCGATGATGATCGTCACCACGACCTATGCAGGCGCGTCACCGGAGGATGTGGATAAGCTGATCACGAAGCCGATCGAGGACGGTGTATCCGTCCTGTCGGATGTGAAGGAGGTCACCTCCCGTTCCGCAGAAAACTACGGCATGACCATCATCCAGTATGAGTATGGTACGGATATGGATGAGGCCTATGATGCGCTGAAAAAGAAAATGGATGCCATCAAGTCGAAGCTTCCGGATGGCGCAGATGATCCGACCTTCCTCGAGATGAGCATGAACGGACAGCCGTCCATGTACCTCACCATCCAGAATCCGACGCAGGAAAACATGTACAACTATGTCGAGAATGACATCGCACCGGAGTTCAACAAGCTGAGCACGGTTGCGTCGGTGGATACGACCGGCGGACAGAAGCAGTACGTACAGATCCAGCTGATTCCGGAGAAGCTGAAGCAGTATCATCTTTCCATGTCGACCGTGGCACAGCTTGTCAGTGCCGCAGATTTCAGCTATCCGGCGGGTACGACCAGCGTCGGCAGCCAGGATCTTTCCGTCACCACCTCGGTCAGCTACCCGGATGTGCAGTCGCTTCAGAATATCCCGATCGTCACCGGAAACGGCAGTACGATCTACCTGAAGGACATCGCCCTCGTGCAGCTCGCACTGGAGGACAAGGCGGCCATCGGCCGTTATGATGGCAACGATACGATGATGCTGAGCATCACGAAGACCCAGGACTCCTCCGCTGTTTCCATGTCGAAGGAAGTGATGTCCGAAGTGAACGAGCTGAAGGCGAAGGACGAGAACCTCGACATCATCGTCGTACAGGATGAGGCCGATATGATCAAGAGCTCGCTCTCATCCGTTTTCCAGACCATGATTGCCGCCGTCATCATCTCGATGGTCATCATCTTCATCTTTTTCGGTGACTGGAAGGCATCCCTCATCGTCGGTACCTCCATCCCGATCTCGATCCTGACGGCCCTCATCGCGATGTGGGCGATGGGCTACTCCCTCAACATGATCACGATGTCTGCGCTGGTGCTCGGCGTCGGCATGATGGTCGATAACTCGATCGTCGTCCTGGAGGCCTGCTTCCGTGCGATGGATAAGTATGTGGCGATCGGCGTGAAGACGCGGCGCAGCGCAGCGGTCGAGGCCGTAAAGACGGTCGGAGAATCCGTTCTCGGATCGACGGTCACGACCTGCGTCGTATTCCTGCCGCTCGGCTTCATGTCTGGTCTGTCGGGACAGTTCTTCGCACCGCTCGGCTTCACCATCGTGTTCTGTATGATCGCCTCGCTGATTTCGGCGGTTTCCGTCGTACCGCTCTGCTTCGTCTTCTATAAGCCGAAGGAGAACACGAAGGCACCGGCCTATAAGGCGGTCCGCAGCATGCAGGGTGGCTATCGCCGGATCATGGAGAAGCTGCTTCGGCATAAGAAGATGGTGCTTATCTCGACCGTCGGTCTCCTGATTCTGTCCTTCCTTCTGGCATCCCGGATCCGTATGGAGATGATGCCGCAGACCGATCAGGGCCAGATCGATATCACGGTTTCGACGAAGCCAGGTCTCAACATCGAGGAGGTAGATAAGATCCTTCAGAACATCGAGGCCATGGTCGCGGCCGATCCGGACACCGAGGACTATATGGTGAGCGCCGGCAGCTCGGGCATGATGTCGATGATGAGCAGTGGCGGCAACAGTGTGACGGCGTACCTGAAGAAGGATCGCAGCATGTCCACGAAGGAAAAGGCGAACGAATGGCGGAAGGCCCTCGATGGCACGAAGGACGCGGTCATCACCGTGGAGTCCTACAGTATGATGTCGACGATGTCGACTTCGAACGATACCTACTCTACGATCATCACCTCGACGAACTATGACAAGCTGAAGGAGGCCTCCGATCAGATCATTGACGAGCTTCGTCAGCGGAAGGATGTTACCGCCGTTCACTCCTCGCTCGAGAATGCGGCACCGCTCATCAAGTTCCATGTTGATCCGATCAAGGCGGCCGCCGAGGGCCTGACCCCGGTACAGGTCGGACAGCAGCTCTACAGCATGTTGTCCGGTACGAAGGCCATGACCATGCAGGTCGACGATGAGGATGTGGATGTCAAGGTCGAGTACCCGAAGGATGAGTATGACCATCTTCAGAAGGTAGAGGATATCTTCCTGAGCACGCCGACCGGCACCCAGGTACAGCTGAAGGATCTCTGTGATATTAAATTCGAGGATTCTCCGGCGACCATCGTACGTGATGATCGTAAGTATCAGTTGACCATCACGGCGGATTACACGGATCTCGCGGATAAAATGACCTCGAAGACCATCGATCAGGAGGTCATCGCGAAGTATCTCACGAACGGTATCGGCTACGCAGAGAGCTCCAGCACGAAAATGATGATGGAGGAGTTCAGCTCGCTGGGCATGGCCATCGTCATCGCGATTTTCCTGATCTGGGTGGTCATGGCGGCACAGTTTGAGTCCATGCGCTTCTCGTTCATGGTCATGACGACCCTGCCGTTTGCGCTGATCGGTTCCTTCTTCCTGCTGTGGATCGTGGATGCGACGATCTCCATGCCGTCCCTCCTCGGTTTCCTGATGCTGATCGGTACCGTCGTAAACAACGGCATCCTCTATGTCGATACCGTGAACCAGTACCGTATGGCGATGCCGCTCCAGCGTGCCCTCATCGAGGCTGGTGCGACCCGACTTCGCCCGATCCTGATGACGACCCTCACGACCGTCGTGTCCATGATTCCGATGGCAATTGGCATCGGCGACAACGGACAGATGATGCAGGGCCTCGCCCTCGTCGATGTCGGCGGTCTCACCGCCTCAACCCTCCTCGCGCTTCTGATGCTGCCGACCTACTATGCGGTCATGGATAAGCGGAAGAGAAACGTCGAGCGGGATGTTCCGGAGGCCGGCTATATGGTTGACCGTAATCCGGCCGAGTATTATCAGCAGAAAGCTGCATCGGAGTGGGAGCGCTACGGTACCCCGGACGATGATCCGACCCCGATGAACGATTCGGATATGACCGACGGATTTCCAGATTAAAAGCTGTTAGTATATGCTAACTCGTGATAAAATAGCCACGGAAACGTGACAGGATGCCTGCATTGGCAGAAACAGGCGGCGGACCGCCGGGATGTGACGGTCCGTCGAAAAGGAGAGTTCAATGAAGAAAAGCAGAAAGCAGATGACCGCCCTGACGCTCGTGCTCAGCATGGCGATGTCCGGACAGGTCCTCGCCGTGACGGGCGCGACGGTGGACTATGCGCCGGCGCAGACCTCCTATGAGCGGGAGCGGACGGTGGAGCAGTGGGCGACGCTGCGTGATGATGTGATCAGCTGGGATGAGCTGCAGGACCTCGTGCATGAGTACAATCCGACGGTGTCGGCGATGTGGCTGAACTACCGGAATAACGAGAACAGCGGCACCTATGACCTCGACTACGATGATGTGCTCGACGCCATCGAGAGCACGTATTCGAATTCGCTGGGAAACGGAGACATCTCGGATGCCACGGCAGAGATGACCCGGAGTACCTCGCTCGCGGGGATCGAAACGACGATTCAGAATTCGGACCGTCAGATCGTGGAGCTCACGAATCAGAAGACCGAGCGGAACATGACGGAGGCCATCCGGCAGCAGATCATCGCGATCTATACCTCGGAGCTTACGAAGGAGCTTGATCAGCTGACGGCGGAGTATAACGAGACGAAGATAGGCGTCGCCGAGCGGAAGCTGCAGGCGGGCACTGGTACGGAGCTCGAGGTGCTGACGGCACAGAAGGCGGCGAAGGATGCCGAGGCTGCACTGCAGGCCGCGACCGCGGATGCCACGAAGGCACGGCAGACCGTGCTCGTGAACCTCGGCTGGAACTATGATGCGACGCCGCAGATCTGTGCGGTGCCGGAGGTGACGGACGCGATGATTGCGGCACTCGATCTCGCCCAGGATACGCAGACGGCACTTCAGAATAATTATCAGCTGCGCATCGATCAGCGGAAGCTCGCGCTCGCCGAGAGCGACGGCACGAAGAACACGACGCAGATCACCGTGACGAACGACGAGAATCAGGTGCAGTCAAACATGACGGCCCGCTACAATGCCGTCCTGAGTGCACAGAATGAGCTTCGGAAGGCGGAGCTGAATCTTCAGAATCAGCAGACGACCCTCGGACGTGTGACCCGCAGCTACGCAGCAGGCGCGGCGAGTGCGCGTGATCTCGAGGATGCACAGTACAGTGCGGCGGCAGCAGAATATACCGTGAAGCTCGATCGCTATGCGCTTCAGAGTGCATACTTCAGCTACCTCGCCGGCCGTGACGGCCTCGCGGGCAGCAGTGCGTCCTGACGTGACGGATAAGCATGCATCTGATCGATCAGCGTGACGAGGGCGTACAGGGTACGCCGGAGTTGTATGGCTGCACAGGTCGTAAGCGTGCCTGCCACGACGATGATCGTATAAACAGGAGAGTGACGATGAAGAAGAAAAAATCTATGACCGCGCTTCTGATCCTGACGCTCGGTGCCTACGGCTTAGGATCGCCTGCATTGGCCGCGACCACGATCGTCAGCCATCCGCTGTACGGTGAGAGCCACACGCTGACGGGGCAGGATGCCTCAGGGCGTCCGGACGGGATGGATGACGCCACCTGGGCAGCGCTCATGGATGATGTCATCGAGTACAGCGAGATCCCGGATCTCGTGGAGTACCGGAGCATCATCGGGCGCACGCAGACGGCGATGATCGATGGACGAGCCGACGGCATGGTGCAGATGACGAATGCGCTGTCGAGTACGATCCGTGATCTGAGAGATACCATCTCGGATCTCCGGGATCGGGCGGCAGATAGTACGAGCGCGGAGGAGAAGCAGGCGCTGCTGATGCAGGTGCAGGTGCTGGAAGGCATGATCGGTACTGCCGGCGGCACGGGTCTGGCCGGAAACCAGAACCAGACAGAAAGTGGTATTTCGACCCTTGTGACGAAGCTGAAGCAGGGACTGCACCCGACGAAGGTGGCCCTGATATCCGGCATGAACGGTGCTTTCGTGGGCTACCAGAGTCTCGTGGAGCTTCGGGAGATGTACGCGGACCAGGTCGGGATGTACGAAGGGATGTATGAGCGTGCTGTGCGGCAGCAGGCTCTCGGTTCGGCGACGGCACTCGAGGTACAGCAGGCGAAGGTGAATCTCGATGGCGCGAAGCTGAGCCTCTCCGACACCGAGGAGAAGCTGCGTTCCGTGAAGGACGCCATCGCGCTGACGCTCGGATGGAATGCGGCGGATACCGCGAAGGTGACGATCGGAAAGCTTCCGGCGTATGACGCGGGCTTCATGGCCGGTCGGAACATCGAGGCGGACATCGCCGAGGCACGGCTGCATAATGTAGCCTATGGCAGTGCGATGGGGACGGTCGATAAGAACATCACCGGCTATACCGCGACGGATATCCAGCGGAGGTCGGCGGAGCAGAACCTCAATATCACGATGACGGAGCTCTATAACACGGCCGTGCAGGCGGGGACGACTGCGGAGTCGGCGCAGCTCGGCTTCCGGATCGCGGACCGTCAGAAGGACTCGGCGGAGCGTATGCTGGCGGCCGGTATGATGAGCCTCACGGATTATAAGGCCGCATCGGTGCAGTATATCGCATCGAAGATGCAGGCGGACATGTCCGCCATCAACGCCTCTGCGGCGGTGCTGAACTACCAGAACGCACTGCAGGGAATTCTGTGAGCCCTTCGCTTTCATCGTGGTATGGTGGTTTCCGATGTACCTTCGGAAGAGACACCGGGTTCCAGTCCTGACTGTAATAAATTTTTTAATGAACGATGTGCAAAATTATGCGCGCCCCGTGTGCTAGGATACGGGATGTCGGAAAGCTTGAAAAAGCGTCTCCTGTGCGGGTTTTGTGCATCGTTTTTTCTAGTCTGTCCGCAGACTAGAACTATGGTCCGCAGACAGACTATGGTCGGTATAACGACTATATTCAAAGAATAAACACTATGCTATACTTCGTGCAAAGGAAATAGTAACTCCTTGACAGAGATGGAATTTAAGCTTAAAATGATGAATTAAAAGAACATACGTTTTTATGGAGGATAGACATGGCAGCGAAGACCAGTAAGGCACCGGTTGACTATAATCAGGATCATGAGCAGAAGCTGAAGGCCCTGGATGTGGCACTCACACAGATCGAAAAGAATTTTGGTAAGGGCTCGATCATGAAGCTCGGTGAGTCCGCCGCAAATCTAAATATCGAAACCGTACCGACCGGATCCCTTTCCCTGGATATCGCGCTCGGTGCCGGCGGCTACCCGAAGGGAAGAATCATCGAAATCTATGGACCGGAGTCCTCTGGTAAGACGACGCTCGCGCTCCATGCCGTGGCCGAAGTACAGAAGCGTGGCGGGATCGCCGGCTTCGTCGATGCAGAGCATGCACTGGATCCGAAGTACGCGCAGAACATCGGCGTTGATATCGATAATCTCTATATTTCCCAGCCGGATTCCGGTGAGCAGGCACTGGAGATCGCCGAGACGATGGTGCGCTCCGGCGCGATCGATATCCTGGTCATCGACTCGGTCGCAGCCCTCGTTCCGAAGGCGGAGATCGATGGTGAGATGGGCGACAGCCACGTCGGTCTGCAGGCTCGACTCATGTCGCAGGCGCTTCGTAAGCTGACGGCGGTCATCGCGAAGTCGAACTGTATCCTGATCTTCATCAACCAGCTGCGTGAGAAGGTCGGCGTGATGTTTGGAAGCCCGGAGACGACGACCGGTGGACGGGCACTGAAGTTCTACGCCTCCGTACGACTGGATATCCGTCGGGTGGAGACCCTGAAACAGAACGGGGATGCCGCCGGTAACCGTGTACGTGTAAAGGTGGTAAAGAACAAGATCGCCCCGCCGTTTAAGCAGGCAGAGTTCGATGTTATGTTCGGCGAGGGTATCTCGAAGGCCGGTGACGTCCTGGATCTTGCGGTCAATGAGAACATCGTCGAGAAGTCTGGAGCATGGTTCGCCTATAATGGCGAAAAGATCGGACAGGGCCGTGAGAATGCGAAGGAGTACCTCCGTCAGAATCCGGCGGTCATGGCGGAGATCGAAGGCCTCGTACGCGAGAAGTACGGCCTGCCGAAGGACGAGTTTGCTGAGGCGGCAGCTGCGGCTGCGCAGCAGATGCCGGATACAGACACGGAAGAGCAGGATGAAGTATAAAGAACGCAGATACTCTATAACCCGGGTACGTATCAGTGGGTGAGAGAAGTGCGGATGTAAGCATGATAATCATCAGCCGGATGATCCTTTTGGATGATCCGGCTGGCTTTTTCTGTATATGATAGAAAAGAGCAATCGGTTTTCACGCATGATCGGACCACGGAACGTTTTCATGTCTTCGGTCAGCTGTATGTGAAAGGAAGATGAATTGAAAAGTCTGGAAGATTTTCAGAGAGAGCATGGTGGCGGTGAGCGATATGTGCTGGATCCGGATCAGCTGAGTGAGCGGGAGAAGCTCGTGAATCGCTGCAAGGAGCGCTGCCTCTATCTCATCGAGCACGCAGAGAAGAGCGAGTCCCGTCTCCGGGAGAAGCTTCGGAAATCCGGAAAATACACAGAGGACATCATCGATGAAGCGATGAAGATGCTGAAGCGCTATGGGTACATCGATGACCGTCGTTTCGCCGAGCAGCTGATTAAAACCTATGCCGGACAGAAGTCGCTCCGGGAGATCGAGCAGAAGCTCTACCAGCGGGGCGTCGGACAGGCGGAAATCCGCGCGGCGATGGATGCCTTCCGCGCAGACGACCAGCGCGCCGGCGACGCGGAGCTTGCAGCCGTGCAGCGGGCGATTCGTAAGAAGTGTAAGGATACGGAGGCACTCGGCGTAGAGGAGAAGCGGAAGCTCTATGCCGCACTGCTCCGGAAGGGCTTCAGCTATGAGCTCGTGACGCGGGCACTGGCGCTCGATGCTGAAGAAAGCCTGTAGCTTCTTCCCCCTGCAGCCTTGACAGATGATCACAGGAAGCGTAAAAGATGGGGATGAAGCATCGGTATCGATGCGCGGACGCATACGTACGTGAGAGGCTGCATGAGAAGATGAAGAACAGGGGAGATACAACAGAATCCGAAAAAGCAACATCCGTAATGGAATCTGAAAACAGTGAATCCGGGATGCGAGAGGCGCTGGCGCGGGATCAGAGGTATGGAAAGCCGGTCGTCGTCGCCGGCATCGTGCTGATCGCGATGGAACTCTGGAAGCAGCTGACGCTGTGGCTTCTCGTGGAGGGCGGACAGTATAATGTCTGGTACTTCCCGTTTCAGCTCTGTTCCCTCCCGATGTACCTCGCCCTCCTTTATGGTATGCTGCGGAAGCGTACAGGGCGGCGTGCCTTCATCATCAAACGGGCCCTCCTGACCTTTCTGCAGGACTACGGCTTTCTCGGCGGTGCACTGGCACTGATCGTACATGAAGGCCTCCTGCATCCGGGACATCCGCTGTTGACGGCTCATGGCTTCATCTGGCATATCGTGATGCTGCTGACGGCGCTCTATATTCATGCCACTGGACTTTCGGACAGATCCTGTCGGGGATTCCGGCGTACCCTCCCGATCTTCGGCATCGCCGTCGTCCTCGCAGAGCTCATCAACATCGCACTGCATCGCTATGGCGACTGTGATATGTTCTACATTACGCCATATCATCTCAGCTCTCAGCCGGTATTTCGTTCGATCGATGCCGTCATCGGACGCCCGGTCGGGATCCTTCTGTACCTCGGCTGCGTCGTCCTCGGTTCCTTTCTCGTGCATCTCCTCTTTTCGTTACGGTCACCGTTCAGAAAGTAGGGGTCCCCGGCTTAGATTTCACCGGTCTCGTAGTACTGCGCCTTCGTTGCCGCCCGTTCGGGCCCCACTGCCTGAACGGTGACTCGTTACTGCGGAGCAGATCTGTCGTGCAAAATATAATTGCATGCCCGGGCCGCATATGCTAAGATACCGATTCGTGACGAAAAAAAGCCGGAGGGTATCATGGCAGATAAATACGATTGCTTAAAACTGGAAAACCAGCTTTGCTTCCCGCTCTATGCATGTGCGAAGGAGGTCGTACGGCACTATAAGCCGTTCCTTAATAAACTGGATCTGACCTATACGCAGTACATCGTGATGATGGTGTTATGGGAGAAGAAAAGTGTGAACGTAAAGACGCTCGGAGAGAATCTGTACCTGGATTCCGGTACATTGACCCCGCTGCTGAAGCGACTTGAAACGAAGGGACTCATCCGACGGGCCCGCTCTCACAGCGACGAGCGTGCGCTGGATGTCTCCATCACCGAGAAGGGCGAAGCGCTTCGGGAAGACGCACTCGATATTCCACAGGAAATCAACGCATGTATGCAGCTTCAGAAGGATGAGATCCATGCACTGTATACACTGCTTTATAAGACCCTGGACGGCGTTGAAGCGTCCATCGCATAGGAAACGCTATGTATGAAAAACTGTTCGCAGCCTGCTGCGGGCAGTTTTTTGTTCTTCCCCTTTTTGTTGACATGATTGTTATATTTATATAAAATTAAATGGTTGAGTTAATGTAATTTGAAAATAATTTCAAATATAAGCTGTATTATAAATAGAATTGGTCTGGGCCGGGACGGACAGTCTGCCGTTTTGACTCGTTCACATATCTGTTTGTACATTAACAACATAATAGTGAAGGAGGAACACAAAGTGACCATCGTTATCGTTGTGGCAGTGGCCGTTGTGGTGGGCCTCATCATGTTCTTCGCTGGAACAAACAAGGCAAAGAGTGACTTCGAAAAGACAGTCGGCTCCGCTGAGAAGAAATCCAGAGAGATCATCGATGATGCGATCAGAACAGCTGAGAATAAGAAGCGTGAAGCTCTTCTCGAGACGAAGGAAGAGGCGTTAAAGGCGAAAAACGATCTTGATAAGGAGATCAAGGACCGTCGTAAGGAGGTATCCGATCTCGAGCATCGTATGCTGAAGAGAGAGGAAGCCTCTGAGAAAAAGGCTGTGGCCCTGGATCAGAAGGAACAGGAACTCCGGAAACAGCAGGATCGGATGCAGCAGAAGGAAGCCGAGATCGACGAGCTGCATAATCAGAAGGTGACGGAGCTCGAGCGTGTGTCCGGTCTCACGAGAGATCAGGCGAAGTCAGAGCTTCTGAAGTCCCTCGAAGAGGACACAAAGCACGATTATGCGAAGATGATTCGCGAGTATGATAATCAGGCGAAGGAAGAGGCCGAAAAGAGTGCCCGCAACTATATCGTGGATGCGATTCAGCGTTGTGCAGCTGATCAGGTGACCGAGTCGACCGTTTCCGTCGTGCAGCTTCCGAATGATGATATGAAGGGCCGCATCATCGGCCGTGAGGGACGTAATATCCGTACACTGGAGCAGCTGACCGGCGTAGAGCTGATCGTCGACGATACGCCGGAGGCGGTTGTTCTTTCCGGATTTGATCCGGTGCGTCGAGAGGTCGCAAGAATCGCCCTCGAGAAGCTCATCGTCGATGGACGTATCCATCCGGCGAGAATCGAAGAGGTCGTAGAGAAGGCACAGAAGGAAGTCGACGAAACCATCCGTGAGGAGGGTGATGCCGCTGTCCTCGAGGTCGGTGTACACGGCCTGAATCCAGAGCTGGTGAAGCTTCTCGGCCGTATGAAGTTCCGTACCTCCTATGGTCAGAATGCACTGCGTCACTCCGTTGAGGTCGCCCAGATTTCCGGACTCCTCGCCGAGGAGCTCGGACTCGACGTTCGTATGGCGAAGAGAGCCGGTCTGCTGCATGATATCGGTAAGGCTATCGATCATGATATGGAGGGAACGCATGTCCAGCTCGGCGTCGATCTCTGCAAGAAGTACCATGAGCCGGAGGTGGTCATCAACACCGTGGCATCCCATCATGGCGGTACCGAGCCGACATCTCTGATTGCCTGCCTCGTCGCCGCAGCCGACGCGATCTCCGCAGCCCGTCCGGGCGCACGTCGTAAGTCTCTCGAGACCTACACGAATCGTCTGAAGGAGCTCGAGGATATCACGAACTCCTACAAGGGCGTAGAGAAGTCCTTCGCTGTTCAGGCCGGACGAGAAGTACGTATCATGGTTGTCCCGGATCAGGTATCCGACGATGATATGACCATCATGGCACACGATATCGCGAAGCAGATCCAGGATCAGATGCAGTATCCTGGCGTCATCAAGGTCAACGTGATCCGCGAATCCCGCGCCGTAGACTACGCGAAGTAAACAGAATAAATCATCATATGATGTAGAGAAATCCCTGCAGGCGATGCCCTGCAGGGATTTCTTATATATTCACAGAACTGTAGGATTTTATGCGTGGTGCTGACCGATGAGCTTTCAGTCGGAAGGTTCTCCCTGAAATGAGGAGACCCCGGTGAAGCCGAAGCTCCACCGGGGCAATTATGAAAAATCTATCAATTGGAGAAAAATACCAACATTCATATCATACAGAGGATTTTCTTTATCTAATTTTCTGTACATTGTTAATATAGTATCGAAATATGAATAAATTATGAACAAACGGTAAATGCTTTTCACTTTTCGAAATATTTTGACTGCCGCTGGAACCGTCATCTTTAGCCGCCCCTCCGGGTCCCCTGTTTGAGCAGTAAAGTAACCGCTCACCGGCCATGTCCCTTTTCGAGTACCTGCATTGAGTTGCCGTCGCATTTGTGGTAACGTATAACAAGGAAACTTAGCTTTATCTGTGAGGAGAATACATGCCGAAAAATAAAACACTGATCCCACACAACACGGAGCGTGAGGTGCTGGTTACGGGCCATCGTAACCCGGATACCGACTCCATCTGCGCTGCGATCGCATACGCAAACCTGAAAAATAAAATCACTGGCAGCAGTAAGTACATCCCTTGCCGCGCCGGCGAGCCATCCCGTGAGACCGCCTTCGTCCTCGATTACTTCGAGGTTCCAGAACCGCGGCTGATCACCACCGTAAAGACCCAGGTCTCCGATATCGAGTACCGTCAGACCCCGGGTGTAAATAAAAACATGTCCCTCAAGAAGGCATGGACCATCATGAATGAGGGCAATGTCGTCACCCTTCCAGTCGTCACGAAACGGAACGCCCTTGAAGGCGTCATCACCATCGGCGATATCGCGAAGTCCTATTTCAATGTCTATGACTCGCAGATCATCTCGAAGGCACATACGCAGTTTTCAAATATTCAGGAAACACTGGAAGCGACCGTCGTTACCGGTGATGTCAAGCGCTTCTGCACCGAGGGTAAGGTGCTGATCGCAGCCGCAAACCCGGAGATGATGTCCTACTATATCGAGAAGCACGACATCGTCCTCCTCGGAAACCGTGCGGAGAATCAGCTCTCTGCGATGGATAACGGTGCCGACTGCATCATCATCTGTGAGGGGGCCGATGTTTCTCCGACCATCAAGGCACTGGCCGAGCAGAACGGCATGATCATCATGGTCACCAGCTACGACGCCTATACCGCAGCGCGACTCATCAACCAGTCGATGCCGATCAACTACTTCATGACGGAGGATGATATTATCACCTTCACCGAGGACGATTTCGTGGATGATATCCATGACATCATGGCAAACAAACGTCACCGTGATTTCCCGGTCCTCAGTAAGGACGGTACCTACCTCGGCATGATTTCCCGCCGAAATCTCCTCGGAAATCATGGCAAGCAGGTCATCCTCGTGGATCATAACGAAGCCGGACAGGCGGTCGAGGGCATCGAATCTGCCGACATCCTCGAGATCATCGATCACCATAAGATCGGTGCCGTGCAGACCATGTCCCCGGTATACTTCCGAAACCAGCCGCTCGGCTGCTGCTCGACGATCATCACGATGATGTACCGTGAGAGCGGCGTAGAGATCGATCGTACGACGGCCGGTCTTCTGATGTCTGCGATCATCTCCGACACCCTGCTCTTCCGCTCGCCGACCTGCACGCCGAAGGACGAGAAGACCGCACGTGAGCTCGCGGAGATCGTCGGTGTCGATATCGAGAAGTACGCCTTCGATATGTTCTCCGCCGGCTCGAACCTGAAGGGAAAAACCATCAAGGAAATCTTCTACCAGGATTTCAAGCACTTCAAGGCCGGCAAGGTCGACTTCGGTGTCAGCCAGGTGACCTCCCTGAATAAGGAAGAGCTCGAAAGCATGAAGGACAAGCTGGAGGATTTCGCCCTTGAGGCGATGAAGATCGAGGGGATCGACATGAGCTTCATCATGCTGACCAACATCCTCGAGCGCAGTACCGACCTCCTGGCCATCGGAGCCGGCGCAGGTCCGCTCGTGAACAATGCCTTCGCCGTAGAATCTGTGCGGAGACCTGCACGAAGCGAAGACGGGAAGGTGCTCGATGCCTGGTCCGTCGAGCTTCCAGGTGTGGTTTCCCGTAAGAAGCAGCTTGTGCCACAGCTCACCCTTTTCGCCGAACAGCTGTAAACAGACATTCGTGCAGTCTGAAGCGGCAGTCGTGACGAATGCACCGGAGGGCAGACTTCTGGCTCCGACGAGCGGAGGCTGAAGTCCGCCCTTCAGACGTTAAAACAGAACAGAGAGGAGACACTATGAATATTACGATGATCGGAATGCCATCCAGCGGCAAGTCTACCGTCGGGGTACTGCTGGCGAAGCGACTGGGAATGAACTTCGTGGATGTCGATATCGTCATCCAGGAGAAGACGGGGAAGCTTCTGAAGGAGATCATCGCTGAAAAAGGACAGCAGGGTTTCCTGCAGGTCGAAGGCGATATCGCGGCAGGTCTCGATGTGGAGAACGCGGTCATCGCACCGGGCGGCTCCATCTGTTACGAGGATTGGGCGATGCAGCACCTCCGTTCCATCGGTAAGGTCGTCTACCTCGACATCAGTTACGATGAGATGGTACGCCGCATCGGGAACATCGTCGACCGTGGCGTCGCGATTCCGGAGGGATACACACTGAAGGACCTGTATGATGAACGCACCCGCCTCTATGAAAAGTATGCGGATATCCGCATCGACGAGCGCGGCAAAAGCCTGGGACAGGTCGTGGATGAGCTGCGCAGGATCTTCACAACACAGTATAAGGATGAACTGAAGCTGCCGAAGTAAATCTGGCAGCACAGGAAGAGCAGGAAAAAACGAGATGGCAGATAAGTATACGAAACGCCTGGTGCTGGGCATCCTTGCGCATGTAGATGCAGGAAAGACGACCCTCTCGGAGCAGATCCTCTACAGCTCCGGACGCATCCAGAAGCTGGGGCGTGTCGATAAAGGTGATGCCTACCTCGATACAGACCAGATGGAGAAGGAACGCGGTATCACCATCTTTTCGAAGATGGCGAGCTTTCAGCTTCAGGATATCGCGGTGACCCTCCTCGATACGCCGGGACATGTGGATTTTTCCGCCGAGATGGAGAAGACTCTGTCCGTGATGGATTATGCGATCCTCGTGATCAATGGTGCCGATGGTGTACAGGGACACACCGAGACCCTATGGCGTCTGCTGGAACGCTACCATGTTCCGTGTTTCGTGTTCGTAAACAAGATGGATCAGCCGGGGACGGAGAAGCCGGCCCTGATGGCGGATCTGGAAAAGCACTTCGGTATGAGCCTCGTTGATTTCAGCGAGGCCGGTCGCTATGCGATGTCCGACGCGCTGAAGGAAAATATCGCCATGTGTGACGAGCACTGCATGGAGCGCTTCCTCGAAACCGGTGACCTCGAGCCGAAGGATGTACGGAACATGATCCTCGACCGGAAGCTCTTTCCGGTATTTTTCGGTTCGGCCCTGAAGGGCGATGGCGTGGAGGCACTGCTCCAGGGGATGTACCAGCTGATCGAAATTCCGCTCTATCCGACGAGCTTCGGGGCCCGCGTGTTTAAGATCGGACGGGATGCGCAGGGCCATCGCCTTTCCTATATGAAGATTACCGGTGGCGAGCTGAAGGTGCGTACCGAGCTTCTGCCGGGCGAGAAGGTGCCGGAGCTTCGGTTCTACAGCGGTGTGAAGTATACCACTGCGGATACGGCGGAAGCCGGATCTGTCGTGGCGATCCCGGATCTTCCGGGACTGAAGACCGGCGACAGCCTCGGCTGTGAGCCGGCAGGACGTGACCCGAGTCTGCGCCCGGTGCTGGACTATCAGCTCGTATCCGAAGATGTGGATGCGCTGGAGCTCTATCGGAAGCTGCAGTCGCTCGCCGACGAATTCCCGGAGCTCCATATCCGCTGGGACAGTGCGCAGAAGGAGATTCACATTCATCTCATGGGTGAGGTCCAGACCGAGATCCTGAAGCGTATGGTGAAGGAACGCTATGGTATCGAGATCGGATTTTCGGCCGGTCGCATCCTGTACCAGGAAACGATTGCAGGACCGGTCGAGGGTGTGGGCCATTTCGAGCCGCTTCGACACTATGCCGAGGTGCATCTTCTGCTGGAGCCGCTCCCGCGTGGCAGCGGTCTTCAGTTCCGAACCGACTGCTCCACCGATGCGCTGGCCATCAACTGGCAGCGTCTCGTACTGACCCATCTCAAGGAGCGGGAGCATATCGGTGTACTCACCGGCAGCCCGGTCACCGATCTTCGTTTCACACTCGTGGCCGGACGGGCCAGCAACAAGCATACCGAGGGCGGCGATTTCCGTGAGGCGACCTACCGTGCGGTGCGCCAGGGACTCCGGAAGGCGGAGAACATCCTGCTGGAGCCGTACTATGCCTTCACGCTCGACATTCCGACCGACTATATCGGCCGTGCGATGACGGATCTCTCGAATATGAATGCACACTTCGGCTCTCCGGAGATGAAGGGGGAGCGGGCAGTGCTCGAGGGTACCGCACCGGTCGTTCGGATGCGGAACTACCATCAGGAGCTGATGGCCTACACGAAGGGTCTGGGTAGTCTCTCTCTGCGCTTCAGCGGTTACGACCGCTGTCATAATCCGGAGGAGGTAATCCTTGCCCGGGGCTATGACCCGGATCAGGATATCCTGAATCCATGCTCCTCCGTTTTCTGTGCGCATGGTACCGGCTTCATCGTGCCGTTTGACGAGGTGGAGAGCTACATGCATGTCGAGTCGCCGCTCGAGCTGGAGGGCCCGGTGGAGAAGCGCGACTTCGAAGCGGATGCCCTGCGCCTCGAGCGTATGCATGAGGGCAAGAAGGACGAGGGCTACAAGAGCGGCGGTCATTACATCGCGGATCAGGAGCTCGAGGATATCTTCGTGCGTACCTACGGACCGATCAAAAACCGGGCGAAGGACATGAATATCGCGAGTGCCCGCACCATTCGTGCACGGGAAAAGGAAGAAAATCTCGCAGAGAACCGCCGGACGAAGAAACCGCTGGTGAAGAAAAAGAATTATCTGCTCGTGGATGGCTATAACATCGTATTTGCCTGGGAGGAGCTGAAGGCACTGGCCGCGGTGAATCTCGATGCTGCGCGTGGAAAGCTCCTCGATATCCTGTCGAACTATGCCGGCTACACCGGCATCGAGCTGATCGTCGTGTTCGATGCCTATCGTGTGGCAGGGCATGTCGTAGAGCAGACGAAGTACCATAATATCTACGTGGTCTTCACGCGGGAAGCGATGACGGCCGACGAGTACATCGAGGAGGAGACCCACGAGCTCTCGAAGCAGTATAACGTCACCGTGGCGACCTCAGATAAGGTAGTGCAGGTCATCACCTGGGGAAGTGGTGCCGTCCTGTGGTCCGCCCAGGACCTGCTTCGCGAGGTGCAGCGCTGTGAAGGAGAGATCCGAAAGGAGTGGCATGTTTAAACGTCAGTGGTGGCGTATGTCCATCGACCGGAAGGTGCAGAGCTTTGCGGCTGTGATCGTATTCATCATACTGGTCTCGGCCGGCTTCGCCATGTTCACGATGAACTATTCTCTCCGGGACTACGGTCAGCTCCTCGATGAAAACCGCGCCTGCCAGTCCTTTATGAAAGCGATGGAAGAGGAGGGCCTTGCCTTCGACAGCTATGTTTCTGCCGGTACCGAAACGGCACGGGATATGCTCGAGAAGGCGATTCACCGTACGGAACGCTCGATCGAAGCGCTTCCGTTTGATTATGAAATCATCGGAGCGGAACGTTATGCCCGTACCTGGAATATCCGGAATGCGTATCAGCAGTATGCGGCGCTCCGTGATGAGATGCTGTCTGACAGCATGAACCGGACCGGCTTCCTGAAGCGTCTCAATGAATACAATCAGCGGGAGGATTACCTCGAGCAGTATTCCCGCCGGCTGCTGCAGCTGACCGTAGAGGCTGGCTCGAGTGCGTATACCGAGAAGCTCCCGCTCTTCCGGGTGCTGCCGTTTATTTTTATCAACTTCACCCTGATTATGCTCGTCATCGTCGTGGAGATGGGAAACGTGATGAAGGAATCCATCGCGAAGCCGGTTCGGGAGCTCAGCCAGGAGGCGCAGCGCATCGCTCGTTCCGATTTCTCTGGAGAGGATATCCATGTAGAAAACCGGGACGATCTCGGTGAGCTCGTGTCGATCTTTAACGATATGAAGCATGCGATGGAGGAGAATATCCAGACGATTCAGGAAAACCATCGGATGACAGAGCTGCTGCAGCAGGAGAAGCTCGAGAACAGCGAGATGGAGAAACGGCTCAATGCCAATCGGCTCGAGCTGCTGAAGAGTCAGATCAACCCGCATTTTCTCTTTAATACACTGAATATGATCGGCTCCATGGCGGATCTCGAGGATGCCCCGACGACCGAGAAGATGACGCAGTCGCTTGCACAGCTCTTCCGGTATAATCTGAACACACGCGAGCAGATCGTGCCGATCGATATGGAACTCCGCATCGCTGAAAACTATATGTATCTTCAGAAGATGCGTTTCGGAAGTCGCATACAGTATCAGGTGAACACGCCGGAAGACGTCAGCCATATTCGTATTCCGTCCTTTACGATGCAGCCGCTGGTGGAAAATGCCATCGTACACGGTCTGTCGAAGAAGGAGCAGGGCGGTACAGTCTCGGTTACCGTGACCGAGGATTCGACGAGCGAGATCGTCACCCTCCTGATCGAGGACGACGGACTGGGCATCGCGGAAGAGCGGCTGTCTGCACTGAACGCCCGCATGCATAACCCGGAGGAAAATAAGACGGCGCGGATCGGCATCGGTCTCGGCAATATCTATCGCCGGATTCGTACACTCTATCCGGAGGGTGGCGATCTCCGCATTGACGCAAAGGAAGGCGTCGGTACACGCATCACACTGACGATCCCACAGGAACGGGAGGGAGTGGAACCGCGTCCGGCGCTGGAGGGGGTCTGACCCCATAAACTTCGGCTTTAGATTTTGTTTAGAAAAATTTTATGGGGTCAGACCCCCTTACGAAATTCTTAAGACGAACGGGAGCAGATCCCGTCAGGTTTCAGTTTATATGGAGGAAAGGAGCTTGGTATGTACAGAATCCTGGTGGCAGATGATGAGGCCATCGAGCGGAAGGTACTGTTGAAAAAGCTGCGCCAGAAGTTCGGTGAGGAATCGGCGGTATTTTATGAGGCGGAGAACGGACGTGAGGTACTGAAGCTGTATGAGGAAAAGGGGGCGGATATCCTGCTGCTGGACATCGAGATGCCCGGTATCACGGGACTGGAGGCAGCGGAGCAGATCCGGCAGAAGGACCGGAACTGTGCCATCCTCTTTCTGACCGCCTTTAACGAGTTTGACTATGCGCGAAAGGCGATTTCCGTGCATGCGCTCGATTATCTTCTGAAGCCGTATGATGAGACGGAGCTGTTTCTCTCGATTGATTCGGCGATGCACTATGTCGATCAGGTGAAGGCGGGTCAGCTTCAGCCGCTGCCACAGGTGGAGACGGAAGCAGCGGCAGGTGGATCCTCCGGAGTGGAAACGCCGGGGGAGGGCGAAGCAGACCACGCGCAGGAAGAGAGTGGTGAGGACCGGATCGTATCCCGCATGCGCCGCTACGTGGAGGCGCATTATATGGAGGACGTTTCCGTGCTCGATATCGCAAGTGCCTTCGGCTACAGCGAGGCGTACTTCTGTAAGCTCTTCAAGCAGAACTTCGGAAAGAATTTCGTGACCTATCTGACAGAGTACAGGGTAGAGCTCGCGAAGAAGGCACTCGCTGAGCTTTCCTGCAACGTAAAGGAAGTCGGCCAGCGGGTCGGCTATGCGGACAGTAATTATTTCACGAAGGTGTTCCGCCGGATCACCGGCATGAGCCCATCTGAGTATCGAAATCAGCTGGGCTGATTGTTCATAAAAACGTCATAATGGTGAGAGAAGCCATAATCTGTTGTGAGTATCGCACAGATTATGGTTTCTTGTTTTGTGTACTTTGATAAAAGTGAATAACAAATGTGAACAAAATGTTAAAATAGTACGGCAAATGTCAGAATTTTCCTCTGTTTCCACGCAGGATTGTTCTTTATAATGTGCTTGTGTGTGAAAGACATCCGCAGAGTGTGGATGTCAAAATTATACAAAATGGAGGATATCTATTATGAAGAAGAGAATCTTAAGTGGCGTTCTCGCCGCAACCATGGTTGCATCCCTTGCAGCCTGTGGCTCATCCAAGCCGGCTGAGACCACTGCAGCAGCTACCACTGCAGCAGCAACCGAGGCAGCTACTGAGGCCGCAGCTGAGGAGACCACTGCAGCAGCAGAGGAGAAGACGACCGAGGCCGCAGCAGCAGACGGTGAGTACACTGTAAACGAGGCTGCAGCAGCTGATCCGGCGGTTACCCTGACCATGGCTGAGGTTAACCCGCTCGAGGGTACTATCTGCGGACAGATGGATACCAAGTTCAAGGAGGCTGTTGAGGCAATCTCCGGTGGTTCCATCACCATCGACCTTCAGGCATCCGGCGTACTCGGCGCAGAGCAGGACGTTCTTGACTCTATGCTCGGCGGTGGCGGAGACATCGATATGTCCCGTATCTCTGCATTCGCGCTGACTTCCTACGGCGCATCCAAGTCCGTTCTTCTTTCTCTCCCGTACGTTTTCGAGTCCAGAGAGCATTTCTGGAACTTCGTACACAGCGATCTCGGTGCAGAGATTCTGAACGAGTCTGAGGAGGCTGGTGTTGGTATCAAGGGTCTCTTCTACGGCGAGGAGGGCTTCAGACACTTCTTTACAGTTGAGAGCAAGCCGGTTTCTACCGTTGCTGATCTTAAGAACATGAAGATCCGTGTTTCCAATGACCCGATCATGCAGAAGATGGTTTCTTCTCTCGGTGCAAACCCTGCATCTGTTTCCATGACCGAGCTTTACTCCGCACTTCAGACAAACACCGTTGATGGTGCTGGTCAGCCGATCGCAAACTACGCTTCCAACCGTTTCGACGAGGTTGGTCCAAACCTTACACTGGATGGTCACACACTGGGTGCAATCGAGGTTGTTATCTCTGATGAGTCCTGGAACAACAAGCTGACCGACAACCAGAGAGACGTTATCACCGAGGCTTCCAAGATCGCTTCTGATTACTGCCAGAAGATCGCTGCTGAGACTGAGGATAAGGTTCTCGAGGAGCTCAAGGGTCGTGGCTGCAACGTCATCGAGATCGCTGACAAGTCCGAGTGGGAGGCTGCATGCGCACCGATCACCGAGGAGTATGCTACCGGCGAGCTTAAGGATGTGCTTGATCAGATCAAGGCACTTGCTTAATCTGTAAAAAAGTAACCAAACGTCATTTTCGAATGACATGTAGTGAGGTGCTCACGGCGTGTCCGTGAGCACCTCATAGTTTTAGAAGGGGGATTCTATGCTTGACGCTTTAAAAAAGTTTGAGCCAATCTATGATTGGGTTTACAAAATCGTCATGGTGCTCTGTAAGCTGCTTCTCGTGGCTGATATCCTCATCATGACCTGGGTTGTACTGGGACGTTACCTCACCTTCTTACCGGCGCCAGGCTGGGGCGAGGAGACGATCCTGACACTGATGGCCTATATGTCCGTGCTTTCTGCGGCACTGGCTATCCGTCGTAATGCGCATATTCGTATGACGACCTTCGATCGTTATCTTCCGACGGGGCTTCTGAAGGCCTTGGATCTTCTCGATGATATCGCTGTCATGGTACTTGCGTTCATCATGCTGATCGTCGGTTGGAAGTATGCAAACGGCATCGGTGCGAAGGGTTCCTTCATCTCCATGCCATGGCTCAGTAAGAAGTGGATGTATTTCCCGATTCCGCTGGCCGGCTTCGCGATGATCTTCTTCGAGCTGGAGCGCTTAGTGATCGATATCGAGCACATTCTGGATAAGAATTATAAGCCGGATGACGGCATGCATTTTGATACACCGGATGAAAAGGAGGCGAAATAATTATGGCAAATACAACCGCTATTGCAGTTCTCCTGATTACATTCTTCGCATTGGTTTTCCTTAGAGTGCCGATTGCGTACTCTGTAGCACTTTCATCGGTCTGCTGCCTGATGTATCAGGGACTTCCGCTGAACACCGTTGCACAGCAGATGGTAAAGGGTATTTCATCTTTCTCCCTGATGGCCGTTCCGTTCTTCATCACCATGGGTGTATACATGGGAACCGGTGGTATCTCTGAGAAGCTGCTGGATCTGGCAGACGCCTTCGTCGGCTGGATGACCGGTGGTCTCGCCATGGTAAACATCCTGGCATCCTACTTCTTCGGTGGTATCTCCGGATCCGCTTCTGCAGATACCGCATCCCTCGGCTCTCTTGAGATCCCGATGATGGTAAACCGTGGTTATGATGTTGACTTTGCGACGGCTGTTACCATCGCATCCTCTGTTGAGGGTATGCTGGTTCCGCCATCCCACAATATGGTTATTTACGCGACCACGGCAGGTGGTATCTCCATCGGTTCGCTCTTCCTCGCAGGTTACCTTCCAGGCGTTGTTCTCGCAGGTTCCCTGATGATCGGTTCCTACATCATCTCGAAGAAGAGACACTATCCGAAGGGTGAGCCGTTCTCACTGAAGAGACTGGGACGCAGCCTCGCAACCTCCATCTGGGCACTGCTGTGCATCCTGATCGTCGTAGTCGGTGTCGTAGCCGGCGTGTTCACAGCGACGGAGTCTGCTGCGATCGCCGTTATCTACTCACTGCTTGTATCGATTTACGTTTATAAGGGTATCACCTGGAAGCAGGCATGGGCGTGCCTCGACAGCTGTGTAGAGACCCTTGGTATCGTGCTGATCCTTATCTCTACCTCCTCGATCTTCGGCTACTGCCTGACCAGACTCCATGTTCCGGATCTCGCAGCAAACCTGATCACCGGTGTTTCGAACAACCCGGTTGTCATCGCACTGCTCGTGAACCTCATCCTTCTGATCCTCGGCTGCATCATGGATATGGCGCCGATCATCCTGATTTCGACCCCGATCCTTCTTCCGATCGTTATGTCCATCGGTATGGATCCGGTTCAGTATGGTATCATCCTCGTTCTCAACTGTGGTATCGGTCTTCTGACACCGCCGGTTGGCTCGGTTCTCTTTATCGGTGCAGCGATTGCGAAGCGTCCGATGGAGAAGATCGTCGTAGCGATGCTTCCGTTCTATGTAATGATGGTTGTCGCACTCATGATGATCACCTTCATTCCGAACATCTCCCTCCTCATTCCGAAGCTCTTCGGATATGTACAGCAGGGTACCGGTGTTCTTTCCATGATCGGCAAGCTGTAAGCAGCGTGTCTACATGTGAATTTATGCGATTAAAAAGCGCGGCGGTTGAATCCGCCGTGCTTTTTTTATAAGATGGATGCAAACAGGAAGAGAGGTGCATGCATGCGTTATCATTTTAAATACAGAAACGGCGTGAAGGAGATGTGGGAGCTCGCGATGATCTATCAGTACAGCTCGCTGGTTGGCGTGGTCAATGTCGTCTTTACCTTCGCGATGGCGGTCCTCGCGGGTGCCAGCTACGGAAATCACTGGATGGGCTGGCTCATCGTTTCAGCGATCGGTACAGTTTATTTCCCGCTCATTCAGCCGCTTATCGTTTATGTTCGATGCAGAAAAAATGCAGTGAAGATCCAGGAGGATACAGAGCTTGCATTTTCGGAGGAGCATATCTATATCACCGTAGGGGAGCAGCACCAGACACTGACATGGAAGGAAATCTATGCGGTTCGTCGCTTTCTGAATCTGACGGTACTGTACACTGGACGTGGACACGGACTGGTGATTCCGGGCTATGCCTTTCAGAGTAAAGAAGAAAGCAAATCCTTCCTGCAGTTTGCAGAGGCAAGTGCAGTGAAGGCTCATCCGGCGAAAAAGACGAAGTGACGGTAGACAGTGAAAAGACGCAGTGACATGAAGAGACAGACGATTTTTTCTTTCAGAGGACGCAGAAAGTGCCTGCTGTTGAGTCTTGGCGGCGTCGTTCTGCTGAGTCAGCTGCCTGGATGCAGTACGGCAGCGGCCGATGCGTCGAAGAAGGCGAGCTCGCAGAGTACAGGCGGTGCCGGTGTGGCGTCGACAGCGAGTGCGGATGCTGCGGGGATCACAGACGCACAGACGAATCAGTCGCAGACATCACAGGAGAGGCAGAGAAAGGTCCCGGAATATGTGTTCAGCTATGCCGATAACCAGACGGGCAATTATCCGACCGTCCAGGCAGCACGCCGCTTTGCAGACCAGGTGAACCAGGAAACCGATGGCCGCATCGAGATACGTGTATATCCGAACGCAGAGCTCGGGGATGAGGATTCTACGGTACGACAGGTATCCTATGGTGGCATCGATTTCTGTCGTTGTTCGCTCTCGAATCTGCCGGACTATAGTGAAGAAACGCTCGTACTGCAGCTGCCCTATCTATATGAGGACCGAGACCATATGTGGCGGGTACTGGATGGGGAGATCGGTGCACAGGTGAAGGACAGCTTCCAGGGAAGCGGTATGGTTGCACTTTCCTGGTTTGATGCCGGCGTTCGTAATTTCTATACGACGGATGAAGCGATCCACTGCCTCGAGGACATGCAGGGGATGAAGATCCGTGTCCAGCAGGCAGAACTCGCAGAAGATATGGTCGAGGCGCTGGGGGCGGAAGCCGTGCCGATCGTCTACGAAGCCGTCAAGGATGCGCTGCAGACCGGTGAGATCGATGGCGCGGAAAATAACTGGGCGTCCTACGAGGCGATGCAGCATGACGAAATCGCCCGGTACTATACCGTGGATGAGCATATGCGCGTTCCGGAGCTGATGCTCGTCAGCAGTGCGACCTGGGAGCAGCTTTCCGCGGAGGATCAGGCGACGATTCAGCGCTGTGCGGATGCGGCCGGCCTCTATGAGCGTGAGCTCTGGACGGCACGTGAAACGAGTGCACGGGAGAAGTGCCTTCGGGAGGGCACCGTCGAAATCGTGCTGCCAGAGCGGGAAAAGAAGCGCTTCCGGGATGCGGTTTATCCTCTTTACAAAAAGTACTGCGGGGATTATGCTGAACTCGTTGAAAAAATCAATGAAATAAGAGATTGATAAGAAGGTAGAGAATATATGTATCAGATTCAGTTTGATAAGCCTGTACACGTTCATTTCATCGGTATCGGCGGTATTTCCATGAGCGGTCTCGCCGAGATCCTGCTCTCACGGAAGTTTCCGGTGTCCGGCTCTGACAGCCATGAGTCAGCATTGACCGACCAGCTGGCAGCGCAGGGCGCGGTGGTCCACTATCCGCAGATGGCAGAGAACATCACAGATGACATCGACGTCGTCGTCTATACGGCGGCGATTCACCCGGATAACCCGGAGTTCAGAGCCGCACAGGAGAAGAATCTCCCGATGCTGACCCGGGCCCAGCTTCTCGGTGAGATCATGCGGAACTATAAGGAGGCGATCAATGTCTCGGGCACCCATGGAAAGACGACCACGACCTCGATGATCACGGAGATCCTGCTCGAGGCGCATAAGGATCCGACCGTTTCTGTCGGCGGCATGCTGAAGGACATCGGTGGAAACATCCGCGTCGGTGGACAGGAGACCTTCGTCGTGGAGGCCTGTGAGTACACGAACTCGTTTCTCAGCTTCTTCCCGACCATCGAGGTCATCCTGAACGTCGAAGCCGATCACCTCGACTTTTTTAAGGACATCGATGATATTCGTCACAGCTTTAAGCTCTTCGCAGAGAAGCTGCCGGAGGATGGCCTGCTGGTGATCAATAAGGACATCAAGCACAGTGAGTATTTCACGCAGGCGCTGAAGTGCCGGGTAGTCACCTTCGGACACGAGAAGGATGCAGACTATACGGCAAACTTCATCAGCTACGATAAGTTCGCACACCCGAGCTATACCCTTTTCTATAAGGGCGAAGAGCTGGCACAGGTGGAGCTCGGCGTTACCGGCGAGCATAATATCTATAACTCGCTTGCGGCGGTTGCCGTCGCTCGCTCTCTCGATATCCCGATGGAGACGATCCTGCGTGGTCTGAAGCGCTTCACCGGTACAGATCGCCGATTCCAGAAGAAGGGCAGTGTGAACGGCTTCACCATCATCGATGACTATGCGCATCATCCACAGGAGATCGCAGCGACCATCGAGGCGGCGAAGAAGTATCCGCACCGGAAGCTCTGGATCGTATTCCAGCCGCATACCTACAGTCGTACGGCGGCGCTGCTGGATGATTTTGCAGGCGCGCTGAGCCAGGCGGATGAGATCGTGCTGGCGGACATCTATGCGGCACGAGAGAAGAACACCATCGGCATCAGCTCCGATGATCTGCGGAAGCATATGCTCGAGCAGAATACAAATGTATATTACATTCCGAAGTTTGAAGACATCGAGGACTTCCTCCTGCAGCATGTAGAGGAGGGGGATGTCCTGATTACGATGGGCGCGGGCGACATCTATAAGGTCGGCGACGACCTGCTGAAGCAGCCGGGTGCCATCGTGGAAGAAGCCTGATCAGACGAGGCCAGAACCCCTTACGCGGGTTCTGGCCTCATTTTGTATTACGAATCCCGCCGGGCCACCTGCCAGATCCGACTGAAAATGTAAGCGTTTACCAAAAAGAAATAAGTTTTCATCAACAGATATTAATGGAAATCCACCGCTATGCTGTGGATAAACACCGGATTGTACTATTTAAATACAATCCGCTGCCGCTCTTGACATCGATTTTACGCGCTTTTACACATTGCAATAAAATTGTAAACAATTTAGAATCGAGATGTAGGTCTTGACTTTTCAGCTGTGAACATTATCCACCGCGATGTGGATAACTTAGGTGGATAAAGTTGTGGACTGGATCGGTTGAAGAGCTTTGCACCCTGTGTTATCATCATTTCACCGAAGCAAACGGTGGTTCTGCCACCGGGCATTGCGGTGGGCGCGTACCCTGAGAACGACGTCTGCGTGATCGATTTTGCATCGGATTTTTTTAACTGTAGATTTCCGTATCACGGAATGTAGATAGAACCGGGTAGTTGAGATGGGCACAAATATTGTTGATAACCTTGCGGTACATGCGACCTGTATTTCGAACGATTTTCTGGATAAGTATCTGGGATCGGCGAACGGGGATTATATAAAAGTATATCTTCTGATGCTTCGGCATAAGGGAGAGCAGTTTACGGTGACGGATGCGGCGGATGCACTGAACCTGACCGACGGTGATATCGAGCGTGCCGTGCGCTACTGGGAGAAGCAGGGCGTTTTTAAGGCGGGGACCGATGCCCTCGTTCGCGAGGAGCTCCGCGAGACCTGCGATATGGAGGCGGAAGCAGAGGCGCAGAGCGCTGCGGCGGCTGTTTCGACCGCGATTCCGGCACAGGCGATGGAGCAGGCCGAGCAGAAGCTCGAGAAGCTTTCCGGTACCGTCGATGATGTGTTCGATGACGAGGAGTTCGCCGGTATTCTGTTTGTGGCGAAGCATGTGCTGCCGACACTTCCGAGCATCCGTCAGGTGGAGACGCTTCAGTATATGTATAAAGATCTCCACATGCAGGCAGATGTCATCGAGTATCTGCTTGAGTACTGTGCGAGCATCAAGAAGACGACCAGCAAGTATCTGCAGGCTGTCGCGATCAACTGGCACGAGCAGGGCATCGTCACGCTGGCACAGGCACGGGAGCTGATCAGGTCCTTCGAAGAGAAGAAGACGAAAAAGAAGACCCGTGGTTCCAGCTCCAGAAACAACAAGTTCCTTAACATCGAAAAGTCAGAAATCGATTATGACAGCATCGCACAGAAGCGTGTGCTGGACAGGATGAAGAATGGCACTCACGAATGCACAGTATAATCAAATCATGCACGTCTATGACGTCCGTCGGATGAAGGATGCGATGCATCTCGAGGCACGGAAAAAGGACGCGTATCAGAAGCTTCCGGAGCTGAAGGCTCTGGAGGCTTCTGTGCGCGCAGAGGCGGGGCGCACGCTCCAGCTGATGCGCGAGGGACAGAAGGAGGAGCTTCGGAACCTGAAGGACCATATCCGCGCCATCGGCGAGGAGAAGAAGGATCTGCTCGTGCGAAACGGCTTCCCGGCAGACTATCTCGAGATGCAGTATACCTGTCCGGACTGCCAGGATACCGGCTTCATCGGTGGAGAGAAGTGTCACTGCTTCAAAAATATGCAGATGCAGTTTATCTATCAGCAGTCCCATCTTGGGCGTATCGTACGAACACAGAACTTCGATCACTTCGATCTCACACGCTTCGATGATCGGGAGTTGATCGATGGTGCGGGCGGAAAGACGAACCGTCAGTATATGGCGGAGGTCCGGAATCTGCTGCTGGACTGGACGCAGAACTTCGATGAGCGGCACGGCAACGTGATCCTGATGGGAAATCCGGGTACCGGAAAGACCTTCCTCATCAACTGTGTGGCGAAGGCGCTGATGGACAGCTACCATTCGGTGATCTACTTCACCAGCACGGATCTCTTCGACAGCTTTTCGAGAGCGCTCCGGCATGATGTGGAGGAGCAGGAGGAAACAGAGGATGCGATCCTGAACTGCGATCTCCTCGTGATCGACGATCTCGGTACGGAGATGAACAACAGCTATACGACCTCGCGTCTCTTTTATGTGCTGAATCAGCGGATGGTACTGCACAAGTCCGTGATGATTTCGACGAATCTGAACTTCCGGGCGATGCAGGACCGTTATTCTGATCGTATCGTCTCCCGTATCATGGCGGAGTACGACTACATCCCGCTCTACGGAGTGGACCAGAGGCTGCGCTGAGCCGAAAGCCCATAGGCCTCTGGGATAGGTGGAAAAAGCTACCGCCCACCGGGTCCTCTGTCTGTACTGTTATGGAAAAAGCTGTAGTTATAGAATGTATGGTAAAAAAATGTTGACAGTCATGACTGTTTACATATATAAAGAAGGTTGATTTGAGATTGGAACGTTTCTAAGGAGGAGAGAGAAATGTCAGATTCCAGAACTTCAGAGTTTATTGAGCGTATCCCGGTGGGACCACTGGCGCTGATGCCGCTCGATTCGATCCAGCCACTGGGCCAGAAGGTCGATGAGTATCTTTCTACATGGCGTACCCAGCGTG
Organism: Oribacterium sp. P9; assembly: GCF_046365365.1. NCBI lineage: Bacteria > Bacillati > Bacillota > Clostridia > Lachnospirales > Lachnospiraceae > Oribacterium > Oribacterium sp. P9. The sequence goes on along the minus strand of NZ_JBKEIS010000002.1, from coordinate 89,995 downwards.
AGAGTGATCACAAGGAGACCATCGCGTTCAACGGTTACCAGAAGGACAGCTATATCGTACAGGCGAAGGTGTCCCGCTTCGGCTCCGGTGAGGCGAAGGCGAACATCCTCGAGACCGTACGTGGCGTAGATCTGTATCTGATGGTTGACGTCATGAACTATGCACAGACCTACAGCCTGTTCGGCCAGGTGAACCACATGTCCCCGGATGATCACTACAGTGATCTGAAGCGCGTCATCGCAGCGACGACCGGCAAGGCGAAGCGCATCAATGTCATCATGCCGTTCATGTATGAGTCCCGCCAGCACAAGCGTACCGGACGTGAGTCCCTCGACTGCGCGATGATGCTCCAGGAGCTTCATGCGATGGGCGTGGAGAACTTCATCACTTTCGATGCACATGATCCACGTGTCATGAATGCGATCCCGCAGGACAGCTTTGACAACATCTCCTGCTCCTACCAGTTCATCAAGTCGATCCTCGCACATGTAGAGGACCTCGATATCGATAAGAACCACATGATGATCATCTCTCCGGATGAGGGTGGCATGAGCCGTGCGATCTACTACGCAAACGTGCTCGGCATCGACATGGGTATGTTCTATAAGAGACGTGACTACTCAAAGGTAGTCAACGGCCGTAACCCGATCGTGGCCCATGAGTTCCTCGGCGCAGACGTAGAGGGTAAGGATGTATTTATCATCGACGATATGATCTCCTCCGGTGAGTCCCTCATCGATACGGCCAAGGAGCTGAAGGAGCGTAAGGCGAGACGTGTCTTCGCATGCTGCACCTTCGGTCTCTTCACCTCCGGCTTCAACAAGTTCGACCAGGCGTACGCAAACGGCACCTTAAACGGTGTCTTCACCACGAACCTGATCTACCAGCAGCCGGAGCTTCTGACGAAGCCGTGGTACATCAGCGTCGATATGGCGAAGTACATCGCCCTCATCATCGACAACCTGAATCATGATATGTCGATCTCCTCGATCCTGGATTCCAGCCAGAAAATCAACGATAAGGTCGCTGCCTACAGAGCACATCGCGAGGAGATGACCCAGCAGATGGAGCTTCCACTGTAAATCGCATGGATTGTGCCGTGTTCGGACGTGATACTGAACCAACTGCCCGGAGATGGCAGTGTGTATCAAAAGACGTTCCGATCCACAGGATCCGCTGACCGATATATGGATCGATATACGAAAGAGTCGCCGTTGCAGGCGGCTCTTTTTCTATGTAAAATAAAGGCTATGAATCCGACACAAGAAAACAGATTTCGAAATAAAATAAACTGGTACGTCTTCCTGATGTCCCTGCTCGTCGTCCTGATTCACAGCGTAAACCTCGCGATCGACAACACGACGCTCAGCTCGATGATCCTGACCGCAGACCATACCGGTGCAGAGCTTGCCGGCATCACCGGCGTCGCCGGCCACGTCGAGCACCTTCTGTCGAACGCCCTCGGGCAGATGGCGGTGCCGGGATTCTTTCTGATCTCCGGCTACCTCTTCTTCCGGACACTGCATGGCTTCCGGGATATCGGGCGGAAGTGGCAGGAGCGGGTCTGGTCGCTGCTCGTACCCTATGGCGCATGGAATGTGCTCTGGTATCTCGCTTACGTGCTGACCGGCCGTCGGCACTTCTCCCTCACGGCGATGAGTGAGGCTGCTGCGAACCACAGCTGTAATCCGACCTTCTGGTATATGTACCAGCTGATGCTGCTGACGCTCCTCGCGCCTCTTCTCTACCTGCTGCTCCGGAACGCGTTCGTTATGCTTCTGTCACTTCTCCTGCTCGCCACCGCGATCGGTGCAGGCGCCACGCTCCCGCTGGTCAATTCAGACGCCCTCATCTATTATGACGTCGGCGCCCTGTTCGCCTGTCATGGACGGGGGCTGTTCGAAGGCGCCGCAGCGGACGCCCGGCTTCTCCGGAAGGCGATGCCTGGAAAGGTGAAAGGGGAGGCGGAGATCGTCGTCCTGCCAGTGGCAGCGAACGCCCGTCAGCGTCGCAGCTCCATGGAGAGAGGGTGCCGCATCGCCGGCATTGGCCTCCTGCTGCTAGCATGGCTGCTGCAGATCCTGACCCCGGCGAAGCTGATGAGCTTCGTGCTCTATGATGGGAGCGGCATCGCGCGGATGTCGATGCCGGCCTACCTGATGAGCGGAGGGGCACTGGCGCGCTGGATCGGAAAGTGCCTTCAGCAGCTTCCACTGTTTGTGCTTTCACTGTCCGGGAGTGGTCCGCAGGCGCTCGTCGCCATCGTGCGACGACTGCTGCTCGTGCTCGGCGTCTGGTTCGTCCTGCCCGGAGACCGTCTGCCGGAAGCGAAACCCTATATGAAAAACAGCTTCTTTCTGTACGCAGTGCATTATCCGATTGCGCGCGCACAGTATTATATGATACAGTACTTGGGCATTCCGTACGACGGATGGGGAGAAGCGGTGCGCCTCGCGCTGTACCTGCTGACCCCGGTGGTCGCTGTCGCGGCCGCGTATGGGCTGAAGCGTGTACTGAAACGGTACCTGCCGCTGCAGTGGAAAATTCTCAGCGGAGGACGATAGGAGTTCTATGTTTATTGCAGATCATTGGAAAGATTATGAAGTTATCGACACATCAAACGGCGACAAGCTGGAGCGCTGGGGGAAGTATATCCTCCGTCGCCCGGATCCACAGGTTATCTGGCAGACACCCTTCCGGAATCCGTACTGGAAGAAGCTGAACGGCCACTATCATCGCTCGAACAAGGGCGGCGGCGAGTGGGAGTTCTTCGATCTTCCGAAGCAGTGGAAGATTTCCTACGTGCTCGGTGGCGCGGATGCGGCCGCCTCGACCCTGAAGCCGGACGTGCGTGCGACCTACTGCCCGACGGCACCGGTCTATGCACAGCTCGAGAAGCTTCCTATAGAAAAACGCACCCTGACCTTCCACCTGAAGCCGTTTACGTTTAAGCATACCGGTCTCTTCCCGGAGCAGGCGGCGAACTGGGACTGGTTCGCGGATCGTATCCTCGGGGAAGTGGAGCGTCGGAAGCAGGCAGGTATCGACCGTCCGATGAAGGTGCTGAATCTCTTTGCCTATACGGGCGGTGCGACCCTGGCCGCGGCCGCGGCTGGTGCCCAGGTGACCCATGTGGACGCCTCGAAGGGCATGGTACAGTGGGCGAAGGAAAACGCAGAGGCCTCCCATCTCAAGGATGCGCCGATCCGCTGGCTCGTCGACGACTGTATGAAGTTCGTCGAGCGAGAGATCCGTCGTGGCAATACCTATGATGCGATCATCATGGATCCGCCATCCTATGGTCGTGGACCGAAGGGGGAGATCTGGAAGATCGAGGATTCGGTCTATCCGCTCGTGCAGCAGGCGGCGAAGCTGCTGACGGAAGACAGCATCTTCTTCCTCATCAATTCCTACACGACCGGACTGCAGCCGGCGGTCATGAGCTATATGCTCGGCACGGCGATCCGTGCACGCCTCGGCGGTGTGATCCACTCGGAAGAGGTCGGCCTGCCGGTGACGGAAACCGGACTCGTGCTGCCATGCGGCTGCAGCGGCCGCTGGGAAAGCTGCGAAAAGTCATAATAGTAGAGAAAACAGCATTGGCCGAAGGCGGTAGGCGTGACGAACGAAGCCACGGTGACGCGTGTGAATGTAAGAGAATCGTAAGCATTTCGCCGGGATTATTCAGTATTCTTCATGGAATAGAAATTGCATTTGCATGAGTGAAAGGCTATTATTATAGCATAAGTATGATGCAGACTGGAAAATCGTCCGGTGAGGCGCACACGAGCGCATACATCCGGTCCGAAAGAGGACGGCGGCGACCGGAGCCAGTGCATCCACAGGCGTTGGGGCCGGTAGAGCCGGGTCCGGAGGGATACGATATGATGAAAGAAAAGCTTAGAAAACTTCTGATCGCAGCCAGTGCGCTTGCGGTGATTTCCGCGACGAGTGCATTTGCGGCCGGCTGGACGACGAACACCAGCGGCGAGCCGGTATATATGCAGGATAACGGAACCGTGGCGGCGAACGCCTGGATCAAGGCGGAGAGCAACGGTCAGGTGATCTGGTACTACGCTACCGGGAACGGCACCCTGAAAAAGGGCGGCTGGCAGACCGTCGGCGGCTATCGCTACTACTTCGATGAGATGGGTGTGATGCAGACCGGCTGGGTAGATGGAAACAGCTACTACTGTAATCCGAACACAGGTGCCGCTGTTTCAGGCTGGCAGTACCTGACGATTCCGGAGGAGGACCAGAGCTTCTATGAGGACGATGTGAACTACAGCACGAATCATGCAGCCTGGTATTTCTTCGCCACTGGAACGAATAAAAAGTACGCGTCTGACAGCTATAACGTTACCGTAAAGACCATCAATGGTCTCAAGTACGGCTTCGATGAGAATGGCGTGATGCAGCTCGGATGGTCGAAGGTACAGGATACGACCCCGGAGATCAGCGGATACATGTATTTCGCGATGAAAACCGACGATCACTTCAAGCAGGGCCAGCTGATCGAGAACACCTGGTATACGACGACCGGACCGCAGAACAGCGACGGCTCCTATGATGAGAGTCTCGCCAGCGGTGATGTAGAGTATTTCTACTTCCGCTCGAATGGACGACCGGCAGCTGGTACGACCGGCAACTTCCTCGTGCAGTCGATCAGCGGTAAGAAGTACCTCTTCAACGAAAAGGGAAATCCGGTATATGGCATGCAGAAGGGCTCCACGACGACTGACGCAAGCGTGCATTACTACTACTGTGGATCCAGTAGGGCAGACTGCTCGGTAAAGACCGGACGTTTCGTGATGACGGAGGCGGATGGCGATAAGATCACTTACTATGCAGAGAGCAACGGCCGCGGCTACACCGGCGTGAAGAACGGTTACCTCTATTATGAGGGCAGACTGCAGCAGGCGGATCAGAGTGCGAAGTACCAGACCTGCTACGTAGATGGAAAGAACTACGTCATCTCTTACTCCGGACTGGTCATGAAGAGTAAAACAAATCTCCGCGATGCGGATGGTAATAAGGTATCGACTAATGCCGACGGTACGCTGAAGGCAAACCTCGATGGCAGCCTCGAGGCGATGACCGCGACTCCGCCGGATGTCGATGACATCGACTGATGATTTCCTTTCTATAATAGAAGAGGGCCCGTTTCCGAAAGGAGCGGGCTCTCTTCTAGTATAGAACAGATGGTTGCATTCGTTCGTTTGCAGTCCGGGTCCCCGCTGAACTGCGATCAAAAAAGGTCTTGCAATTCAGAAAAACAGATGGTATGATATGACACGCACAGCGAGGTGGTTACCTGCTGTGCTGTACATTATATCGTGATACACACGGCAGTGTGGAAACGTGTATCGGATTTTATGCACGTTTTCAGAAAAATTGCTTGCAATAAAAAAGCATGTGTGTTATCTTTGTACACGCTGTGACATGATAGCGTTGAAATGAAGATTGCTTGCATGGACGAAAGCCAAGATCCGTACAACAGTATCCTTTGGATCCAGTGAGCCTCCGGGCTCCGCCTGAGAGTTGAGACGGCAACCAAGTATAAGTCATGTAAGAGAACTTCAGGGAGCGAATGTCTAGTTTAGAAACTGACGGCAGGTCACTGTACTACAATTTAATCCATCAAACAGCAGATGGATTTGCGCAGATCGATCCTTTATCTCACATGGGACAGGTGTGCGCGTTAATGTACAGTCACCGACTTATCGTCAAATCACCGATAGGAGGCGACTTTTTTTATGGCAAGTCAAGTAATGAGAATCACACTTAAGGCTTACGATCACGTCCTTGTAGACGAGTCAGCCGCAAAGATTGTGGAGAACTGCAAGAAGACGGGTTCACAGGTATCCGGTCCGGTTCCACTTCCGACGAAGAAGGAGATCGTAACCATCCTTCGTGCTACACACATGTTCAAGGACTCTCGTGAGCAGTTCGAGCAGAGAACACACAAGAGACTTATCGACGTTATCAGTCCGAACCAGAAGACCATGGATGCTCTTCAGAGACTGGAGATGCCGGCTGGCGTTTATGTCGATATCAAGATGAAGAACAAGTAATGATTCTAGTATGAGTCTGAGAAATCGGGCTCCGCTGTAGAAAGGAGAACACATGAAGAAAGCTATTTTAGCAACAAAAGTAGGAATGACACAGATCTGGAACGAAGATGGCGTGTTAATTCCAGTAACTGTACTTCAGGCTGGTCCTTGTGTTGTTACACAGGTTAAGACTGTTGAGAACGACGGTTACGCAGCGATCCAGGTAGGCTTCCAGGATAAGAGAGAGAATCTCGTAAACAAGCCTATGAAGGGTCAGTTCGACAAGGCTGGTGTTCCTTGCAAGAGATTTGTGAAGGAGTTCAGACTTGAGGACGCTGAGAACTACAACGTTAAGGACGAGATCAAGGCTGACATCTTCGCTGAGGGCGACAAGATCGACGTTACCGCTATTTCCAAGGGTAAGGGATTCGAGTCCGCTATCAGAAAGTATGGCCAGTCCAGAGGACCGATGGGCCACGGCTCCAAGTTCCACCGTCACGCAGGATCCAATGGTACTGCCGCAACACCTTCACGTGTACTTCCGGGCAAGAGAATGCCAGGACACATGGGTGCTGTAAAGGTTACAACTCAGAACCTTACCATCGTTAAGGTAGATGCTGAGAACAACCTGCTTCTTGTAAAGGGAGCTGTACCGGGACCTAAGAAGGCTCTTGTAACTGTCAGAGAAGCAGTGAAGGCCTGAAACGTACGAAAGGAGGAACACATAAATGGCTAACGTATCAGTATTTGATATGCAGGGCAAGGAAGTTGGAAAGATGGATCTTAACGATGCCGTATTCGGCGTTGAGATCAATGAGCATCTCCTTCACCTCGCAGTTGTTGCTCAGCTTGCAAACAAGCGTCAGGGCACACAGAAGGCATTAACTCGTGCAGAGGTTTCCGGAGGCGGAAGAAAGCCTTGGAGACAGAAGGGCACAGGTCATGCAAGACAGGGCTCCATCAGAGCACCGCAGTGGAAGGGCGGCGGAGTTGTATTCGCACCGGTACCACGTGACTATACAACAACCATGAACAAGAAGGAGAAGAGAGCAGCTCTTAAGTCTGCACTCACCAACGCTGTTCAGGAGAACAAGCTCATCGTTGTTGATGAGATCAAGTTCGACGAGATCAAGACCAAGAACTTCCAGGCTATGCTGGATGCACTCAAGGTTGAGAAGGCATTCGTTCTTCTTGATTCGAACGATAAGAACACCGTTCTTTCTGCTAGAAACATCGCTGACATCAAGACAGCCGGTGTGAACGAGCTCAATGTATACGACGTTCTTAAGTACCAGACTGTAGTTGCTACGAAGGCAGCTGTAGAGAAGATCCAGGAGGTATACGCATAATGGCAGACATTAAGTATTACGACGTTATTCTCCGCCCGGTTATCACTGAGAAGTCCATGGGCGAGATGGCATCCAAGAAGTATACATTCCTTGTAAATCCGGACGCAACCAAGGCTCAGGTTCGTGAGGCCGTTGAGAAGATGTTCGAGGGTACAAAGGTAAAGGCTGTAAATACGATGAACGCTGACGGCAAGGCCAAGAGAAGAGGTCTCAAGCTCGGCAAGACAGCTGCAACGAAGAAGGCTATCGTTACTTTAACTGAGGATTCCAAGGAAATCGAGATTTTCAAGGGCCTTTAATTTACAGATAGCATAGTACGTCACGTGAAAAATTCTCTATTATACGTGACTAGTAAAAAGGAGAAAATAAGTCATGGGTATTAAGACATATAGACCTTATACACCTTCGAGAAGAAACATGACCGGTTCTGACTTTTCTGAGATTACGAAGAAGACTCCGGAGAGATCTCTTCTTTCTACAGTAAAGGAGAACGCTGGTAGAAACAATCAGGGTAAGATCACTGTTCGTCACCAGGGTGGTGGAAACAGACAGAAGTACAGAATCATCGATTTCAAGAGAAACAGCAAGGATGGTATCCCTGCAACTGTTATCGGAATCGAGTATGATCCGAACAGAACAGCCAACATCGCACTCATCGCTTATGCTGATGGTGAGAAGGCATACATCCTCGCACCGAACGGTCTGACCGACGGTATGAAGGTTATGAACGGACCTGAGGCTGAGGCAAGAGTTGGTAACTGCTTACCGCTTTCCAAGATTCCTGTAGGTACAAACGTTCACGCAATCGAGCTTATCCCTGGCAAGGGCGCACGTATGGTACGTTCTGCTGGTAACGCTGCTCAGCTGATGGCGAAGGAAGGCAAGTATGCAACTCTTCGTCTTCCGTCCGGCGAGATGAGAATGGTTCCTGTAGAGTGCCGTGCAACCATCGGTGTTGTAGGTAACGGTGACCACAACCTCATCAACCTTGGTAAGGCTGGTAGAAAGAGACACATGGGTTGGAGACCTACTGTTCGTGGTTCTGTCATGAACCCTAACGATCACCCGCACGGTGGTGGAGAAGGTAAGGCACCTGTCGGAAGACCTGGTCCTTGCACTCCATGGGGTAAGCCAGCACTTGGTCTTAAGACACGTAATAAGAAGAAGGCTTCCAACAAGCTTATCATCAGAAGACGTGATGGTAGAGCCATCAAGTAATTGAGGAGGAGAGAATAATATGGCACGTTCAGTTAAAAAAGGACCATTTATTGACGCTTCGCTGAAGAAGGCTGTCGATAATATGAATGCTTCCGGAAACAAGGCCGTTATCAAGACCTGGTCTCGTCGTTCCACCATCTTCCCGTCATTTGTTGGTCACACCATCGCAGTTCATGACGGTAGAAAGCACGTTCCTGTATATGTTACAGAGGACATGGTTGGACACAAGCTCGGAGAGTTCGTTGTAACCAGAACCTTCCACGGCCACACTGGCAACGAGAAGAGAGCATAACTCACGCATATTTGAAAGGAGGACATTTCTAAAATGTCAAAGGGTCATAGATCTCAGATTAAGAGAGAGAGAAATGCGAATACTGTAAAGAGACCTTCAGCTACTCTTTCATATGCAAGAGTATCCGTACAGAAGGCATGCTTCGTTCTTGACGCCATCAGAGGCAAGAACCTCGACGAGGCACTCGGTATCGTTACATACAATCCTAGATACGCTTCTACTTTAGTTAAGAAGCTTCTTGAGTCTGCTGCTGCTAATGCAGAGAACAACAACAACATGAACAGAGATAATCTTTATGTTGCTGAGTGCTATGCTGGTGCAGCTCCTACGATGAAGAGAATTCATCCGAGAGCACAGGGCAGAGCTTACAGAATTTTGAAGAGAAACTCACACATTACTGTAGTTTTAGACGAGAGAAAGTAAGAAGGAGGCATATAAATGGGTCAGAAAGTCAATCCGCACGGCATGAGAGTCGGCGTTATTAAAGATTGGGATTCCAAGTGGTATGCTGACAAGAATACTTTTTCAGATGCACTTGTTGAAGACTACAACATCCGTAAGTTCCTGAAGAAGAGACTTTACTCTGCAGGAATTGCGAAGATCGAGATCGAGAGAGCTGCAAACGATAAGGTTCGCGTAGTGATCTACACTGCTAAGCCAGGTTTCGTTATCGGTAAGGGCGGCGCTGAGATCGAGAAGGTAAGAAAGGAAGTTCAGAAGCTTACCTCCAAGAATGTCAACATCGATATCAAGGAGATCAAGAGACCGGATCGCGATGCACAGCTCGTAGCTGAGAACATCGCGCAGTCCCTTGAGAACCGTGTATCGTTCAGAAGAGCGATGAAGCAGGCAATGCAGAGAACCATGAAGTCCGGCGTACTTGGTATCAAGGCTTCTGTAAGTGGTCGTCTCGGCGGTGCTGATATCGCAAGACGTGAGTTCTATTCCGAGGGGACCATTCCTCTTCAGACACTCAGAGCTGACATCGACTATGGCTTCGCTGAGGCTGCTACCACATACGGCAGACTCGGTGTGAAGGTATGGATCTACAAGGGAGAGGTTCTTCCTACCAAGAATACCAAGGAAGGGAGCGATAAGTAATTATGTTAATGCCAAAGAGAACGAAGTATCGTAAGCAGATTCGTGGAAACATGAAGGGTAAGGCTACGAGAGGTAATAAGGTTACTTATGGTGAGTTCGGTCTTGTCGCAACTGAGCCTTGCTGGATCAGATCCAATCAGATCGAGGCAGCCAGAGTTGCCCTTACAAGATACATCAAGCGTGGCGGTCAGGTATGGATCAAGATCTTCCCTGACAAGCCGATCACAGCTAAGCCACTCGGCGTCAGAATGGGTTCCGGAAAGGGCGCTGTAGAGTACTGGGTAGCTGTAGTTAAGCCAGGTAGAGTAATGTTTGAGATTTCCGGCGTACCTGAGGAGACGGCAAGAGAGGCACTTAGACTTGCTAGTCACAAGCTTCCTTGCAACTGCAAGATCGTTACGAAGGCCGATCTGGAAGGCGGTGATAACTAATGAAGAAGAAAACTTACGTAGAAGAGTTACAGGCGAAGACAACAGAGCAGCTCAATGCTGAGCTTGTTTCTGCAAAGAAGGAGCTCTTTAATCTGAGATTCCAGAACGCTACCAACCAGCTCGATAATACAGCAAGAATCACCGAGGTTCGCAAGAACATCGCGCGTATTCAGACAGTTATCACAGAGAAAGCAAAAGCGTGAGAAAGGAGAGCACAACAATGGAGAGAAATCTGAGAAAAACACGTACCGGTAAGGTCGTTAGTGCAAAGATGGACAAGACCATCGTTATCGCTATCGAGGATCACGTTAAGCATCCTGTCATCGGTAAGATCGTAAAGAGAACCGTTAAGGTATACGCTCACGACGAGAACAACGAAGCTGGCGTAGGCGACACTGTTAAGGTGATGGCTACAAGACCTCTTTCTAAGACAAAGAGATGGAGACTTGTTGAGATCGTTGAGAAGGCTAAGTAATTAAGAGGCAAGGAAGGAGCATTATATGATTCAGCAGGAAACAAGACTTAGAGTTGCTGATAACACAGGTGCAAGAGAGCTTCTTTGCATCCGCGTTATGGGTGGCTCAACCAGAAGATATGCTGCTGTCGGAGATGTAATCATCGCATCCGTGAAGGATGCCATCCCAGGCGGTCAGGTAAAGAAGGGTGACGTTGTCAAGGCTGTTGTAGTAAGAACCGTTGATGATATCCGTCGTAAGGACGGCAGCTACATCAAGTTCGACGAGAATGCAGCTGTTATCCTTAAGGACGATGGAACACCTAAGGGAACACGTATTTTTGGACCGGTAGCAAGAGAGCTTCGTGATCATGGTTACATGAAGATCGTTTCCCTCGCTCCGGAAGTACTGTAAGGAGGTTGCCAGATGCGTAGAATTAAGAAAGACGATATGGTAAAGATCATTGCCGGTAAGGACAATGGTAAGCAGGGCAAGGTCCTTTCCTTTGACCCGGCAACCAATAAGGTAGTCGTTGAAGGCTGCAATATGGTAACCAAGCACCAGAAGCCATCTCAGGTTAACCCGCAGGGTGGCATCCTTCACAAGGAGGCTCCGATCGACGCTTCCAACGTGATGCTCGTTGTTGACGGACAGGCTACTCGCGTAGGCTTCGAGGTTAAGGACGGCAAGAAGGTAAGAGTTGCGAAGAAGACCGGTAAGGTCGTTGAGTAAGAGAAAGGAGGAATTTTAAGATGGCTAGATTAAAGGATCTTTACAATAGCGAGATCAAGGAAGCTATGACGAAGAAGTTCGGTTACAAGAACGTTAACGAGATTCCTAGGCTTGATAAGATCGTTATCAACATGGGCGTTGGAGAAGCTAAGGAAAATTCCAAGGTTCTCGACAGTGCAGTGCGTGATCTCGAGATCATCACTGGTCAGCATGCTGTAACCACCAAGGCGAAGAAGTCTGTTGCAAACTTCAAGATCAGAGAGGGACAGGCTATCGGATGTAAGGTTACTCTTCGTGGCGAGAGAATGTACGAGTTCGCTGATCGTCTGATCAACCTCGCACTTCCGCGCGTAAGAGACTTCAGAGGCGTTAACCCGAACGCATTTGATGGCAGAGGTAACTATGCACTTGGCCTCAAGGAGCAGATCATTTTCCCTGAGATCGAGTTTGATAAGGTTGATAAGGTAAGAGGTATGGATATCATCTTCGTTACGACTGCAAAGACGGACGAAGAGGCAAGAGAGCTTCTTAGACTGTTCAACATGCCGTTCGCAAAGTAATCGGAGGAAAATATGGCTAAGTTATCAATGAAGTTAAAGCAGCAGAAGGCTCCGAAGTTCTCCACCAGAGCATATACCAGATGCAAGATCTGCGGAAGACCTCACTCTGTTCTTAAGAAGTACGGTATCTGCCGTGTATGCTTCCGTGAGCTTGCATACAAGGGCGAGATCCCTGGTGTTAAGAAGGCTTCCTGGTAATCAGGACCTTTCACCATTTGAGCCTGCGGCAATGTGATCCTTCGGGATTGTGTTGTTAAGGGCGATAATTTCTGGATTGTATTTAAAGAAGTACATAATTTACTTCAAAAAGATACGCCGGACCGGGTTGCAACTCGGAGAAAAATGGTTATAATGTAAATGTTGCGCCGCAGGCCGCACAGCATATGCTGTGCCATTTGACTAAGCATCGGATCACGTATCCTATGGACTGGTCAGGTGAGATCACCCTGTTGACGCGGCATTTGCTTTGTCCGAAATTATAAGGACATATAACAAACTATATTTTTTTAAGAAAGGATATCCGTAAACATGAGTATGAGTGATCCAATCGCAGATATGCTTACAAGAATCCGTAATGCAAACACTGCAAAGCACGAGACAGTAACTATCCCATCCTCCAAGATGAAGCTTGCTATCGCTGACATCCTGGTAAATGAGGGCTACATCGCAAAGTATGAGCTCGTTGACAACGGCAAGTTCAAGGACATCAAGGTTACTCTTAAGTATGGCGCTACGAAGAACGATAAGATCATCGGCGGCATCCGTAAGATTTCCAAGCCGGGTCTGAGAGTATACGCTGGCAAGGAGAACATGCCTTCCGTACTGGGCGGTCTTGGTATCGCCATTGTTTCCACCAATCAGGGCGTTATGACTGATCGTGAAGCAAGAGCAAAGGGCGTAGGCGGCGAAGTTCTGGCATTTGTTTGGTAATTTAGTTTAATTAACCCACTAAACTATATTCTGAACAGTCTGAACAGGCTTACAAATAGTAACTAGTAATCTGAAAACTGTCTGAAAAGGCAGAGAATTTAAGAGAGGAGACATTAGTATGTCACGTATCGGAAAATTACCGGTAGTAATCCCAGCAGGCGTTACTGTTGAGATGAAGGACAACAACGTTCTTTCTGTAAAGGGACCGAAGGGTACTCTTGAGAAGCAGTTCGCTCCAGAAATCGGCATCGAGCAGAAGGACGGCGAGATCGTTGTTACCAGACCAAACGATAATAAGAAGGAGAAGTCCCTTCACGGACTTACCAGAGCGCTCATCCACAACATGGTTGATGGTGTAACCAACGGCTTCGAGAAGAAGCTTGAGATCAACGGCGTAGGTTACAGAGCAGCGAAGCAGGGCAAGACACTGACCCTTACACTCGGCTATTCTCACCCGGTTACCATGGAAGATCCGGAGGGTGTTGAGACTGTACTTGATGGCACAAATACCATCTTCGTTCGCGGCATTGACAAGGAAGCAGTTGGTCAGTACGCAGCTGAGATCCGCAGCAAGAGAGGACCGGAGCCATATAAGGGCAAGGGTATCAAGTATGCTGATGAGATCATCAGACGTAAGGTTGGTAAGACAGGTAAGAAATAATTAGGAGGAAAGTGAAATGGTAAGTAAGAGAAATAAAGCTGAACTTCGCCAGAAGAAGCACGAGAGACTTAGAAACCGTTTTTCTGGTACTCCAGAGAGACCACGTCTTTCCGTATTCAGATCTGACAAGCATATGTATGCACAGATTATCGATGATGTAGCAGGCAACACTCTTTGCGCTGCTTCTACTCTTGATAAGGATGCAAACTTAGAGAACACAAGCAATATTGAGGCTGCTCAGTACGTTGGTAAGGCCATCGCGGAGAAGGCTCTGGCTAAGGGAATCAAGCAGGTTGTATTTGACCGTGGCGGCTTCCTGTATCATGGTAAGGTTCAGGCTCTCGCAGATGCTGCAAGAGAAGCTGGCCTTGAATTCTAATCGAGAGGAGAAACAAGCAAGATGAAGCGTGAAAGAATTGATGCAAATCAGTTAGAATTAAACGACAACGTCGTAGCCATCAAGCGTGTTGCGAAGACCGTTAAGGGTGGTCGTACCATGAGATTCTCTGCTCTCGTAGTAGTTGGTGACGGCAATGGTCATGTAGGTTGTGGTATCGGTAAGGCAGTCGAGGTTCCAGAGGCGATCCGTAAGGCTCGTGAGGCTGCTGTAAAGGCTATCGTTACAATCCCTGTAACCGAGGAGAAGTCCGTGCCGCACGATTATGTTGGTAAGTTCGGAAGCTCTACTGTTCTTCTGAAGAAGGCACCGGAAGGAACTGGTATCATCGCTGGTGGTCCTGCTCGTTCTGTACTTGAGCTTGCTGGTATCAAGAACATTCGTACCAAGTCTCTGGGCTCGAACAATAAGACAAACGTTGTACTCGCTACCCTTCAGGGCCTCACTTCCATGAAGACTCCTGAGGAGTTTGCTGCACTCCGCGGCAAGACTGTAGCTGAGATCACAGGTTAATAGGGGGTATCAAAATGGCAGATAAGAAGTTAAAGATTACACTTGTTAAGTCTCCAATCGCAGCTATCCCTAAGCAGAGAGCTACTGTTCAGGCTCTTGGTCTCCGTAAGATCCGTCAGAGTGTAGAGCTTCCGGACAACGGTGCTACAAGAGGTATGATTCAGAGAGTTAACCATCTTGTAAAAGTTGAAGAAATCTAAGGAGGCATAAAATGGAGTTAGCTAATTTAAAGCCGGCTGACGGCGCAAAGCAGTCAAAGAACTTCAGACGTGGCCGTGGCCATGGTTCAGGAAACGGCAAGACCGCAGGTAAGGGTGCAAAGGGCCAGAAGGCAAGATCTGGAGCACCAAGACCAGGATTTGAGGGTGGTCAGATGCCTCTGTTCAGACGTATCCCGAAGAGAGGATTCACTGATCGTAATTCTAAGGTTATCACAGGTATCAACCTTTCTACTCTTGACACTCATTTCAACGAGGGTGAGGAAGTAACCATCGAGGCTCTTCTCGAGAAGGGCATCATCAAGAAGGTTAACGATGGCGTTAAGATTCTTGGTAACGGCGAGCTTACAAAGAAGCTCAATGTAAAGGTGAATGCTTTCTCAGCATCTGCTAAGGAGAAGATCGAAGCTTTAGGCGGCACCTGTGAGGTAATCTGATAATGTTCAAATCACTACTTAATGCATTTAAGGTAAAAGAACTGAGGAAAAAGCTTCTGTTCGTTTTCCTGATGCTCGTAGTAATTAGGTTTGGATCGAATCTTCCTATCCCGGGTGTGAACGCGCAGTACTTTAGCGAGCTGTTTAACAGCATGTCCAATAATGATGCATTCGGTTGGTTCAATACGATGACCGGTGGCTCCTTCGAGCAGCTGTCGATCTTCGCACTGTCCATCACACCGTACATCACTTCATCCATCATCATCCAGCTGCTCACCGTGGCCATTCCGGCCCTCGAGGAGATGCAGAAGGATGGTGAAGAGGGAAGAAAGAAGCTCACTGAGTACACCAGATACGTAACGATCGGTCTGGCTCTTATCGAGTCACTTGCGATGGCTATCGGATTTGGCGGTCAGGGACTTCTGATCGGTTTCGCCGAGGCGAGCACAGGAAGAAAGATCGCTGATATCGCGATCGCTGTTATAGCGATGACGGCGGGCTCGGCACTTCTGATGTGGATCGGTGAGCAGATCACAGATAAGGGTGTGGGCAATGGTATCTCCCTCGTCCTCCTCTTCAATATTCTGTCTTCTGTTCCGAGCGATTTCCAGACGCTGTACATCAGATTCATAAGCGGAAAGAATGTGGCAACGATGGTTGTCGCAGCGATCATCATCGTTGCAGCAATTATCGGACTGGTTGTATTTACGATCATCCTCAACGACGCGCAGAGAACCATCCCGGTTCAGTACAGCCGGCGTGTGCAGGGCAGAGGCCTGGTGGGCGGACAGTCCTCCAACATCCCTCTGAAGGTCAATACAGCAAGTGTTATGCCGGTTATCTTCGCCAGCTCACTGATGACCATGCCGGTTGTGGTCGGTCAGATCATCAAGGTGGATTACAGCACGATTCCTGGTCAGATCCTTATGGCACTGAACTCAGGCTCCTGGTGCAATCCGGACAGACCGATCTACTCGATCGGACTGGTGATCTACATTCTGCTGCTTTACTTCTTTGCATATTTCTATACATCGATTTCCTTTAATCCGTTAGAGATTGCAAATAACATGAAGAAACAGGGCGGTTTTATCCCGGGTATCCGTCCGGGTAAGCCAACCAGCGATTACCTTGATAATATTCTTACATATATTATTTTCATCGGTGCGACAGGACTGGCCATCGTCGCGATCATTCCGATCTTTATCTCCGGAGTGTTCAATGTTGGTCGTATCTCCTTCGCCGGTACGTCTCTGATCATTATCGTCGGTGTCGTGCTTGAGACCGTGAAGGCAATTGAGTCTCAGATGGTTGTAAGAAACTACCAGGGATTCCTGAACGATTAATCGTCAACACCAAGCCTCCTCAGACATACGATCTGGGGAGGCTATCAGTGTTTATTACTATAGTACTATCGGGAGAACGCAAATGAAGATTGTTATGTTAGGTGCGCCTGGTGCCGGTAAGGGTACACAGGCGATCAAGATTGCTGATAAGTATGATATTCCACACATTTCGACGGGTGATATCTTCCGTGCGAACATCAAGGGTGGTACAGAGCTCGGACAGAAGGCAAAGTCCTACATCGATAAGGGCGAGCTGGTTCCGGATGAGGTAACGATCGGAATGCTGCTGGATCGTATCGCACAGGATGACTGTAAGAACGGTTATGTTCTCGATGGTTTCCCACGTACGATTCCGCAGGCGGAAAGTCTGACAGAGGCACTGAAGAGCCAGGGCGATCGGATCGACTTCGCACTGAACATCGATGTTCCGGATGAAGCCATCATCAAGCGTATGTCCGGCAGACGTGCCTGCCCGAAGTGTGGTGCAACCTACCATATCGTATACGCAGCACCGAAGACAGAAAACATCTGTGATAAGTGCGGTACCGAGCTCATCATTCGTTCGGATGATAAGCCGGAGACCGTAAAGGATCGTCTCAATGTTTACCATCAGCAGACAGAGCCGCTCATCGCGTACTACAAGACCGCCGGCGTGCTTCGTGAAGTTGATGGAACACAGGAGCTTCCGAAGGTATTTGAGGATGTCGTAGCGATCCTTTCCGAGAACTGATTCTTCGGAAGGTGAGTGACAGAACAGCCTCTGCTGTAAAACATTAAGCGTATTCAGAAAGAAGTACTCATGATCGAAATCAAATCAAAACGTGAAATCGAACTGATGCGTGAGGCAGGCAAGATTCTCTTCGAGATGCACAATCGTCTCGGAGAGAAGATCGCCCCTGGTATCAGCACGAAGGAACTGGATGAACTGGCCGAGGGCATCATGCGGAAGCTCGGTGGCTTCCCAAGCATGAAGGGTTTATATGACTTCCCGGGAACCTGTTGCATCTCTGTCAACGAAGAAGTCATCCATGGTATCCCTGATCGTCATGTGATTCTGAAGGATGGTGATATCGTCTCCATCGACACCTGCACCAGCTATCATGGCTATAATGCAGATGCGACCAGAACCTGGGCGGTGGGTGAGATTTCCGAGGATGCGAAGCGGGTGATCAGAGTCTGCCAGCAGAGCTTCTTCGAAGGTATGAAGCAGGCCGTCGCCGGTAATCATCTGAACGATATTACGTCGGCCATCGGTAATTATGTAGAGTCTCAGGGCTGTGGCATCCTGAGAGAATACTGCGGACATGGTATCGGAGCGGAGATCCATCAGGATCCGGAAATTCCGAACTATGATATGCATCGGAAAGGACCGAAGCTCTGCGCTGGTATGACACTGGCGGTGGAGCCGATGATCACATTAGGATCACCGATCTGCCATACACGGGATAACGGCTGGAATGTCGTTCCGGATGACGGCAGTCTTTCCTGCCACTATGAAAACACGATTCTCATCACCGACGGTGAGCCGGAGCTGCTGACGATGCCGGGTGAGGATAAGAGTTTATTAATCACATTAAATAAATAAGAAGGAGAACTGAATGTCTAAATCAGATGTAATCGAGATTACTGGCAAAGTAATTGAAAAACTTCCGAATGCCATGTTCCAGGTTGAGCTTGAGAATGGCCATCAGGTACTGGCACACATTTCCGGAAAGCTTCGTATGAATTACATTCGAATTCTTCCAGGTGACAAGGTGACCATCGAACTTTCACCGTACGACCTTTCCAAGGGACGTATCATCTGGAGAGACAAATAAAGCGGTCGATATTCTTACAATTCCTTTAAAAAGGGCTTTACAATAGTGGAGCGCTTTGTTAGAATGATACGGCAACTTTGTTCGAATTCGTTATTAGAAAGGGGAATTACTATGAAGGTAAGATCATCAGTAAAGCCTATCTGCGAGAAATGCAAAGTCATCAAGCGGAAAGGCTCTATCAGAATTATCTGCGAAAACCCTAAGCACAAGCAGAGACAAGGTTAATTTTTACAGGAGGAAACAAAAATGGCTCGTATTGCAGGTGTCGATTTACCGAGAGAGAAGCGTATCGAGATTGGTCTGACATACATTTATGGTATCGGTCAGTCCAGCGCTGATAAGATTCTCGCGGCAACAGGCGTTAACCCTGACACACGTGTTAAGGATCTCACTGACGATGAAGTCAAGGAGCTTGCGAACTACATCGCTGAGCACCAGGTAGTAGAAGGTGACCTCAGAAGATCAACAGCTCTGGACATCAAGAGACTTCAGGAGATCGGCTGCTACCGTGGCATCCGTCACAGAAGAGGCCTTCCGGTTAGAGGTCAGAAGACCAAGACCAATGCCAGAACACGTAAGGGACCGCGTAAGACTGTTGCTAACAAGAAGAAGTAATCTATTAGAGAGTATTCTTCTTTAAGGTAAGAGAAAGTCCAGATCAGAAATGATCACACTGATGTAGAATCAGAAGTAACTATTGTGATCTTCATGTTTTAAATACAGGAAGACAGAAAAAGGAAAGTAGGTTAGTTTTAATATGGCGTCAGGTAAGAGAATTACAAAGAAGCGCGTAAAGAAAAACGTTGAACGCGGACAGGCACATATTCAGGCATCTTTCAACAACACTATCGTTACACTGACAGATGCTGAAGGAAACGCTCTTTCATGGGCAAGTGCTGGTGGTCTTGGTTTCAAGGGTTCAAGAAAATCTACTCCATATGCAGCTCAGATGGCTGCTGAAACTGCTGTTAAGGCAGCTTTAGTACACGGCTTAAAGTATGTGGATGTAAGTGTTAAGGGACCAGGATCAGGACGTGAGGCAGCTATTCGTGCACTCCAGGCCAACGGTCTCGAGGTTACTTCCATCAAGGATGTAACACCGGTTCCACACAACGGATGCCGTCCACCAAAGCGCAGAAGAGTATAATCCTGATTTTTCTGGATTATCTTGAGTTGATTCACCACAGACATAGGCCGCAGTATGTATAAAATAGCGGCAGATCTGTCCGACGAAGCCCACGGGTGTAAAGGACGTATCACGTAAATTACTTGATATTATAAGGAGAAAGAATTATGGCAGTTGACAAAACTCCCGTACTTAAAAGATGCAGGTCACTCGGACTTGACCCTGTATTCTTAGGAATTGATAAGAAGTCAAACAGACAGCTCAGAAACCAGCGTCGTAAGATGTCTGAGTATGGTCTTCAGCTTCGTGAGAAGCAGAAGGCGAAGTTCATCTATGGCGTACTTGAGAAGCCTTTCCGTAACTACTATGCAAAGGCTAACCAGATGAAGGGACAGACCGGTACCAACCTCATGGTTCTTCTTGAGTCTCGTCTGGATAATGTGATCTTCCGTATGGGCCTTGCTCGTACTCGTCGTGAGGCACGTCAGATCGTTGATCACAGACTCATCACTGTAAATGGCAAGGTTGTTAACATTCCTTCCTACCTTGTATCCGCTGGCGATGTAGTTGCTGTCAAGGAGTCCAAGAAGTCTCTTCAGAGATTTAAGGATATCCTCGAGGTTACCAACGGCCGTATGGTTCCGGCATGGATCGATTGCGACCAGGAGAACCTCAAGGCGACTGTAAAGCAGCTTCCTTCCAGAGAGGAAATCGACGTTCCAGTAAACGAGATGCTTATCGTCGAGTTGTATTCAAAATAATTAGCCTGCAATAAAGGAGGCATTGCATGTTCGATTTTGAGAAACCAAACATTGAGATTGTTGAGATTTCAGATGATAAGAAGTACGGCAGATTCGTATGCGAGCCGCTGGAAAGAGGCTACGGTACTACGCTGGGCAATGCGCTGAAGCGCATCATGCTCTCTGCTCTGACCGGTGCTGCAGTTTCTCAGGTCAAGATTACCGGTGCCGATCGGGATGGCGATGCGATCCCGGGTGTAAAGGAGTCTCTGACTGAGGTCATCATGAACCTTAAGAGTCTCGAGATTCAGAACACTTCAGCCTCCGATGACGCAATGGTTGTATATCTTTCGCATATGGGTGAGGGCGTCGTTACGGCGTCCGACATCCAGCTGGCAGAAGGTCTGGAGATCCTGAATCCGGAGCAGAAGATTGCAACTCTTGACGCTCAGGATGCGAAGCTCGAGATGGAAATCACCATCACATCGGGCAGAGGCTATGTCGGTGCAGACCGTTCCAGAATCGCAGAACTTCCGGAAGGAGTTTTCGACGTGGATGCGATCTACACACCAGTAGAGCGTGTAAATATGGCCATCAGCAACACACGTGTCGGTAACAAGATCGATTACGATAAGCTGACACTGGATGTATTTACCAGCGGTAAGATGAGCCCGGATGATGCTGTTTCTGAAGCAGCGAAAATTCTTTCCGAGCATCTGACCCTCTTCATTGATCTGTCTCAGAATACGCAGACGACCGAAGTTATGGTTGAGAAACCAGTCGACGGTAAGGAGCGTATCCTCGAGATGAACATCGATGAGTTGGAGCTTTCCGTTCGCTCATATAACTGTCTCAAGAGAGCCGGGATCAACACCGTACAGCAGCTCTGTGCGAAGACACCGGATGATATGATGAAGGTTCGTAACCTGGGTCGTAAGTCACTTGAGGAAGTTCTTGCAAAACTGAAGGAGTTAAATCTCAGCCTTTCCACTCAGGAGGAGTGATCCATCCGGGATGGTCTGATTCGTCTGCAGGGAGCTGCAGAAGCTGAGATACATAAAAACCGGTAAGACCGAAGTGCACGGTGGGGGAAATAGATTATGTCAAATTATAGAAAGTTAGGTAGAGAGTCCAGCCAGAGACAGGCCATGCTTCGCGCACTGACCACTTCTCTGATCGCAAACGGCAAGATCGTTACAACCGAGGCTCGTGCGAAGGAAGTTCGTAAGCAGGCTGAGAAGCTGATCGCACTTGCAGTTCGTGAGAAGGACAACTACGAAGAGGTTACCGTTAAGGCTAAGGTTGCTCGTAAGGACGCCGATGGCAAGCGTGTAAAGGAAGTAGTTGATGGTAAGAAGGTTACCGTTTATGACGAGATCGAGAAGACCATCAAGAAGGATAAGCCATCCAGACTTCATGCACGTCGTCAGATGCTTGCATACCTTTACCCGGTAACGGAGGTTCCTGCAGCTAAGGCTGGTCAGAAGAAGAACACCAAGAGTGTTGATCTCGCTGCCAAGCTTTTCGACGAGTATGGTGCGAAGTATGCTACCCGTAACGGTGGTTACACTCGTATCGTAAAGATCGGTCTCCGTAAGGGTGACGCTGCTATGGAGGTTCTTCTTGAGCTCGTTTAATGCTTAAGAGAACATCAGGCGATTTTTTAAAGACGAAATCATCTTCGGATGGTTTCGTCTTTTTTGTACATATCCATGAGAGGGCCATCCGCAGCGTGGTGCGTCAGAATTTCGTAAACTATTTGAGATTGATTGTTGATCCTGGTCTAGTATACTTAGATTAGAGAATACTAGGGAGGTTCGTATGAAAAGACAGATGAAGAAGAGCGCGAAACGATCCTTGTGGCAGTGCCTGCTGCTTATCGTCCTGCTTCTGATGATGAGTGTGACCGTCTGGGCGGCCGATCGAAATGCACGTATCAGTACGGTGAAGATTACGGTTTCAGACTATCTGAAGGATCTGAGCCTCGAGGGAGGAGATCATGAGCTTCCATCCCTGTCCGAGAGTGATTTCGCTGTCCCGGATACCGACCAGTATGTCATCGACAGTGCAGAGTGGTATGACACGAACGGCAGCCTTACGGTGGGCACGCAGCCGAAGGTTCTCCTCTACCTTTCAGCCCAGGAGAAGGAACACGCCAATGGCTACAGTACGTTTTACTACTTCAACGGCTCGTATAACAGCTCAAACGTCCGTATCAGCGGCGGTACCTTCGTATCGGCTCAGACCATCGGAAATTATGGGCTGCGCGTCGTTCTTTCACTGAAGGGGATCAAGGGCACTTACGGCGAGCCGGTTAGCCCGCGATGGAGTACGGCCCTCGGCATGGCGACCTGGGGTCAGCCGACGATGAGCTCCGGCTACTATAAGGTGACGCTTTTCCGGGATGGAAGCCGCGTTACGACGATCACGACCGACCAGACGAACCTGAACCTGTATCCGTATATGACACGGGCTGGCGGGTATTACTTCGAGGTCAGCAGCATACCGTATGGAACGAGCCAGAGTGGTGGACAGGCGTCCCTCGGCATTCAGTCCGACAGCCTGATCGTCACGGAGAGTCAGATCTCTTCAGGCTCCGGTCAGTATCCGAATGGCACGTATATCCTGAATCAGAACCAGAATCAGACGATCACCAACCTCTACGGTTCCGGCAGCACGAACACGGTGATCAGTACGAACGGTACAAGCACCGGCGTCGATTTGTATAACTCCGGTACCTCCTATACGGTGTATAATGCAAACACCGGGCACACGAGCACCCTCCCGGGAGTCAACCTTGGCACCGGAACTGGCACCACGACCGGGACGCAAACGCTCGGTACGGGAAACAACACGACCTATACGGTGTACGGCGATACGACGAACGGCAGCACACAGTCACAGGGCGCACTCAGCGGCAGCTGGTATAAGAGCGGCGGAAGCTGGTACTTCCGTACCGTGACCGGTCAGAACATGGCGAACACCTGGCTCCTCTGGCAGGATCACTACTATCGCTTCGATGCGAGCGGTCGTATGCTGACCGGCTTCTACACGGATACCAACGGCGCCACCTATTACCTCAGGGATTCCGGGGCGATGAAGGTTTCCTGGGCCGTGATCAACGGCGCATGGTACTACTTCAATCCGGCTGAAGGCCCATATTACGGTATGATGTTTAAAAACCAGATCGCCATCGTCGGACCGAAGACCTACTACTTCGATCATGACGGACGCATGCGTACCGGCTGGGTCATCATGAAGGACAGCAGCGGCCAGGACCAGTACTACTACTTCTATCCGAAGACCTCGGAAAACGACAGCAATTACGGCCACATGGCGAAAAGCACCACCGTCCTCGGCGGGTACACCATCGCCGCCGACGGCCACTGGGTGCACTGAAGATCGAATTAAAAATCATACCCGTTCAGGTAGGGGCCCCTGCCCAAACTGCTACCTGAAAATGTATGAAAGAGCGGACCACAGGGGTCCGCTCTTGTGTTTTTCAGCCGTTTCTAATATACTAATTGGGCTATAAACCACAAAGCTGATATGAGGTTAACAAATTGAAAATCATAGATGCATTACATCTGGCGTATGACTACATCCGCACAGATGAGAACGATAAAGTCGTAGAGAGGACCCGGGCCCTGGATAACATCAACCTGTCCATCGAGGCCGGGAGCTTCGTGTGTGTGCTCGGCCACAACGGTTCCGGCAAGTCGACCCTGGCAAAGCTCATCAACGGTCTCAACCTGCCGAGTGAGGGAACCATGCTCGTCAGTGGCCGCGATACGAAGGATGAAAAGGAAATCTGGAATATCCGAAAGGAAACCGGCATGGTTTTCCAGAATCCGGATAACCAGATCATCGCCTCCGTCGTCGAGGAGGATGTCGGCTTCGGCCCGGAGAACATCGGCGTACCGACCGACGAGATCTGGACACGTGTGAATCGTGCGCTTGAAGCCGTCGATATGGTGCCGTACCGTATGAAGTCCCCGAACCGTCTCAGTGGCGGGCAGAAGCAGCGTGTCGCGATCGCCGGTACGATGGCGATGCTTCCGAAAACCATCGTTCTCGATGAGCCGACGGCGATGCTCGATCCGAGCGGTCGGAAAGAAGTGATCGAGACCATCCGGGAGCTGAATCAGAAGATGGGTGTGACGATCATCCTCATCACCCACTATATGGAGGAAACCGTCGATGCGGATCGAATCATCGTCATGGACGGCGGTAAGGTCGTTATGGACGGCGCACCACGTGAAGTGTTCTGCCATGTCGAGGAGCTGAAGGCCATCCACATGGATGTACCGGAGGTGACGGAGCTTGCGTGGAAGCTGCAGAAGGCCGGGATGCCGGTACCGGATGCCGTCCTCACCCGCGAGGAGCTCGTGGCCTGTCTCCAGTGCTGTCTTCCGAAGCAGGTGGATTTCGAGCCGAATTTCGTGAAGAAGAAGCCGGCTCATATGGACATCACCGATCCGGTCATCCGCGTACAGCATTTAAGCCATGTCTATCAGAAGGGTACGGCCATGGAGAGCTATGCCCTGAAGGATGTCTCCTTCGAGATCCAGCGGGGCTCCATCGTCGGATTTATCGGCCACACAGGCTCCGGCAAGTCAACATTGACCCAGCATCTGAACGGCCTTCTGAAAGCGACGGAGGGCACGATCGAAGTGAAGTTCCGGGACGACACCGACTTCCGGAAGCCGCGGAAGGACCAGAGCGCGAAGACCCGGAAGGCGGCACAGGCAGCGGATGCAGCCGCGCTCGTCAGCCCGGACGGCTTCCTGAACATCTATGCACCGGAGTTCAACATGAAGGAGCTTCGCTTCAAGGTGGGCCTCGTGTTCCAGTACCCGGAGTATCAGCTCTTCGAGGTCGACGTCATCACGGATGTCATGTTCGGCCCGAAGAACCAGGGGGTGCCGGAGGCAGAAGCACGGAAGCGTGCAGAGGAAGCGCTGCGTATGGTCGGCCTCGGCGAGGCGTTCTGGCAGAAGTCGCCGTTTGAGCTCTCTGGCGGACAGAAGCGGCGTGTTGCGATCGCCGGCGTACTGGCGATGCGCCCAGAGATTCTGATCCTCGATGAGCCGACCGCCGGCCTCGACCCGGCCGGAAGAGACGACCTCTTCCATCAGATCCAGCTCCTGCATAAGCAGAGCGGCATGACGATCGTCCTCGTATCACACTCGATGGACGACGTGGCACGCTACACGGAGCAGGTTATCGTGCTGGATCACGGTGAGCTGCGCATGAGCGGCACTCCGGAGGAGATCTTCAAGCGCTACCTCGATCTCGAGGAGATGGGACTCGGCGCACCGCAGATGACCTACCTTATCCATGAGCTGAAGGATGTCGGTATCCGCTTCAAGGACCGCCCGGACACCGTGGATGAGATGTGTGATGCCATCGTGGACCTCTGGAAGCGCTATACGACATCCCTTGCCGGGAAACAACCGGTGAAAACAGCTCAGGACAGCAGGACAGCAGCCGACGGCTCGCCGGCGCAGGATGTTCAGATCAAGCCAGCCGCAGCGGCTCCGCAGGACAGTAGAGAAGAGGAAGGAAAGGAGGACGGCGTATGCTGAGAGAAGTAACCTTAGGACAGTACTATCCGGTCGACTCCGTGATTCATCGCCTGGACCCGCGGGTGAAGCTGCTCGGCACCGTGCTTTTCCTGATCTCCCTCTTCATCGTGAAGAGCTGGATCATGTATGGCGTCGCCGCGCTCGCCCTCGCGATCCTCATCAAAATCAGTAACGTGCCTTTCCGCTTCATGACGCGGGGGCTTAAGAGCATCGTGATTCTGCTCCTGATCTCCGTGAGCTTCAACCTCTTCCTGACTCCAGGTGAGGTGCTCGTGCAGTTCTGGATTCTGAAGATCACCCGTGAGGGTCTCCACATCGCGCTCATGATGGGTGCACGTCTCATCCTCCTCGTGCTCGGCTCCTCGCTCATGACACTGACGACCACGCCGAACCAGCTCACCGACGGCCTCGAGAAGGGACTCGGCGTTCTGAAAAAGGTCGGCGTGCCGGTCCACGAAATCTCGATGATGATGTCGATCGCACTCCGTTTTATCCCGATCCTCATCGAGGAAACGGATAAGATTATGAAGGCACAGCAGGCCCGCGGCGCCGACTTCGAGAGCGGGAATCTGCTCCAGCGCGCAAAGGCGATGGTGCCGATCCTGGTACCGCTCTTCATCAGTGCCTTCCGCCGCGCGAACGACCTCGCGATGGCGATGGAGGCCCGCTGCTACCACGGCGGCGAGGGTCGTACGAAGATGAAGCCGCTTCGCTATGCTGCGCGCGACCGCATCGCCTACGCCCTCATGCTCCTCTACCTCGGCCTGTCTGTGGTTTCCCGCTTCGTGGCGCTGCCGTTCTGACACGGACACCCATGACTTTGGTCGCCGCATCGCCTTTCCTGGGCCAATGCAGGCGACCTTCACTTTTATGGCGCTGCGGAGGAAGCAGCGTGCACAGGAAAGATCAGATGAGAAGAATCAGGCTCACAATCGCATATGATGGCACGAACTACCGGGGCTGGCAGATCCAGCAGCCTACAGCAGCCCACCCGGAGGGCAGTTTCCCGACGATCCAGGGCGAGCTCCAGCGTGCGCTCGGACAGCTCCTGCCGAAGGAGGCCGTCTACGGCGCAGCACCGGAAAAAAGTCTGGATCCGCTGACGTCACCAGACCATGTAGACGAAGCCGCAGCTCCGGGCATCCTCCCGGTCGTGGGCGCAAGCCGCACCGACAGCGGCGTCCATGCGCTCGGGAACGTCGCCTGCTTCGACACCGAAAGCACGATCCCGGCGGCGAACTTTCCGAAGGCCATCAACCGCTACCTGCCCCCGGACATCCGTGTGATGCAGGCGGACGAGGTCAGCATGGACTTCCACCCGCGCTTCGTGCCACACGAAAAGTGCTACGAATACCGCATCGATCATGGCCGCGTCGCGAACCCGCTGACGCGCCTCTATGCGTACAACTACACCTACCCGCTCGACCTCGAGCGCATGCGGGCAGCCGCCCGTGAGCTCGTCGGCGTCCATGACTTCACGAGCTTCGTGAACCCGGACAGCCAGGTCTTCGAACACGGTGGCGACGCCATCCGCGAAATCTACAGCATCGATATCCTGGAGGAGGGTTCACAGCTCGTCATCCGCATCCGCGGCAACGGCTTCCTCTACCACATGATCCGCATCATCGTCGGCACGCTCCTCGTCATCGGAAACGGACGACGCGCGCCAGAGGATATCCGGACCATGCTGGCGGCGAAGGACAGAACCACCGCGGGACCGACCGTGCCCGCGCACGGACTGTGCCTCTGCGCACTTCACTACGACGAAGCCGCCACCGCAGATGATGCGCGTGACGATGGGGATATAAAGACATTGGCCACACAAGATAGGGTTTCTGAAAATGAATGATACCCAGTCTGTGAAAGCAAGATGGAACGCGCCGAATATCGGCCAAGATGCAGAGACCATTTGATATAAACGTATCTGCAGAAAAAAGGAGAAACAGTATGACTTCAGAGAGACTTCCGATTAAGGCATTTATCTTCGATATGGACGGTACACTCTTCGATACTGAGCGCCTGTACCGCACAATGTGGTTCAAGCTCGCACCGATCCGTGGCTTCCACATCGACGACGAGATGCTCGATCAGATGCGCGGTGCCTCCCTCGAGTACGGATCACAGGTCTTCGAAGCCGCGAATCCGGGCTACAGCTACGCCACAGAGCGCGCGATTCGCATGGAAGAGGTGTTCCGCTACGTCGACCGCGAAGGCGTGCCGAAGATGAAGGGCCTCGACGAAACCCTCGCCTGGCTGAAGGCGCACGGTTATAAGATCGCCATCGGCTCCTCCACACGCACCCCACAGGTCATGCACTACCTCCGCGAAGCGAAGATGGAGGATACCTTCGACTTCGTCGGCTGCGGTGACCTCACCACCCACGGAAAACCGGAGCCGGATCTCTTCCTCATCTGCGCAGAGCGCCTCGGTGTAGACCCGCGCGCCTGTGTCGTCGTGGAAGACTCTGTAAACGGCGTGAAGGCTGGTTACGCCGCCGGTGGCTATGTGCTCGGCATCCCGGACATGAATGACCTCTCCGGTCTCGTGGACCTCTGTGACGCTCAGATCGACAGTCTCGACCGTATCATCCCGTGGATGGAGTCCCTCCCGAAGGAAATCTCTGGACTGAAATGAACGGATACAAAGGCCGGACTCGGAGCGCTGCCACCAGAAGCACAGTACTCCGAGTCCGGCCTGTGGGTTCGGCCTGTCAACGGAATTTCACGAAAATCCATTGACAGGCCGAACGATTCCGCATATACTATTAAAGCTGTCGCCTGAAGGGGCATATCATGTCCGGAATGCGACGGGGAACTAATTAAGCAAGGGCTCAGAAACTGAGACCCAGGCTACATTAAATACTGAAATCAGTCTCAGAGTGGACCACTTGCAGAGCGCGAGCATTCAAACCCAAATGCGGTGACCGTTTTACAGAAGTTCTGTTTTGGACAGAGACCAGAGTAAGTAGCCTTATCACAGGAGGTTGTTATGAATTCATACGTAGCTACAGCTTCTACAATCGACAGAAAGTGGTATGTAGTAGATGCAGAGGGCAAGACGCTCGGACGTCTTGCATCAGAGGTTGCTAAGGTTCTTCGTGGAAAGAACAAGCCAACCTACACACCGTTCCTTGACTGCGGCGATTATGTAATCATCGTAAACGCAGACAAGATCGCTGTAACCGGCAAGAAGCTGGATCAGAAGGTTTATCGCACACACTCTAAGTATGTAGGTTCCATGAAGGAGACCACACTTCGTGAGCTTCGCGATAACAAGCCTGAGAAGGTAATCGAGTATGCTGTTAAGGGTATGCTTCCTCACGGACCATTAGGCAGACAGATGTATAAGAAGCTTTTCGTATACGCTGGCGCAGATCACAAGCACCAGGCACAGAAGCCTGTTGAGCTTACATTCTAAGGGAGGATATTACAATGGCTACAAACAGAAATTACGGTACAGGTAGAAGAAAGTCTTCCGTTGCCAGAGTATACATCATGCCGGGCACTGGTAAGATCACAATCAACAAGAGAAGCCTCGACGAGTATTTCGGCCTTGATACCCTCAAGACCATCGTTAATCAGCCGATCGTTCTGACTCAGAACGAGGGCAAGCTTGACATCCTCGTAAATGTTTGCGGTGGTGGTATCGCTGGCCAGGCTGGTGCAATCCGTCACGGTATTGCAAGAGCTCTCTGCGAGATGGATGCTGAGTACAGACCAGCACTCAAGAAGGCAGGATTCCTCACCAGAGATCCGAGAATGAAGGAGAGAAAGAAGTACGGCCTCAAAGCCGCTCGTCGCGCACCTCAGTTCAGCAAGCGATAATTACATCTCCACAGTGCATTCAGGTGCATCAGACCCGGAAAGCTTCGGCTTTCCGGGTTTTTCTATTGTATTTCTTTTAGAATTTGCTTATCTGCCGAGATAAGATTATGATGATTGAGATATAATTCACAATCAGTCTGCTTCCGCGTCATCGCCCCGTTCGCTACAACGGTATGCGGTGTCGCGTGGGGCAGAGACCAGAATTTCATTCATGCTGATCAGGAGGACGATGATGAAAAAAATGAAATATTGGAATAGGATGCTTGCCGCTGTACTCGCGGCATCGATGCTCGCCGGCTGTGGCGCATCCACCACCCCGCAGGCGACGACCGCAGCTGCAACTGAGGCCAATGCAGACGGCCAGGAGACGAGTGCTGCTGCTGAGGAGACGACGGCTGCGGAAACAGAGAAGGCGACGGAAACCGCAGCAGAAACAACCGCTGCCGCAGAAAAGACCGAAGAGACCAGTGCGGCAGAAGTGCTGACCATCGGCGAGGCTTCGGACGAGGTGCTGCGTGTCGGCTCCCTGAAGGGCCCGACCACCATGGGCCTCGTAAATCTCATGAGTGAGGTCGAGAGCGGTGCGAAGAGCGGCTACAGCTTCGAGATGCAGAGCCAGCCGGACGTCATCATGAGTGAGCTCGTTTCCGGCAAGCTCGACATCGCCCTGCTCCCGGCGAACGTAGCCGCGGTCGCATATAACAAGACGAACCACGGCGTCAGCGCCATCGACATCAACACCCTCGGCGTGCTCTACTGCGTGACCGGCGATGAGAACATCAAGTCCGTGAAGGACCTCGCCGGCAAGACCGTACTTTCCACCGGCCAGGGCGCATCCCCGGAGTACGTACTGAACTATCTCCTCGAGAAGAACGGTGTCACCGACTGTGACGTGCAGTTTAAGTCCGAGGCCACCGAGATCGCCGCGCTCCTGAAGCAGGATCCAGCCCAGATCGCGATCCTCCCACAGCCGTTCGTCACCGTGGCCACCGCGCAGAACGACCAGCTGAAGGTCGCCTTCTCTCTCACCGACGAGTGGAAGAGCGTATCCCCGGATTCGAAGCTCCTCACCGGCGTCACCGTCGTTCGTAACGAAGTACTCGAAAACCGTGCCGCAGAAGTCGACCAGTTCATCGCCGATCACCAGGCATCCACAGAAAAGGCAGCCACCGACGTCGACGCCACCGCAGAGCTCGTCGCGAAGTACGGCATCATCGCGAAGGCACCGGTAGCGAAGAAGGCACTCCCGAACTGCAACATCGTCGCCATCGCCGGTGACGAGCTGAAGACCGACCTCGCAGGCTACCTCCAGGTACTCTTCGACGCAAACCCGAAGTCCGTCGGCGGCACCATGCCAGACGACGACTTCTATTACATCCAGAAGTGATGTCATGAAATCCCCGGAGGGCCGACCACAGAAGCCATACGGAGAGACCGTGAATAAATCCAAATTGGGCTCTTAGAACCAGTTAGTAATTTTCCTTAGACCCTCTAGCAACGCTGAGTTTTTATGAAGAAAACTCAGCGATTGCAGAGGGCTTACTGGTTCTTAGAGCCCAATTTGTGATTTTTCCGGTCTCGCAGTACTGTGCTTCTGTGGTCGGCCCTCCGGGGTTCAGGATCACTCTGTGATAACTTAAAAGACACATCAAGAATGTCTGATATGCCAAATCCGAAAGACTGACGCTCGATTTCTACTTGCTATTCTACAAATCATGACGCATACTTATTTCATCAGAGCAAGTGATTGCTTTAAGTTATAAAGATCGCTCTGAACATGTTTCGGGATTCATGAAACAGGGGATTTGAAACAAAAAGACACGTGCAGAAAAAGAAGGGGGCTTATGTTTTCTGTATTCTACAGCAGTTAAAGACACAGAAACTGCGAACTTTTCCAGAACAGGAGGACTTCATCATGAGTGAGAAGAAAAAAAGCAGCGGCGCGCTCTTAGGAGCAGCATTTCTGATGGCCACATCCGCGATCGGACCTGGCTTCTTGACACAGACCGCCACATTTACCGGCCAGTACAAGGCGAGCTTCGGCTTCGTCATCCTGGTATCGATCATTCTCTCAGCGGTCGCACAGCTTAACATCTGGCGCGTACTCTGTACGACCGGTCTTCGCGGACAGGATGTCGCGAACAAGGTTCTCCCTGGACTCGGTTACTTCGTATCCTTCATGGTCGTGCTCGGCGGCCTCGTCTTTAACATCGGCAATGTCGGCGGCGGTTCGCTGGGCCTGAACACCCTGCTCGGTATTCCGACCACCATCGGATATGTCATCGCGGCAGCCATCGCCATCGTCGTTTTCCTCTTCAAGAACGCGAAATCCGCGATGGACACCCTGACGAAGGTTCTCGGCGCCATCATGATCGTGGTCATCTTTATCGTGATCATCGTGGTCAAGCCACCGGTAGGTGATGCACTGAAGAACACCGTCGCGCCGTCCACCGGTATTCAGCCACTCTTCCCGGCAATCCTGACCCTCATGGGTGGCACCGTCGGCGGCTACATCACCTTCTCCGGTGCGCACCGTCTGATCGATGCCGGCATCACCGGTAAGGACAATGCAGCCGAAATCAACAGAAGCTCGGTCATGGGTATCAGCATCGCCACCATCGTACGTATCTTCCTCTTCCTCGCCGTGCTCGGTGTTGTCAGCAGGGCAGGTGTAGAGCTCGATGCGTCGAACCCGGCAGCAGACGCGTTCAAGCAGGGTGCAGGTGAGATCGGATACCGCTTCGCAGGACTCGTACTTCTGTGTGCAGCCGTAACCTCCATCATCGGTGCCGCGTACACTTCTGTATCCTTCTTAAAGACCTTCCACCCGGCGATCGCAAAGAACGAGAATGCCGTCATCATCGGATTCATCGTCGTTTCGACAGCCGTGATGATCGTCCTCGGAAATCCGGCGACCCTCCTCGTACTCGCAGGTGCATTCAACGGCCTCATCCTTCCGATCACCCTCGGCATCTGCCTCATCGCTTCCCAGAAGAAGTCGATCATGGGTGCGGATTATCATCATCCGACCGTCCTGCTGGTACTCGGCGTCCTCGTCGTGATCTTATCGGCCTATATGGGCATCCCGACCTTCGTTACGAAGATCGGCGGATTATTCTAAAAGACCTGCAGCGGCGAGGGTGATCTGAGCCGGAACCGATGCAGCACAGGGAATTGGTACAGCGTTTCACTGTACCAATTTTCTGCACATATATAGAACGGTCTACGCAACACATTTCGGACACATGGATGTGGTAGACCCGTATGCATGACATGATATCGTCTTCAGGTTTACGTACCGCGTCTTACCTGGAGAAAGGAGATTTACAGTATGGAAGATATTCGTATCTTAACCGCCGGGGACAGCTCGCTGCTGATCGAGTTCGGTCACGAGATCAACCCGGAGATCAATCGAAAGATCAAATCGATGGTGGAGCTCATGAAGGAGCAGCACATCGAAGGTGTGCTGGATGTCATCCCGGCCTTCTGCTCTCTGCTCATCAACTATGATCCGCGTGTCACCTCCTATGCGGAGATCACACGGCGGATGAAGAAGCTCCTGAAGGTGGAAACCAGTGCAGGCAGCGAGAAAAAGAAGGTGTATGAGATTCCGGTCTGCTATGGCGGTAAGTATGGTCCGGACCTTGCATTCATCGCGGAGCATGCCGGCATGAGCGAAGAGGAGGTCATCGCTCTCCACAGCTCGAAGGATTACCTGATCTACATGCTCGGCTTCCTGCCGGGCTTCTGCTACCTCGGTGGTCTCGATGAGCGCCTGCACACACCGAGACTCGCGACGCCGAGAATTAAAATCGACGCCGGCAGTGTAGGCATTGGCGGCTCCCAGACCGGCATCTATCCGATGGACTCGCCGGGAGGCTGGCAGCTGATGGGTATGACACCGGTGAAAACCTACGATCCGGAGCGTGAAACGCCGATCCTGTTCGAGGCGGGCGACTATATCCGCTTCGTGCCGGTGGATGAGGATGAGTACCTGCGAATCAAGGAGCAGGTGGCACGCGGTGAATACGAGTGCACGATTCGCGAAGGTGAGGTGTAGTATGGGAATTCGTATATTAAAAGCGGGACTGCTCACGACCGTGCAGGATATGGGGCGCACCGGATACCAGAGCCAGGGCTTCGGCGTTTCCGGCGTCATGGATGTTCGCTCCTTTAAGATCGCAAACCTTCTGCTGGATAACCCGGAGAACGAGGCGGTGCTGGAGTTCACCCTGATCGGACCGACGCTGGAGTTTACGTCCGCCTGCATCATCGCCATCACCGGCGGTGATTTTCATCCGGAGGTGAACGGGGAGCCGGCGCCGATGTACACGGCACTCTATATGAAAAAGGGCGATATTCTGAAGCTCGGAAGTGCGCGCACCGGAAGCCGCGGCTACATCGCCTTTTCCGGCTATCTCAAGATTCCGGTCGTGATGGGCAGCCGCTGCACGAGCTTAAAGAGTAAGATCGGTGGCTTCAAGGGAAGAAAGCTGATGGAGGGCGACTATATCAGCTTCCGTATCAAGCGGAATTACCTCCCGTTCTTCCTCTCGAGAAAGCTCGAGCTTCACGAGTATGACGAGGAGAGCGTGACGCTCCGCGTGGTGATGGGCCCACAGGATGACATGTTCAGTAAGCAGGGCATCCATAATTTCCTGAACGAGGAGTATACCGTCACCAGTGATTTCGACCGTATGGGCTGTCGACTCGAGGGCCCGTTTATCGCACCGAAGACCACCTCGGATATCATTTCAGAGGGAATCGCGCTCGGCTCCATCCAGGTGCCGTCGCATGGCAAGCCGATCATCCTGCTCGCTGACCGACAGACCACCGGTGGCTATGCGAAGATCGCGACGGTCATCAGTGTCGACATTCCGAAGCTGGTACAGCGGAAGACCGATCAGAAGATCCGCTTCGAGGCGGTGTCCGTCGAGGAAGCACAGCGACTGTATCAGGAAGAGGAAAACAGCTACATCGCGATGCACGCGCTGATCCATAAGCCATGTAAGGAAGTACTGGTTGTGCGGCAGGTAGCGAAGCGCATCCGCCGTCTGTTCCCGGATGAAGACTGATCGGGACCGGAGTAAACGATACGAACTTCTGTATGCGGGGCACGTGCAGACCGAAGCGGGAAGCCGACCGGTGTGCAGGCAGTGCGTCAGAAGTGGTTATAGATTGATGATAAGGAGATGTTCATATGGATTTAGAGAAGATTGAAGGACTGGTAAAGATCGTTGAGAATTCCTCCCTGACAGAGTTTTCCATCCGAGATGGGGAGACGGAGATCACGATGAGTAAGCTCACCCATCCACCGGTGATCGCCGCTGGCGTTCCGGCTGCACCGCTGGCCGCAGCACCGGCACAGCCGGCCGCTGCAGAAGAGAAGGCGGAGGCCGCGGACGAGTTCGAGCTGATCCTCGCACCAATCGTCGGCACCTTCTACTCCGCTGCGGCACCGGATGTACCGGCCTATGTCAAGGTCGGCGATCATGTGAAGGCCGGTCAGACGGTATGTATCCTCGAGGCGATGAAGCTCATGAATGAGATTCAGGCGGACTATGACTGCGAGATCGAGGCCGTGCTCGTCAGCAATGAGCAGAAGGTCGAGTATGGTCAGCCTCTGTTCCGCGTAAAGAAACTATAAGAACAGGAGGCGCGGCCGATGTTTGAAAAAATACTAATTGCCAATCGAGGCGAGATCGCGGTCCGCATCATCCGGGCCTGCCGGAACATGGGCATCCAGAGTGTCGCGGTCTACTCGAAGGAGGACCAGAACAGTCTGCACACGCAGCTCGCGGATCAGCGGATCTGCATCGGAGAGGGTCCGGCGAAAAACAACTACCTGAATATGGACCAGCTCATCACGGCAGCCATCAACACCGGTGCCGATGCGATCCACCCGGGCTATGGCTTCCTGTCGGAGAACAGTGAGTTCGTACGCCGCTGTAAGGAAAACGGCATCGCCTTTATCGGTCCGGACGCCGACGTCATCGACCGCATGGGCAACAAGTCCCATGCCCGAAAGACGATGATGGATGCCGGTGTGCCGGTCGTTCCGGGCACCCGCGAGCCGGTCTACGATGCCGAGACCGGAAAGAAGCTCGCCCGTGAGATCGGGTATCCGGTGATCATCAAGGCCTCCTCCGGGGGCGGCGGCAAGGGCATGCGCGTCGCGACATCTGAGGATGAATTTGAGTTTGAGTTCGGCCTCGCGCAGCGCGAGTCTGCAAACGCCTTCGGGGATGACACCATGTACATCGAGCGCTATATCGAGAAGCCTCGCCATGTCGAGATCCAGATCATGGCGGATGACTTCGGTCATGCCGTCGCCCTCGGCGACCGTGACTGCTCCGTCCAGCGAAATCACCAGAAGCTGATCGAGGAGTCGCCATCCCCGGCCATCAACGACGAAACCCGTGCCGAGATGAACCGCTGTGCGATCCTCGCAGCGAAGACTGTACAGTATACCAATGCAGGCACCATCGAGTTCATCGTGGACCCGCAGGGGCACTTCTACTTTATGGAGATGAACACGCGAATCCAGGTCGAGCATGGCGTGACGGAGATGGTGACCGGCACCGATCTCATCATCGAACAGATCCGTGTCGCGGCGGGCGAACCGCTGAGCTTCACGGAGGAGGATGTGAAGCCGCGTGGACATGCCATCGAGTGCAGAATCAACGCGGAAATCCCGGCAAAGAACTTCATGCCGAGCCCGGGGGTGGTGAAGCACCTGCATCTGCCGGCCGGCAACGGCGTCCGCGTCGATACCGGACTCTATACCGGCTACCGGATCCCGTCCGAGTATGATTCGATGATCGCGAAGGTGATCGTCCATGCTCCGACGAGAGAAGCCGCCCTCATGAAGATGCGCTCCGCCCTCAACGAGATGCTCGTGGTCGGTGTCGAGACGAACCTCGACTTCCAGTACCAGATCATCAAGCATCCGGTTTTCGCCGAAGGAAAGGCGGATACCGGCTTCATCGAGGACATCATGCATCTTACGTGATGCAGACTTCGAAGTGCAGGACATCTGTACAGGGCAGGACCGGGGCAGCATGCAGCCTCGGTCAGCATGGCGCGAGGGGTGGCACCTCACGCGAATGATGGATAACAGGAGGAAGAAACGATGTATCGTGTAGATTTAAACAGCGACCTCGGCGAGAGCTTCGGCCGCTATACCCTGGGCTCGGATGATCAGATCATCCCGCTGATCACCTCGGCC
The DNA here is from genome assembly GCF_046365365.1 of Oribacterium sp. P9. Lineage (NCBI taxonomy): Bacteria > Bacillati > Bacillota > Clostridia > Lachnospirales > Lachnospiraceae > Oribacterium > Oribacterium sp. P9. The sequence continues at coordinate 52,982 of NZ_JBKEIS010000002.1, read as the reverse complement.
AACGTGGCATGTGGATTTCATGCATCTGATCCGGTCGTGATGAAAAAGACCATCGAGATGGCACGGGAGGCCGGCATCCATGTCGGCGCACATCCGGGCTATCCGGACCTCATGGGCTTCGGTCGCCGCAACATGACGATCAGCCCGGCGGAAGCGAAGGCCTATACACTGTACCAGATCGGCGCACTGGATGCCTTTTGTAAGGCCGCCGGTCTGGAGATGCAGCATGTGAAGCCGCATGGCGCGTTCTACAACATGGCCGCGAAGGACTACAAGCTCGCACACGGCATCTGCGAAGCCATCGCAGAGTACAACCCGAAGCTGATCCTCATGGCCCTCTCCGGCAGTGAGATGATCCGCGCCGCCGAGGACTGCGGCCTCCGTGCCGCTTCGGAGGTCTTCGCCGACCGCGCGTACGAGGAGGATGGTACCCTCGTGAACCGCTCGAAGGAAGGCGCGATGATCACCGACGAAGACGAGGCCATCGCCCGCGTCGTACGCATGATCAAGGAGCAGAAGGTCACCGCCATCACCGGAAAGGACATCCCGCTGAAGGCAGACTCCATCTGCGTACATGGTGACGGCGCAAAGGCCCTCGCCTTCGTCGCAAAGATCCGCGAGACCCTCACGAAGGAAGGCATCGAGATCTGTCCGCTTGCGCAGATGCTGTAAGTGCGATCGCGTCCCAAACGCCGTCGGCATCATGATCTGTCTGCTTGCACAGATGCTGTAAATATATGATAGAATAGAGGAGTCGGCAGGGCGTGTATGCCCTGGCCGGCTTCTTGACGTCTACTGAACGTAGTTACTGTTCAAACGTAATTAAGTCAAGGCGTGGCTACTGCCTGCCGAACCACAAGTGAACAGTAACGAAATGTACGCGCCCTCGTCGGCGCTGGGAATATTATGAAAACATCAAGGAAACTTCTAATCATCGCCTTCTGGCTTCTGCTCTGGCAGGCGCTGGCGTTTCTTATTCACAACTCGATTTTGATGGTGGGGCCCGTCGAGACGCTCCGTTCGCTTGGGGCAATGCTCCAGACCACGATGTTCTGGCAGTCCCTCGCCTTCAGCTTCGTCCGCATCATCGCGGGCTTCCTGATCGGCTCTGCGCTCGGCATCCTCCTCGCGTGGGAAAGCTACCGCCGCCCCTTCCTCGAGGAACTCCTCGCGCCCTTCATCCTCGCGCTGAAGGCCGTGCCGGTGGCGAGCTTCGTCATCATCCTGCTGATCTGGGCGGGCAACCGCATGCTCTCCCTCTATATCAGCGCCCTCGTCGTCCTCCCGCTCCTGTATTTAAACACCCTGAGCGGTCTGAAGGCGACGGACCCGAAGCTCCTCGAGATGGCGACGGTCTTTCACATGCCGACCACGCGCCGCCTCTGCTTCATCTACCTCCCGGCGCTCTTCCCGTACCTCTACAGCGCCTTCCAGACCGCGCTCGGCATGGCCTGGAAGAGCGGCGTCGCCGCCGAAGTGATCGGCCAGCCCCTCGGCTCGATGGGCAACGGCCTCTACAACGCGAAGATCTACCTCGAAACCGGCGAACTCCTCAGCTGGACGATCGCCATCATCCTAACCTCGTACCTCTTCGAGCACCTCTTCCTCGCCGGATTCCGCGCACTGTTTCACCAGAAATGACACAAAAATGATGCCAGATTCAGGCACAGCTTTATAACAGAAAATGTTCAAGTAGGGAGGGAATCCGGAGGGCCTAGTGCCGCTTAGGGTCCCTGGCTTAGATTGAACCGGTCTCGGAGTACTGTGCTTCTAGTGCCGGCCCTCCGGCTTTCCTGCAACAATCAAAGGAGAAATCATGCTGCTTACATGCAATCATCTCACCAAATCCTATGACGGCCAGCGGGTCCTCGACGACCTCAGCTTCCGCATCGACAGCCAGGCCGACAACCGCGACCTCCTGCTGCTCGGCCCGTCCGGCGTCGGAAAGACAACCCTGCTCCGCATCCTCGCCGGGCTCGAGAAACCAGACAGCGGCACGATCGACATCACGATGGGCGAGGCCGCGACCGCCGGCGCACATCTCCGGATCGGCATGGTCTTTCAGGAGGACCGTCTTCTGGATTCGCTCGATGCGATCGCCAATGTCTCCGCCGTTTCGCCGATGATTTCCCGTGAACGAGCGGCGACAGAACTCGCGAAGCTCCTCCCGGAAGACGCCCTCACGAAGCCGGTCCGCGAACTCTCCGGCGGCATGCGCCGCCGCGTCGCTCTCGTCCGCGCCCTCCTCCCCGCCTCCGACCTCCTCCTCATGGACGAACCCTTCACCGGCCTCGACGACCAGACCCGCCAGCAGGTCATCCACTACATCTTCGAAACCAAAGCCCACCGCCCCCTCATCCTCGCCACCCACGAAACCGAAGGACTTCCACAGATGAGAATATTGCATCTGAAAGCCAGATAAATTTGTTGAAGCTAGTCAGTACCCCGGAGGACAGGTGCCGGAAGCCATACGGAGAGTTCGTGAAGAATCAAAATCGTATCCCTTAGAAGCACTTAGTGCAATTTTCCTCAGCACCCTCTGCAACGCTGAGTTTTCATCAAGAAAACTCAGTGATTGCAGAGGGCTTAGTGCTTCTTAGGGATGCGATTTTAGAGTCTTCCGAACTCGGAGTATTGTGTTTCCGGCACCTGCCCTCCGGGGTACTGGACATCGCCCTCCTGAATTCACAAAATCAACTTATTCTGAACACAATTGAAACACATTTTCCGACTAAAACCAGCTTTTAGTTGGAGAAGAAAAATCCTCCAACAAATCTGAAATTTATTGGGGGAAACATCATGACTACTTCGAAACATATTTCCGGCGCTCATGCACTTGCTTTATCAGCCTGCGTGGGCGCTTTTACCTTACTCAGCGCCACCTGCCTCGCGACGCCGGCATTGGCCGCAGGCGGACTCGAGATGTCCACAGACTACACGGGCATCACCGCGAAGCCGGGCGACACCCTGAACTTTAGCCTCGACTTCACGAACCAGACCGGCGCGGGCCTCAACACGAGCCTCAGCGCGAGCGGCCTCGACGACAGCTGGAAGGGCTACTTCGAGGGCAACAACAAGGAGGTTTCGAACGTATTCGTGAAGTCTGGTGCAGTCGCGGATTCGAACGACGGCCTCGTCACCTATAGTGTGACCGTCCCGGACGACGCACAGAAGGGCAGCTACAACGTGCTCCTGCATGCGGCGAGCGCGGGCGAGGCCAGCAGTGATCTCCAGCTGACGATCAATGTCTCCGACGAGACCACGGGCACGAACCAGCTCACGACCACCTACCCGGAGCAGCAGGGCGCGAGCGGCACGACCTTCACCTTTAACTCCACCGTACAGAATAATTCATCAGGTGCCCAGACCTACAGCCTCGCCGCCGATGCACCGACCGGCTGGACCGTCAGCTTCAAGCCGAGTGGTGCGAGCAATGCCGCGTCCAGCGTCGACGTCGATGCCCACGGCTCTCAGAGTGTGACCGTCACTGTAACGCCGCCGGATAAGGTCGCTGCCGGCGATTACGAGATCCCGATCACCGCGACGAGCTCAGCCCAGAGCCTGAGCCAGACCCTGAAGGTCACCATCACCGGCACCTATAAGATCGACCTCACGACCACGGACGTCACCCTCAGCTTCGACGCGAATGTCAACAAGAAGCAGTCGGTTCCGATCACCGTCACCAACAGCGGCAACATCGACCTAAACAACGTGAACCTCACGACCACGGCACCGTCCGGCTGGACCATCGAGTTCTCTGAGAGCACGATCGACACCCTCGCGGCCGGCGAGAAGAAGGACGTCGTCATGTACGTCACCCCGTCGAAGGACGCCATGTCCGGTGACTACGCGATGACCGTCAGCGCACAGAATGAAGACACCTCGCTCGACCAGTCCTTCCGTGTCACCGTTAAGACCTCGACCCTCTGGGGCGTCGTCGGCATCCTCATCATCGCAGCCGTCATCTGCGGCCTCGGCGAGGTATTCCATAAGTACGGGAGGCACTGATCATGACCGAGCTTCAGAATAGAACAGTCGCCACGCGGGTCACGGCCAATGCAGACGACCACTACGCCGAGTGCGCTGCGGAAGTCGCCGGCAGCGCTGGGGCGACGAAGCCTGAATGCAGCGCCCGATTTTTTCATCCGCATGTAGCGGGTGGCGCATGCAGCGAGAAGTGTACAGACCAGGCATCTGTCGACAGCGATGAGGCGGTCGGGGACCCTGCCGACTGGCGTTCCGAGCGGAATGAGGGACTGCATGAGATCATCATCCGGACCAGCGAGCTGGTGAAGCAGTACGGCGACGTGACCGCGGTCGATCACCTGAACCTTGAGATTCATAAGGGCGAGGTCTTCGGTCTGCTCGGTCCGAATGGCGCCGGTAAGACCACCACGACCCTGATGCTGCTCGGCCTTACGGATCCGACGTCCGGCACCGCTGAAATCAGCGGCCTCGACTGTACGCGCGATGCGCTGGCGGTCAAAAAAATCGTCGGCTACCTGCCGGATAATGTCGGCTTTTATCCGGATATGAGCGGTCGTGAGAACCTGATTTTCTCCGGCATGATGAACGGCCTCACACGAAAAGAAGCGGAAGAGCGGGCCAGCGGCCTCCTCGAGCGGGTCGGCATGACCTACGCCGCTGATCGAAAAACCGGCACCTATTCACGTGGTATGCGACAGCGTCTCGGTATCGCCGATGTTCTCATGAAGGATCCGGAAATCATCATCATGGATGAGCCGACCCTCGGCATCGACCCGTCCGGCATGCGTGAGCTCACCGCGCTGATTCGTGAGCTGAGCGTCAAGGATGGTCGTACCATCCTGATCTCCTCCCACGAGCTCTACCAGATCCAGGAAATATCCGACCGCGTCGGCATCTTCGTAAAAGGAAGGATGATCGCCTGCGGACGCATCGACGAGCTCGGACAACAGCTGCAGAACGAAGGCCTTTATATGGTAGACTTCCGCGCAGAGAAGACTGCGAATGGGCAGCGTGCTGCAGCGCATAGAACAGTGTCGGATGCATATGCAGAACGGGACACGATGAAGACCACGGCAGAGACATTGGCCTCTGCGGATGGGACCTCGACATCTGCCGTGAAGAGCGGCGCAGCGGAAGAGAGCGCGTCTGGCGAGACCGAAGAGCTGAAGGCTCTGGTGCGCGGCATCGCGGGCGTGCGTCTCGTCGGCGTGAAGGAGGATGGAACCCTCCACGTCGAGTCCGGCCGCGACATCCGCGCGGAGCTCTTCCGGAAGCTGACGGACGCCGGATATCTTCTCAGCGAGCTCCACGAGCGTGGCGGTGACCTCGATGAAATCTATCGCAAATATTTCGAAAAAGCAGGAGGTGACGAGAACTATGACAATCGCACAAATCACACAGAAAACAAGACAGAAAAGCGATCACTCAGAGAGAAGCTTCTCAGGCGCAGCCGCTGATTTTTCGCAGTGCAGTAGAGTTGGAGCGGCACCGATGCATGGCAGTGTTTCGATAAATGCGGCTGGCATAAATATGATGACAGGATCTGTAGCGGAAGCTTCTGCGACTGCAGCAGAATCATCTCCATTTGACGCACAAAATGATGGGATGGAGGCTTCAAAGGCTACAACGCCAGATGCAGGTAAGAAATCTGCCGGGAACCTGCTGAAAAAAATCGTCGACTGGTTCATGGAGGAGGATGATCTCCTGCCGGGCGAGACACCGGAAAGTCATGCGTCGAATGTACGGACCAACCGCCGCGGCATGGCGGTGCTCTACCGGAAGGAGCTCGCGGATCATCTCTGCAGCCGTCGCTTCTGGGCACTTTTTGCGCTCCTCATGATCGTCTCGGTGGCGAGCCTCTACGGCGCCATCGGATCGCTCCGGCAGACAGCATTGGCCGCACAGTCCCAGGGACAGGGCGTCAGTGAATTCCAGTTTCTGAAGCTGTTTACGACCGCCGGAAGCTCGATCTACAGCTTCCAGAGCTTCCTCGGCTTCCTCGGTCCGATCTTTGGCATCATGCTGGGCTTCGACGCCATCAACAACGAGCAGGCGCAGGGCACGCTGAACCGCCTCGCTGCACAGCCGATCTACCGCGATACCATCATCAACGCGAAGTTCCTCGCGGGTGCGACGGTCGTCTTCCTGACGGTCTTTTCACTCGGTGGCGTTCTGTCCGGACTCGGGCTGCTGCTGAGCGGCACAAAGCCGGTGGCCGAAGAGTGGGTGCGCCTCGTGATCTTTCTGCTGCTGAGCGGCGTGTACATCTCGGTATGGCTCGCGATTTCTGTCCTCTTCTCGACACTTTCACGCCATGCCGCGACCTCGGCGCTTTCCTCCATCGCGCTCTGGCTCTTCCTCACCATGTTCCTTTCGCTCGTGGCGAGCGGCCTCGCAAACGCGATGTTCGCCGGTACCCATGCCTCTGCGCAGGATGTGATCAGCGCGTACCGCCTGCAGACCGGCATCAACCGTATCTCGCCGTACTACCTCTTCAGTGAAGCCGCCTCCGTCCTCATGAACCCGAACGTCCGCTCCCTCGACATCATGTCACTCGTCGAGTACCAGAACGGTGCCCTCGCTTCGTACCTGAGCCTCGGACAGTCGCTCCTTCAGATCTGGCCGCACCTCGTCGCCATGATCATGGAAGTTGTCATCGGCTTCGCCCTCGCTTACATCAGCTTCATGCGGAAGGAAATCCGCGCGTGAAGGCGTGAAGAACGCCGGCAGAAATCGAGCTCGGCTCCAGGGAGCATGAGCTCGGACATCCGCGCGTGAAGATTATGGATACGGATGCTTTCGCCGATGTCATACGAATATATTTGAAACATGAGAGAAACCGCGCCGCAGGACCTCGAAACTGGTCCCGCGACGCGGTTTCAGTTTTTCTGACATTAGTACCGTCCACGATTAGAAAGCAGACATTGTAGCGTGCTCAGCTTCCTCCGTATTGACAATCCGTATCCATAGCGGAAGCCGTCCCGCGACGCAGTATCTAGTATCAGCGGATTTTAAAAATACTGGATATCTATTTGGCGTTTTTTATGAGCCTACGAGAGAAAACTATCTAATATTGGACGATTTTTTAAATGATGGATACTCAATCCTTTTATTCCGAAGCAAGCTTCATACTGGACTATCTATAAATTTCGAAAAGATTACATATTGGATATGCCCTTAGCCAAATGGAGCATTAATAGCCAAATCAACTATCCACCTTTTTCAAAAGGAATCTATTATAGATAGTACGCTTTTAAGCGTATGTGCGATTTCGAGCAAAACTATCCAAAAAGGATCTGATTTTAAAATAGTGGATAGTTTTGAATCCGGCAAAGGTGTTCATGGATCTGCCAATTTTATCCAGTATTTTCGAATATGAAAGAATGTAGATATCGTTGACTGACTGGATGTGGATCACTGATCAACTGAATGCTTTGGACTCAAATTACATCTGCGACCACATTTTGACAGCGTTTGAAATCCACAACAGACAAATATTTATCTTTTTTCCATCACATTTCCGAAGTAGTATTCGAGCAGATGATTCACATAAACCTCATCGATCGGCGTATCCTTTGTTTCAAACGACATGATCAGGTTCACGCCAGGATAGATTCCGTTATTCAGAAAGGTTCGCATCTTGCTTAAGAAGTCCTGCTGGTAATTCGGATCATCCATCATGCCGAAATGTTCATAGTAGTAGGTCTTCCCATTATTTGGATTCAGAATCGTAAAATCCGGATAGTTCGGCCTTCGGGCATGCTCCAGCTCCAACTTGCATTCATAACGGAATGGAAGATTCGCATTGCGCAGCAGGTTGTAAATTGCGCGCTCGGATTTCGAACGAACATATTCACCAGCTATTGTAGGCACTTTCAGATTTTCCGGATTTGCCGGATTTTTTTCGTAGTCAGCATTGACCCACTCCGCAAGATCCTGTGGCAAATAGTAGAGGTAGTGGGCCGTCAATACGCGCAGTGCTTCTGAACGTTCCAGCAAATGCTCTACTCGATGAGCTTTTTCCAGCGCTTTCAAACAGTTTGAGTAGGCGGCGATCTGCTGATCGATATCCTTGAGCCGGGCACGATAGAGACGCTTCAGCGCTAGCTTTTCTGCGAGCTCCACCTCTGTTCTTGAAAGATAACGTGCTTTCTCAGAGTCTGGTGCGCGATAGAGCCAGCTCCAGCCCTGTGGATTCGCCTGGAAGTGAATCGTTCCCTCCGGCGCGGTTTCCAGCCAGCCTTCATACTGCGTGCGAGTACGCTGCAGCCGCTCGATTTCATATTTCATTTTTTCAGATAAATCCATAATCCTCCCTATATCGTCAAGTGGTTTTCCTAAAAAAACATGACGCTTGTGTTTCATGTCTGTACTTCTCTGATGACAGGCAGCGTCCGCCCATGCTTTCCCACCGGGCCATGCTCGCATACACTTGTCATCTCGAGCCCCGGCAGTGCCTGTGTTTGTCATCTTCGGCATCTGCAACGCCTGTGTTTGTCATCTCCGACATCTGCATCGTCTTTGTTTGTCATCTTCGGCATCTGCAGCGCCTGCACTTGTCATCCCGAGCCCCAGCTCCCGCCATTTCTCGGACCTCTGCATGGTCTGCCAATGTTTCCGGCTTCACTTCGTCTCGTCCCGGACGAACAGCGTCGCGACCCAGCTTGCGGCGGCTGCGCTGAAGTAAGCGGTCGGGTAGTCCACGCCACCCTGGCTCTTACGGGTGCCTAGGACAATGCCGGCAGCCTCTCCTTTGGTGGTTGGGAGGAAGGTCTGATGCGGCCTGCCGTTGAATCTGTATTCGCTTAATTTCAGATAGCCAAGCTCCGCCAGCTTTCGATTGATGGTCGCACCAGACAGCTTCTTTCGTTCCCGAACGCGCAGCTTCGGCTGATTCGTTAATTCGCCCGGGTTCTTCGCCGCCACTGCATCTGATATCTGTATTTCGCCCGGGTTCTCCATCGCCACTGCATTCGATGTCTGCGTTTCGCCCGGGTTCTCCGTCGCTACTGCGGCTGATGTTGATCCATTGTCCGAAACGCCGACATCGATTGACGCGATGGGACTGTTCGTAGAAGAGATTTCCTCCGCTTCCGCGACGAGCGCGTTCAGAAGCGCGGCGATTTCCGGCGAGCGCAGGCCATCTGCGCAGCGGAAGGAGGCGGCTTCTGCCACGGTCAGGAAGAAGTCCTGCTTTTTCTTCACCTGCTTTCGCGTCCGCTGCTGCAGGTACTTCTCCTCGAGGAAGGCCAGCAGGACATCATCCGGGATGAAACGATATTTCGGATTTCTCTGTGATTCTGACCTTTCCTGTGGAATCGGCTTTATAACACTCGTCGGTATGACAGGATTTGAAGACGGCGCATATGTACCTGGCGCCCGCTTTACGCGTGCAGCGTCCACCGAGTCATTCATGCCGGTACGCTCTCCGGCTGTACACTGAACCTCTTCCGACGCATTTGCATAGAACTCTGCGACGCGTACCGGGTCCGCTGAGTCATTCATGCCGGTACGCTCTCCGGTCACACAGGCTCCGGTACCATCCTGCATATCCACCTGCATCTCTTCCGACACGTTTTCATAGAAATCTGCGACATACGCAGGATCGAGGGCTTTCCGGATCTCATCGGTGAAGGCTTCGTAGTGGAGTTCCAGCTTCCGCTGACCGACGCCATAGATGCGTGCGAATTCCTCGCGGGTGAGCGGGAGCATACGACACATCTCCACCAGTGATTTGTCGGTGAAAATCAGATACGCCTGCACACTCCGTTCCATCGCGAGCCGCTTCCGAAGCGCCTTCAGATTTCCGAGCAGGTGTGTCCGCATCTCGGGCGAAATCTCGAGACGGGCGTTTTCAAGCAGCCGAAGCTGCTGTGCTTCCGCTTCGCCATCGCTGGTCCGGGCATATCCGCCCCTGCCGGCCTCGGCATCGTCAGTCCGGGCATATCCGACACTGCCGGCCTCGTCATCGCTGCCACGCGCATATCCGCCCCTGCCGGCCTTGCCATCACTGGTCCGGACAGAGGCATTGCCCTCGCATGGCGTGGTAGCCGGGAGACGGTCGTCCGCTGGGGATTCTGGCACGCTTGATGATGCCCCCGGCGCAGTCGATGCGTGCGCAGGTGTTTCGATCGACGATTTGGATGATTGACCGAGCACCGCGGCCATCGTAGCTGCTGTTTTCTGATATTCGACTTTTCGCATCGCCATAATCCTTCCTGTGCACTTCGTGTGCGCATCATAATCAAAGTGGTACGGTTTTTCGCCTGCCTTCCACAGACGGATCTTCCGCCCGACATCCATATCCGTTTCGAGCTGGTGCCGATGTTCGCGCATCCGTTCCTGCAGGCCCATGGTGTCGCTGATGCCATAGCGGTCTTCTTCGAGAAAGTGTTCCGGATCACAGTTCACGCAGCAGCTGTCACGTGGGATGGAAAATGCCCGGAAGCGCTGCACGCGGATGCCGGGCTCGCACAGCTCCCATGGATCCGTGCGGAGATGTTCATATTTGTAAGCCTGGTTCTTCATGTATGCCTGATCTGCGTAGCGGATGAAGATATGCTGCTTCTCCGCACGCTTGAGCTGCATCGACACCTTCTGGACGCGGTTTTTCGGGTAGTGTCCGGACTGTCGGATCGTCCGCAGACTTTCGTCGACCGGCAGCTCTGCGCTCGTCAGCACGCGATTCCGCGACGGCAGCGTGATGACTTCATAATCGACGGGATCTTCACCCCCGAAATAATCCCGGAGAAAGGATCGCAGGCACTGGTGCGTCATCGCGTAGCGACGCATCGCCTCCAACTGTCGCTTCACCTGCGCGACGGCTTCCGGATACGCCGGGTAGCCGAGCGTCACCTTCTCGAGCTTCGTGCGCTGGAGCTCGAAGTCGCGCTCGTTCGCGAGGAGAATGCATTCGGCCGGAAGTCCGTCACGCCCCGCGTGGACGAGCTCCTGATAGTAGCGCTCGAGACTTTCCGGCATCGTGTAGTGCAGCACGAAACGCACATCCGACCGGTCGAGCTCGAGAAAAGGATCCGGCGTCACGACGAGGATCCGGGCACCGGCATGGGCCTCGGCATCGTGTGTGGACGGCCGCTGTATACGCCGGTCGGACGAAGGAGCGCCGGCGCAGAATGCACGGGCATTTGTCATTCGTGCGTTCGGATGCCGACTTCCTGAGGTCTGTCGGGCCGCCGTCGCTGTGCCGGCGCAGAAAGCGTGGGCATCTGTCATTCGTGCGTTCGGATGCCGACTTCCTGAGGTCTGTTGGTCGGACGACGCTGCGCCGGCGCAGAATGCACGGGCATTCGCCATGCGTTCCTCGCGGGTCAGACCTGCGTGGTAGGACAATGCCGGGAAACCGCTGCGATTGAGCAGCTGCGCGATGTGCTCCGTCAGCCGATGCTCGGTGCAGTAGATGATGCCTGCCTCATCTTCGTGGCGGCGCAGAAAATCGAGAAGAAATGGTGCCTTGCGCTGCGGGCGATGCACGGATAGAAAGAGATTCGGACATTCAAACGCGTGACGGACGAGAAGTGGATGCTGAAGTGAGAAAAAGTGTCCGATATCCTGCTCCATCTGACGCGTTGTCGGCAGTGTCAGCGCAAGGACCGGCGGACGGGAGGATGCTGTGAATTTCCGCCGTTCAGATGCTTCGATATGAACAGCACTGAAAGAGTCTGTTTCGGGCGATCCTTCGATGGAAGTACCGGAAGCGGCACCTCGGTAAGGCATGGTCGGCTCTCCCGACGCTTGTCTGACTGCTGCATGGCGTTCGAGATCCTTCAGCAGAAGTGGAATCGAGTGATAGAGCGGCTGGAAATGTGGTGCGTGGATCGAACATATCTGTGCTTCGTCGATGACGATCAGAGATATCGTCGTTTTGAAGACGAGAAACGAGCGCATTTTCGGATCCTCCAGAAGGCCCGGTGAGGCAAAGAGCACCTGGAAATGACGGCGTCGGATGCGCTCGAGCTGTGCAGCCATGGCATAATCCGACAGTCCGGAATGCAGCATCGCCGCAGGGATGCCATCCTTTTCGAGGATGTCGATTTCTTTTTCCATACGCTCTTTATATGAAGAAATGATCAGCGTGATGCCTATAAGCTGCTTCACAAGCTGCCGGTAGCAGTCCAGACGAAGCGAACCGACCGGTGGCATCGCCAGCACATCCCTGCCGCTTTCCAACGCAGAAAAAATACGCGCATAGGCTGAGGCCAGAGACATTGCCCATGTCATGTGCTGTGGCTTTTTCGGAGGCGGCAGAGAAGACTGTACATCATCGACCGCCGGACATGCGGCTGCCATGTTTTTAGTTTCTCCAGATGATTTCTGTAGGGAAGAGGTGGAGGTGGTTGATATGGCGGACTTCACAGAAGCTTCAGATCGATGTACATCGGGCATTTCGAGTAGTTCCTTTCGCTCGGAATATAATAATCAAGACGGCAACAACGAAATCAGAATTCTGAAATCAAACAACGATGAAATCAGAATTCTGAAAAGAAGCAACGACGAAATTAGAATTCTGAAATCAAAATTCAGAAGGCAGAAAGTAAAGAGCAGAAATCAGTGTAAAGTATATGCTGTGCCTATAGCTTGTATAGAATAACTGCATGCGTTCTTAAAAAAATCCGTCGTTTTGTATATCTGTATCGTAATATAAGTCCTTGCTTTTGACAAGGTCGACAAACGGACTATATTTGCTTTTAACAGCTGCCTGCGGTATTACCTACGATTATGTCACTGCTTCGAAATCGTCCGAACTTGTTGTCTCGGATCCATCTACCACCTGGCAGTTTAATAAATCATCCACTATTTTTGAAAAGCCTATATTTTGGATATTTTTTCGAAAAAAAGAACATACGCATATAAGCGTACTATCTAGAAAAGTGCTTTTAGAAAAATAACCGATAGTGTTTTGGGTGATGATTGATTTGATTTCAAGGAATAAGTATCTAATAATCGTGACATTTTATAATAGTGGTTATTCAAAGAAGAGCAGGCTTTCTGAATTAGCAGCTACTATATCCAGTAATTTCGAAAAAGCACCGAAGTGGATAATTTCCCAGGATAAATCCTTTGTCAACCTGAAAATCATAACTATCTTTTGAAAAATCGTCATATATTGGATAGTTGGCCGTCGCATCCAATATTGGCTAGATGGCCGCTCGCTCTCCAACCACCGCATATAGAAATCATATTCATTTCAGATATAGAGATCATATTCATTTCAGGACTTGCGCTTGCGAAGAGAAAAGTATAACATGAACATCATTATTCAGGCATGCTCAGCTGCGCCAATGCAGACGACCGGAACCTGTATGGCTCCGCTTGCTGCGCCCGCCGCGCCGCCCGCACCGCACCCGCGTCGCCGCCCCGCGCCGCTGCCCGCCCCGCACTGCGGCCGCTGAGCCCGCCGCCCGCACCACGCCTGCCGCACTGCTGCGCTTGCCGCGCCCGGCCATACCCACCACACACTGAGGTACCATCACTATGCACATCACATTTCTGACCTATCTTATCTGTTGTCCGCTTATATTTCTCGCCGGTCTTGTCGACGCCATCGGCGGAGGTGGCGGTCTGATTTCCCTTCCGGCCTATCTGCTCGCCGGCCTCCCGGCGCATTACGCCATCGGCACCAACAAGCTTTCCAGCTGCTGTGGCACCACCGTCGCGACCGTTCGTTTCATCCGCGAAGGCCTCGTCAACTGGAAGCTCGCCATTCCGTCCATCGTCGCCGCCGTCATCGGCTCCTCGATCGGTGCCCGGATCAGCCTCCTCATCCCGGAGCAGGTCCTCGTCACGATCCTCCTCGTCGTCCTGCCCGTGACCGCCTTCATCGTCCTGAACCGCCACATCTTTCACGACAATGTCGAAGAAGCGCAGACGGACACCCCGAAAGTGTACGTGACCGCCATCCTCGCCGCGCTCATCATCGGCTTCTATGATGGCTTCTACGGCCCAGGCACCGGCACCTTCCTCATCATCGCCTTCACCGTCTTCGCGAAGCTTGGCATCAAAACCGCCAACGGCCAGACGAAGGTCATCAATCTGACGACGAACATCACCTCCCTCGTGATCTTCATCCTGCACGGCCAGACCGTCTTCCTGATCGGCATCCCGTGCGCCATCTGCAATATGATCGGTAACTACATCGGCGCCGGCCTCATGATGAAAAACGGTATGAAAATCGTTCGCCCGTCGATCCTCGTCGTACTCGTTCTCCTCGCCATCAAGGTCGTCAGCGAGTATATCCTGTGAGGCATCTTCGAAGGCATGAAGGTTGTCAGCGAGTACATCCTATGAGGCACCTTCGAAGCAGCATGCAGCGTCGACCGTCCGTGTGCCATTTCCCACATCCGGGCTACTGAAAAGATCCTATGCATCTTAAGAGCTTTGCGTCCCATCGCAACGCTCTTTTTTTGACCCGCAGCACACTTGCACCCACATCCCCGACCGAGTAAAATACAGTTTTAAAAGCCACCGTTTCAGTGGCCAATGCAGGTGCCCTCGACACAGGCACCCGTCCGCATAAACGCGAAAAGGAGGCAGGCACATGCAGGATCCCGTCGTCATCATGAACTTCACGCACATCTACGAAGACGAAACGTTCTATATTTCAGAGCAGAAGAGCAGCACATCCCGCAGCTGTGAAGCATCGTTCACGCCCCTCAGTGGCCCCGCGCCCGTATCGCTCGCAGCATCCAGCGGCCTTGCAAACGCACGGGCTGCATCTGGCGCGCCGTTCGACCGCCCCATGTCGCTCGCAACATCCAGCGGCCCTGCAACCGCGCGGGCTGCAGGCTCCGGCGACTCCGCACCTGTACGAGCAGCATCTTGCGCGTCGTTCATCGTCTCTGGCAGCCCCGCGTGCGCGCAAACTATATCACCGCGGTGCATGTCGGCCACGGTCGCGCGCACGCCGTCTTCGCCGTTCACTCCGAGCATCCTCGATTTCACCACGCTGTCCGGTACCACTGGCTTCTGCGACGATGCCGCCGCGGATGAAATCCGTCGTCGCATCGCGGACTTCCCGGCACGCGGCATCCATTTCCTTGACAACGGCAACTTCCATTACCTCACGCGCTTCTGGTGCGAAAAAATCAGCGAAGACTTCGCACTCGTCGTTTATGACCATCACGTCGATCTCCGAAAACCCGTCTTCCCTGGCCTCATGAGCTGCGGCTCCTGGATCCGCGACGTTCTCCTCCGAAACAGCCACTGCCGCGCCGTCCTCATCATTGGCCCTGAATGTGCCCAGGCCGACATCATCGAACGTGAGCTGCAGAGTCTCGCGGATGAAGACAGCTTCAGCGATGAAAACATGTCCGAAACAGCAACTGAACGGCGGAAGACCGCAGATCAGGCGACCCACGCTTCAGCCGCGGGTCAGCCGCCTCTCGCTTCAGCCGCAAATCACCCTCCCCGCGTATCGGCGGCAGCTCGGCCATTCTACGTATCAGCGGCGGATTATGCATCCCACAGCTGGACATTCGTGCGCCGGGAAGCCAACGATCAGCCCCCTCGCTCAACTGCAACCGTGCGCCGGGAAGCCGACGGTCAGCGTCCATGCGCATTCGCACCTGTCCGCGTCTGCTGCTTCACAGAGGATGACATCCTGGATGGTCGCGTCGCGCGCGAGCTTCCACACCTTCTCGACGCGCTCCACCTCCCGGTCTACATCTCCATCGATAAGGACGTCCTCTCGCGAAAAGTGCTGCGCACCAACTGGGACCAGGGCATCATGACCGAAGCAGAATTCCGGCACGAGCTCGACCGCTTCGCCATGGGCCCCGACATCCATATCCTCGGCGTCGACATCTGCGGCGAACCCGCCTACAATGCCTGCCGTCGCCTCCTCGACGACACCCGCGACCTCCGTCGAAGTGACGGCGTAAACCGCCGCCTCCTCGAGCACTATCTGGCCCGCGTGCATTAGCGGCGCTCGACGAAGGCACTGTCTGCAATCTCCGATCAGCGATCTGTCTCGCGCGCACTAGCGGCGCTCGACGAAGGCGCTGTCCGCAATCTCCGATCAGCGATCTGTTTCGCGCGCACTAGTGACACTCGACGTAGGCACTGCCGGATATTTCTTTGGCGCAGCGTCCGAAATTAACGGAAATCGATGTTACTATCCAATAAGTGGCGCTTTTTGAAATTGTGGTTATTTTTAACATTTTTTATCATTTTCCTGAGAGGAGCGTGAATATCCACGATTTCAAAATATGACATGTATTGGATAGTTTTCTTCAAAATCCGGCAGGCGTTTATAAGCGTACTATCCAATAAACCTTGCCTTCTGAAATAATGGATATAGATTTTTACATTCAGAGAAGAATTTCTGTGGGTGCATATCCAATAATCCATCTTTTTTTTAAAGATGGATACCAGAGAGCAGAACTCTCTTACGAAATAAAGACTTTAATATCCATTATTTTTAAATATGCCAGTAATTGGATAGTTTGCATTCGTATTCAAACATTTTAGGCAAAAAGTATATCCACTATTCTGAAATTCGATCCAAATTAGATACGGGTACGACAGTCCAGCCGTCAGGCAGTCTGGCCATGCTGAGAGTGATGTTTCTTTCAGCTGCTCCTGGATGTTTCTTCGCGAACTCGATCGTGGAGCCTGCGAGGTTCGCTTCTGTCTGCTGCGTTTGAATGCTTCTCATCGGGATATCCATCGTATCTCACTCTTATCGCCCTCATCCTCGGTGTTACTGTCCGCCCAGCCACACCTTGACTTAAGTACGTTAGAACGGTAACTCATCGGCGCGCCCCTTACTGGCCTTCGTCCCCTGTCCTCTGGAGCCTTACTGTCCTTCATCCCCTGGCCCCTTGCGCCGCTTCCCGTGAACTAGTACAATAGAAAGTCTAGAAAGACCGCTTTTCCGATTCCCGAGCCGTTGCCCGGGACGCCACTTTTTCGGCTCCATGCCGTCGTCCGAACGTGACTTTTTCGATGTCCGTGCGGTCGCCCGAAACACCGCATTTCCGAGCCCCGTGCGGTCGCCCGAAACACCGCATTTCCGAGCCCCGTGCGGTCGCCCGAAACACCGCATTTCCGAGCCCCGTGCGGTCGCCCGAAACACCGCATTTCCGAGCCCCGTGCGGTCGCCCGAAACACCGCATTTCCGAGCCCCGTGCGGTCGCCCGAAACACCGCATTTCCGAGCCCCGCGCAGTCGTCGAGACCGCCGCTCACATGAGGCCAATGCAGTCGTCCGGAACGTGAACACCCGGCCTCGATCTTTCACCGAATATCATGGTTATGCGCGTGGCTGCACGGCCGACGCACGACCTCGAAATAAACTACATCACGAGGAGCCGCGCTCCTCACGAAAAGCAGGAGTAAGTAATGAAAATCAAGCTTGCGAACTACATTTCTGAAACCCTCGTCGCAAACGGCATCACCCAGAACTTCAGTGTGACCGGTGGCGGAGCCATGCACCTGAACGACGCCTTCGGCCACCAGAAGGGCATGCACACGCTCTACCAGCACCACGAGCAGGCCTGCGCGATGGCCGCCGAGAGCTACGCCCGCATCTACAACCGACCGGCGCTTCTCTGCGTGACCTCCGGCCCGGGCGGCACCAACGCCATCACCGGCGTGCTCGGTGCCTGGCTCGACTCCATCCCGATGCTGATCATCTCCGGTCAGGTCCGCTATGACAACACCGCGCGCTGGGCAGAAGAGCAGAACGGCACCCGCCTCCGCGCGATGGGCGACCAGGAGTTCGATATCACGAAGTCTATCGACTGTATGACGAAGTATTCGGAGATGCTGACCGACCCGTACCGCGTCCGCTACGCGCTCGAAAAGTGCATCTATCTCAGCCAGACCGGCCGCCCGGGCCCTTGCTGGCTCGACATCCCGGTCGACATCCAGGGAAAGTTTATCGAGACGGACGAGCTGATCGGCTTCGACCCGGCGGATTACGCAGCTGGTGGCGACGGCTGGGCTACCTCCACGGACGCCACCACGCGCTCCGACGCCTACCCGCGCTGTCGGAACGCCTTCGCGCGCTCTCCGTATGAGGCCAATGCAGTCGATCACGCAACCGTCACCGTCGCGCAGGCCAATGCAGTCGACCATGCAACCGTCACCTCCGCTCAGGCTGATGCAGTCGCCCGAGCATCCGTCACTGGCACCGCTGCCAGCATCCCGGCAGTATCCGGTTCTGCAGCTGCGATGACGTCCCCGGACGTCGTGGCGGCCGAGGCTTATGCAGTGGCGCACCGTATCCCGGCGGATGCCGACACGTCGAAGCGTGAGGCAGCTGTGCCGCCGGTGGATCCGCAGCAGGTGCAGACCATCCTCGAGAAGATCCGCGCGAGCCGTCGTCCGATTTTCTATACGGGCAACGGCATCCGCATCGCGGGCGCCGAGTCGCTCTTCCTGGAAGTCGCACATCGCCTCGGTATCCCGGTCGTGGTCGGCTGGAACGGTCCGGACATCATCCCGAGCGACGACCCGCTCTACGTCGGCCGTCCGGGTGGCCGCGGTGACCGTCCGGGCAACCTCGCCGTACAGAATGCAGACCTGATTCTCAGCATTGGCTCCCGCCTCAACATCCGTCAGGTCGGCTACGATTTCAAGAGCTGGGCCCGCGACGCCTACGTGATCGTGAACGACATCGATGCGGAGGAGCTTCGGAAGCCGTCCGTGCACTGTGACCTCGCCGTGCACGCCGACGCCCGTCAGCTCCTGCAGTGCCTGCTCCGCGAGCTCCACGTCCTCGGCCACACCCCGGCGCACCCGCTCTTCCAGGGCGGTGAAGGCCTCCTCCGTGACGACGCCCTCCGCGTTTGCCACACGGAGCTCGCCCGTCAGGATGTTAAAAATGAGGGCACCCGCCTCAGCTGGCTTGCGACCTGTGCGTTCTACCGCGACAACTACCCGACGATTCTGCCGGAATACCTCGCGCCGAGCGATCCGACGCTGTCCCCGGAGGACCCGGCGTCCTTCGCCAACGTCTACGCGCTCATCAAGGAGCTTTCCGACCAGGCGGCCCCGGGCCAGGTGACCGTTGTCGGCAACGGCTCCCCGTGCGTGGCGGGCGGACAGGCCTACCGCATCAAGCCAGGTACCCGCTTCATCTCGCAGGACGGCGTCGCTTCGATGGGCTATGGACTCCCGGCGGCGATCGGTGCTGCGGTGGCCGTGCATGCCTCCGTTGAGGCGACCCCATGCGGTGGCGCGGACGCCTCGCTTCCACGGGAAACAGCGGATGCCAATGCAGGCGACGCGCAGCAGGACCACGATTATTCGGCACTGGCTGCGGATCCATCCTTCCATGAATCCGCCGATGACCGGCTCGCCGCTGAGCTCCGTGACCCGTACTGGACCGGACGCGACGAGCATTATCCGGCGTACGAGAAGCATGACATCCTCGTCCTCACCGGCGACGGCTCCATCCAGATGAACCTGCAGGAGCTCCAGACGATCATCAGCCACCAGCTGCCGATCAAGATCTTCATCATCAACAACGGCGGCTACCACAGCATCCGCCAGACGCAGACCAACCTCTTCCGCGGAGAGCCGCTTGTAGGCATTGGCGTCGACTCGGGCATGGGCGGCGTCCAGGACCTGAGCTTCCCGGATATGGAGAAGATCGCGCACGCGTACGGCTTCCCGTTCATCCGCGCGCATCACAACGAAGAGCTGCACGACGCGGTCGCAGAGACCCTCGCGACCGACGGCCCGGCCATCTGCGAGATCATGGTGACCCTGACCCAGCAGTTCCTCCCGAAGTCCGCCGCGAAGCGCCTCCCGGACGGCAGCATCATCAGCCCGCCACTCGAGGACCTCGCGCCATACCTCCCGGACGAGGAGATGGACCGGATCATGCTCGTCCCGCGGGTTGGCAAATGAGTGAGTTCAGCTGGATTGACATTAGATTTTGGGAGGAAAACGACCCTCGGTTGACAAACGAAGGGTTTTGTGGGATGCAGTAATGCTGAAATCAGAATTCTCCTGGTTTTGTGAAAAACCAGAAGATCAGTAAGAAGGAGAAATCATCGTGCGAGTGCTTATCACGGGTGTCACCAGCTTTCTGGGACTGTATACTGCGAAGCTTCTGCTTCAGGAGGGCCATGAGGTCATCGGCGCGGTGCGCCCGGGCAGCCGGCGCGCGCAGGAGCTCGATGCGCATGGCATCAGCGCGTATCCTACGTATCGGACCGTCCTTCTCGACCTGAGTGAGCTTCCGGAAGCCGAGCTCGGCGAAACACACTACGCGGAGGTGCTGGGCCTGGATCAGGCGCCGGCGACCCCTGACCGCAGCGCCGAGCCTGCCGGCCATTCCGGCACGGCAGCCGCCATGCAGGCCGCGGTGGCGGTTCCTGCTCGCAGCTCTGCGCCTGCCGTCACTGCACCGCCGTCCGCCACCCACCTGCCGTTGCCTGCATTGGCCGACGATGCCGCGCCCCTCATCGATGCGTGGATCCACTTCGCGTGGGACGGTGTCGGCTCCGCGGGCCGCAGCGACACGAACATCCAGATCGAGAACATCCAGAACGCGAAGAAGGCCTACCTCTACGCGAAGCTGCTCGGTGCGCGGAAGTTCCTCTTCGCCGGCTCCCAGGCAGAGTATGGCCGCGGCAATCATCGCGTGCCCCTGCCGGTGAGTCCCTACGGAAAGGCGAAGCTCAGTTTCGGCCGCTGGGCGACCGAGCAGAGCCTCCTCTCGGAAATCTACGACGACGCGCCGATGCAGTTTATCCATATGCGCATCTACAGCGTGTACGGCAGCGGTGATCATGAAACGAGCCTCGTGAACACCGTGCTTCGCGCCGCCCTCCGCCACGAAGCCGTCACCCTCGGCCCGTGCGAGCAGCGCTGGAACTACCTCGAGGTCCATGACCTTGCCCGCGCGATCCGCATCCTGCTCAGCTCCGAGGACACCCGCACCGGCATCTATGACATCGCCGGCTCCGACTCCCGCATGCTGAAAAAGTACGTCATCGCCATGAACGCCATTGCCGCCCGCTTCGCCGCAAATGCGGATACGACGGCGGACGGGGACGCGACGACCGCCGCTGGCGCAACCCAAGCCGTAACTGCGGGCGGGCAGACCACCGACACCGCCGCTGGCGTAACCCCAACTGGCGCGGAGCTCCGCTTCGGCACCCGCGCGAACAACGCAGAGGGCGCCGCGAACATGTCGCCGGAGATCCTCAAGCTCCAGCGCCTCGGCTTCCACCAGGAAATCTCCTTCGAAGCCGGCATCGGCATGCTCCTGAAAACGATGCGAGAAGAAGGCTCAGAATCATGAGCCACGGATGCTGCATACACTTTTAACATTTATTTGATGATGTAGATTTCCAGGTGACAAAAATTCGAAAAGTGCATGCTTATGACCGATGAAAGGACTTATATATGAACATGACTTGTATCGCCTGCGGCCACGCACTGTCGCCGCTGATGACCCTCGACGACATGCCGGCGAGTGCGCAGAACATCCCGGCAGCGTCGGAGCTCGCGGAGGACCATCCGCTGAGCCTCACCCTCTGCCAGTGCCCGTCCTGCGGCCTCGTCCAGTTCGACACCGAGCCGGTCGACTATTACCGTGATGTCATCCGCGCCGGCGGTGGCACCCGCACCATGACCCGCCTCCGCTACGAGGAGTACGCGCGCCTCCTCACCGCCATGCAGGAGCACCACATCCACGGTCGCCGTATCGTGGAGGTCGGCTGTGGCCGCGGTGAGTTCCTCCGCATGTGGCAGAATCTCGCCGAGGATCCGGAAGGTGCCGCTGCGCTCGCTCGCGACCAGGCGCGTGATCCCCTGTCCGGCCAGCCGAACGCCGCCCCGCTCCACCTCGTCGGCCTCGAGCATAAGCCGTCCCTCGTCGAGGAGGCCAATGCTGTTGCCGATAAAAAGTACCGCGTCTACGAGGGCTTCGCGACCGGCGACGTGCGCTACCCGGAGGGTCCGTTCGACGCCTTCGTGCAGTTTAACTTCC
The DNA here is from genome assembly GCF_046365365.1 of Oribacterium sp. P9. Taxonomy (NCBI): domain Bacteria; kingdom Bacillati; phylum Bacillota; class Clostridia; order Lachnospirales; family Lachnospiraceae; genus Oribacterium; species Oribacterium sp. P9. The sequence goes on along the minus strand of NZ_JBKEIS010000002.1, from coordinate 31,028 downwards.
TCGAGCATCAGCCGGATCCGTGCGACATGCTCCGGAACATCGGACGCAACCTGAAGCCGCAGGCCCTCGGCCTCATCACCGTCCCGAGCTTCGAGTACATCCTCCGTTACAACGGCTACTACGAGCTGCTCCGCGACCACATCGCGAACTACACCGAGTTCACGCTCCAGAAGCTTCTGCAGGACTGCGGCTTCGAGCTCCTCAGCATGGACCTCGTGAACCGTGACACGATCGAGGCCATCGTACGGAAGGCCGACCCGGACGAGCTCAGCGAGCTCCACTACAGCGGTCGCCTCATCGACGTGTCCGCCCTGCGCGATAGCTACGACCGTCTCTCTGCCTCGGTCAATGCACACATCGACCACCTCTCGGAGAGTCGTCGGACCATGGCCATCTGGGGTGCGAGCCACCAGGGCTTCACCCTCGCCGCCACCACGAAGCTCGGCGGAAGAGTAGAGTATATCATCGACTCCGCCCCGTTCAAGCAGGGCCGCTTCTCGCCGGCCTCCCACATCCCGATCGTGGCCCCGGATTACGCCGTCGCTCACCCGGTCGACGAGATCCTCATCGTCGCCCCGGGCTACACCGACGAAATCGCTGGCATCATCCGCGAACGCTTCGACGAAAATGTCCGCATCCTCGTGCTCCGCACGGACCGGATTGAGGAGTACCGGTAAACAGTTTGATACTTCATGTCCAAGCATCGCTCAGAATAGAGATTGTGAAATACATAATGTCATATGGATGAGAATCTGGCAGTTTGTGACATCAGGTTCCCGTTCAGCTACCAGAACTTCGGGAAGTCTGAGCAGCACCTGGCTTGACATTCCTAAGTATTTCCTGGACCTGTTTTCTGTCTGAATGGTGATGTATATCAAGATGAAAAGGAACGAAGATGATGAAAGCACTGGTGCTGAAAGGAAAAGGAAATATCGCTTACATCGAGAAGGCGCGACCGACGCTCCTCGCCGCGCATGGCGCGCTGCTGAAGCCGCTGCTCGTCTCGCCATGCACCTCGGACGTCCATACCATCTGGCAGGGCAGCCCGAAGCGCCCGGACCTGACGCTCGGTCATGAGGTCATCGCCCGGGTCGAGGAAGTCGGCGCGGAGGTGACGGATTTCCACGTCGGCGATGTCGTCGCCGTATCCGCGATCACCCCGGACTGGAGTCAGCCGGACGTCGAGGAGAACTATGCACATGCGGGCCATAATTTCAGCGCCCACATGCTCGGAAACACCATCGACGGTGCCTTCCAGGAGCTGTTCTACCTTCCGTACGCGGACCGCAACCTCGCACACATCCCGGACGGCCTCACGCTCGAGGACGCCCTCATGTGCGTTGACGTCCTCCAGACCGGCTTCACCGCGGTCGAAGAAGCCGGCGTCAAGCCAGGCGACACCGTCGTCGTGATGGGCATCGGGGCCATCGGCCTCGCCGCCATCCTCGGCGCGAAGCTCGCCGGTGCCCGCACGATCTACGCCGTCGGCTCCCGCCCGGAGAATGTCCGCATCGCCGAGTCGATGAGTGACTTCGCCCCAGCGATGTCGGTACACGGCGTTCCGGAAGTTCCGGCGGGCGGTGACGTCACCAGCCTTTCTATGGCAGCAGAAGATGGAAGAGAGCAGCATGCGGACGCCGTGTCGCCAGACTGCGTAGCTACAGTGCCGGACGCCGTGTCGCCAGATTGTGCTTCAGCCGCTTCGGGCGGAAGTCAGAGTCAGGCCCCTGCGCAGTCAGGCTGTCACATCGAAGTGCTGAACTATCGCCGCCTGCATTGTCCGCTTCCACAGGGCATGCATCCGCTCGCAAATTCCACCGGTTCGCCCGTCGTGAACTACGTCCTCACGAAGACACAGACGAAGGGCGCGGATAAGGTCCTCATCTGCGGTGGCGATGACCTCGCCTTTCCGCAGGCCATCGACATGGTGAAGTACGGCACCGGCGTCGTCTCGAACGTCATGTACTACGGTGCCGACCTCGACACCCAGGGCGGCGAGCTGAAAACCCTCGAAGCCATGAACAGCGCCGAAACCTACCTCACCAGCACCGCCGCAGCTGTCGAAGCAGAAGCACAGGCAGCAGGCGACGTGCTCAGGAAAGCACACACCGTGACGCTGAACGACAACATCGACTGCATCCAGATCCCGAAGTTTTCCATCGGTCGTGGCATGGCCGGAAAAACCCTGAAGTTCTCCCTGAGCAGGGGCGGACGCCAGAACCTCGAACACGTGATGCAGATCGTGCAGGAGAGCGGCGTGCACCCGTCCATCTTCATCACGGAGCACTACGACGGCCTCGACCAGATCGCCCAGGCCATCGACGACATGAAAGAACGAAAAGCCATCAAGATCGCTGTAAAAATCTAAGGTGCAGAGGGTGGTGTTACTATAATTATAAGAGTGCTACCCGATGGTTGGCCTTGCATTTAATTGGTTAGGAAGATAACCGCCAAGTTTCTCAGGCCGAGCGGAGCAGGAAAACTTCAACTGCAGGCATGATAAGCGTTTTAAAATGATTCCTATCCAATATGGCTTGATTTTGAAAATAATGGCTATGTTTCTAGGCTGGAATGGTCGAAGATGACTGGAAAATATCCACTCTTAGGCGATTTTGAAAATACTGGATATGAAAAGCCTTATTTCAAAAGAGGAATCCGGGCTCGAGTATCCAGTATTTTATAAATAAAGGTTAATTGGATATCTGCTTATAACAATTCTTCTCTGGAGCCCGAAATACATATCTACTATTTGAAAAATCCAGGCAAATTGGATGGTACGCTTATATGCGTATGCATGATTTTACAGAAAACTATCCAATATGTGCCCGATTATGAAATAGTGGATATTTTTAGCACCGTGCACAAAATGATAAATGATGTTAATAATATCCACTCTTTTATAATCCGCCAGTTATTAGATAGCATCGTCGATTTTCATCTATTTCACCCGGTTCGCCAGTGAAAATTTCCGGGCCGCGCGCCATAATCACCTGAAAATCGGTCCGTATGCTCGCGCGGCAGCGTCAAATGCAGAGAAACCAACGCACATCCAGCAAAACAAAAGGGCAAGTATGATCATTCTGCTTCCCTTTTCTCCAGATAGCTTCACCCAGGCTGACCGGATACGAAGTTTGAACCTCCGTATATAAATCCCATCCCAAACCTCCGTATATAAATCCCATCCCAAACCTCCGCATATAAATCCCGTCCCAAATCTTGCCACCTTCACCCATAGAGTGTAATATAGATAAGATTCGGGCCTGCGTGCCCGCGGTTTACCGCCTCGAGCCAGGTATAGTGCCCCCGCGCCCCGGCCCTCGCGTGTCCGCCCGTCGCCATGCATCCGTCATGGTCGTGTTGCATGTCGCGACAGCGGCGGCCCTCGCGCCCACACAAATCACCTTCACGTTAGGAGATAAGATTTTGAAAACCATCAGCATCGTCATTCCATGCTATAACGAGCAGGAGAACGTCGTTCCGCTTTACGAGGCCCTTCGGAGCATGTTCGCTTCCGACCTCCCTCAGTACCGCTACGAGCTCCTCTACATCGACAACGATTCCCACGACGAGACGCGCACGCTGATCCGCGGCCTCTGCGCACAGGACCCGCAGGTGAAGGCCATCTTCAATGCGAAGAACTTCGGCCAGTTCAACAGTCCGTACTACGCGATGCTGCAGTCCACCGGCGACGCCACGATCCTCATGGCGGCCGACTTCCAGGACCCGATCGAGATGATCCCGCAGTTCGTCGCAGCCTGGGAGGAGGGCTATAAGATCGCCATCGGCGTGAAGACCCACTCGAAGGAAAATCCGCTCATGTACGCCCTCCGCGGCCTCTACTACAAGCTCATAAAGAAGATGTCCTCCGTCGACCAGATCGCGCAGTTCACCGGCTTCGGCCTCTACGACCACGCCTTCATCGACGTCATGCGGCAGCTGAACGACCCGACCCCGTTCCTACGTGGCATCGTCGCCGAGCTCGGCTTCCACCGGAAGGAAATTCCGTACACCCAGCCGAAGCGCCGCGCCGGCATCACACACAACAACCTCTACACCCTGTACGACGCCGCGATGCTCGGCTTCACGAGCTACACGAAGGTCGGCCTCCGTATGGCGGTGTTCTTCGGTGCCGCCTGCAGCGGCATCAGCATGTTGATCGCCATCATTTACCTCATCATGAAGCTCATCTGGTGGGATCGCTTCCCAGCCGGCATGGCCCCGATGCTCATCGGCATGCTCTTCCTCGGCTCCGTGCAGATCTTCTTCATCGGCCTGCTCGGCGAGTACATCCTGAGCATCAATCAGCGCGTCATGCGCCGCCCGCTCGTCGTCGAGGAGGAGCGCCTGAACTTCCCGGAGGACGCGATGATCGGCGGCATGGCGGACGCCTCAAAATAATATAAAGGAAATATCATGTTACGATTTAAAGTAGATATCGCGCTGGCGCGTGAGGGCGAACTCATGCTCCAGGGCTGGGCCTTCGGCTCAAATCCAGAAGAAGAAGTGAAGCTCACGGTCGTGGATCAGGCAGGCAACCCTGTCCCGGGCACGACCGTGTCCTCTGTACGCCGTGATGAGGTGGTCAATGCCTTTTTCGGCGATGTCGTGAAGGCCCACGGGTCGCTCCAGCGAGACCTCGGCTTCGACGTGCACACTCCGTACGCACAGGGCGAGACCCGCATCCTCGTGCTGCAGGCCGACGGCCAGACGAAGCGCATGAAGTTCACCGACCACATCCTCGAGGAGTTCAACTCCGTCGCCCACCGGAAACGCGAGAAGCTCCTCGCCCTGTTCCACTGGGAGACCGTCGAGGTGGCCTGGGAGTACTTCCAGAAGCACGGCCTCCGCGCCCTCTTTAAGAAATCCGTCCACAAGATCCAGAACATCCAGGACGACTACGACTACAACGAGTGGTATAAGAAGGTCCGCATCACCGACGAGGAGCTCGCGAAGCAGCGGGAGAGTGCCACTGATTTCGCGATGCAGCCGACCTTCTCCATCGTGATTCCGGTTTACGCGACCCCGGAGAAGTTCCTCCGCCGCATGCTCGACTCGATCCATGAGCAGACCTACCCGAAGTTCGAGGTCTGCCTCGTAGACGCGACCCCGTACGCGAAGATCCAGCACGACCCGGCGCAGGGCCGTACACCACAGGAGGTCCTCGCTGAGTACGCCGCCGCAGACAGCCGCTTCCGCTATGCGACCCTCGCGGAGAACCTCGGCATCGCGGAGAACACCAACGCCGCGATCCGCATGGCGACCGGTGACTTCATCGTCCTCGCTGACCATGACGACGAGCTCGAGCCGCAGGCCCTCTATGAGTGCGTTCGCGCGATCAACGCCCACCCGGACGTCCAGGTCCTCTATTCCGACGAGGACAAGGTCGATTTCGAGGACATCTACTACTTCGAGCCGCACTTCAAGACCGACTTCAACCCGGACCTGCTCCGCTCCGTGAATTACATCTGCCACCTCTTCGTCGCCCGCCGCAGCCTCCTTGACGCCATCGCCGAGACCGCTGCCGACGGCCAGAAAATCTACGAGCGTAGCGCCTACGACGGTGCCCAGGACTACGACCTCATCCTCCGCGCCACCGAAAAAGCCCAGGCCATGGAGCACGCCCGTCTCGTTTCCTTCGCCAATGCTTCTGGCGCGAACACAGTCACGGACGCGCAGCAGAGTGATGCCGTGACGTCGACGATGGCTGGTGCTGAGCCGAGGGAGAGTACGCAGCCGGCCCTCGCCGCGGCGCTGAACCCGCTCGATCAGGCGCTGCTCCGTCAGGGCCGCTTTACGAGCAGCAACATCATCCATATCCCGATGGTGCTGTATCACTGGCGCGCGCACCAGGCGTCCACCGCGCAGCATCCGGAAGCGAAGCTCTACGCCTTCGAAGCCGGCGCACGTGCCGTGTACGACCACTGCAAGCGCATCGGCCTCCCGATAAAGAAGGTCGAGCAGGGCATCACCTACGGCTTCTACCACCCGATCTACGAAAATCAGCAGCCGCTGATCTCCGTCGTGATCCCGAATAAGGACCACAGCGCCGACCTCGATCAGGCCATCACCTCACTCGCCGCCGGAAACTATAAAAACCTCGAGTTCATCATCGTCGAGAACAACTCGGATCAGGCAGAAACCTGGGCGTACTACGAAGCACTGAAGAACCGATTCCCGGAAGAGCTCCCGGCGGATTTCGCAGATCCGGCGACCTGCGGTGCGCTGAACACTTCGGAAACTTCGACCACATCCGCTGCGTCGACTGCGGAATCGAGCTCCGCAGTATCGCATCCGGCCCAGGTATCGGCTTATCACAGCGCAGCGGCATCGGTTCTTCTGCAGCCGGTTGTGAAGGTCGTGAAGTGGGACGGTCCGTTCAACTACTCCGCGATCAACAACTACGGCGTCCAGTTCACGCACGGCCAGTATCTCCTCTTCCTGAACAACGACATCGAGGAGATCGACCCGGATTCCATCGATGAGATGATCGGCTACGTACAGCGCGAAGACGTCGGCATCTGCGGCGCACGCCTCCTGTACCCGGACGAAGACATTCAGCACGCCGGCGTGATCATGGGCATGGGCGGTATCGCCGGTGCCGCCTTCGTACGTACTCACGACTCGGATCTCAGCTACATGCACCGTGCGAAGTGCATCCAGGACTACTCCTGCGTCACCGCAGCCTGCCTCCTCACGAAGCGCAGCCTCTTCGACGAGGTCGGCGGCTTCACCGAGAAGCTCGCCGTCGCCTTCAACGACGTCGACTACTGCATGAAGGTTCGCGCCCTCGGAAAGCTCGTCGTGTATAACCCATACGCGAAGTTCTACCACTACGAATCGAAGTCCCGCGGCATGGAAGACACCCCGGAGAAGCTCGCCCGCTTCCACTCAGAAATCCTCACCTTCGGCACCACCTGGAAGGACATCCTCCGCGACGGCGACCCGTACTACAGCCCGGCCCTCACCTTCCGCAAGGCCAATTTCGCTCTGAAGGACCTCACCCAGGAACAGGTCGGCGAACCCATGCACTACGCCCTCCTGAAAGGCATCGTCTGGGACGGCCCCGACGCCGGCACCCAGTCGTAAAACCAGATAATTGAAGACAAATGACCCCCCCGGCTTGCCTTGCATGCCGGGGTTTCTATATGGAAGCATCTACCACAAAGAGCTCTGAAGCCCATCCAGATGATAGCGAGGCCGAACATTCAGTGCCGGGCGCTGCCCGGACCCGCCCCTCGTCGGGGAGGCAGGAAAGGATCTTGTGGATCCTTTCTCGGCAGCAGGGTGATCCGTGTCACTCAGTCAAGGACTGCCCGGACGCATAAATGCGTCCAGCGTACTGTTCCTTGACTCCGTTCCCGCTCCAGGCAACGGCTACAGGTCATCAAATATTCGATTCGGGAAATGGCTGCGTAGCATTTAGTTGAGAATATGTACGAAATTAGTACAAAAGCACTGAAAATATGACATATTCTTAACTACACGTGATTTTTGCATGTTTGCACATGCAATGACACGCAAAAATTGCGTGTCATCAGAAAACATAATACGCAATAATCGCATATTTGCATGAGTATAAGAACGCAATAACTGCGTATTTTTGCTGCGTATTTCTTTGCTTGATGATATAATGAACGAAACAGCAGTATATTCGATGAAAATTATGGTAGCAAGAACAGCTAACTTTTTTCTGAAAAGTGAATTTATGAGCAGTGAAATGAAATTAAGAACATTAAGGAAGCAAAAGAAACTGACCCAGGTCGAGTGTGCGAAGTACCTGGGCATCCCGGTTCGTACATACCAGAACTATGAAACGGATGAAAAAAAGCAGAATACGCCGAAATATGTCTATATGATACAGAAGCTGGACCAGTATGGATTCATCGATGAAAGCCATGGCATCTTAAGTATCCAGAGAATAAAAGATGTATGCCGCGACATTTTCGCAGCCTATGATGTAGACTATTGCTATCTGTTCGGCTCTTACGCAAAGGGAAAAGCGACGGAAACAAGCGATGTAGATCTGCTGATTTCGACCACGGTTTCCGGCATGAAGTTCTATGAACTCGTCGAAGACCTGCGGGAGGCTTTAAAAAAAGAAGTGGACCTGCTGAATCTGGAACAGCTAAAAGATAATCTTGAACTCGTAAACGAAATACTGAAGGATGGTATTAAAGTGTATGGATAACAAGAAAACAAACAAATATTACCTCCAGAAGGTTATCACGGACCTTCGCTTTATCATCGCACATACGAAAGATATCTCTCAGGGAGAACTGGAGGAAAACGAACTTTTGGTTGATTCCGTGATGTTTCGTCTGATACAGATTTCAGAGAATTCAGATCGATTAAGCGAGGAATTTAAGCAGCAGCATGCGACGATTCCGTGGCGGGCGATGAAAGGCCTTCGCAACCGAATCGTCCATGAATATGGCAATGTCGTATTATCAATCGTATATGATACCGTGAAAAAAGATATTCCGGAGCTCCTGGAGGATTTGGAGGATATCGAATAAATCATCAAACTTATCCTGTAAGGAATATTATCTAAATCGGATGGCGCTATCTAATATTGAACGATTTCAAAAATAGTGGATATGATTTTCCTCTTGAAAAGCGTCAGCCAGCTGAAAACTATCCAATAAGTGCCGTTTTATGAAATCATAGATAGTTTTGCTCCCGGAGGAAAATGATAAAAACTATTGAAAATATCCACTATTAGAAAAATCGCCCACTATTGGATAGTGGCGCGGATTTTCACTTATTTCGCCCGTTACACTACTGAAAATTTCCGGGCCGCGCGCGGCAGTTCGCCGGAAATCGCGACCCATTCTCGCGCGGCAGCGCCAGCCACAAGAAAAATCGCAAAAGCAGATCTATCACGAGGGCTTCGTCTTATCGAAAATGTTACGATCATCTCGAAATCCTAAGAAATTTCTAACATCCTTGCTCTAGGTTTTTCAGAAAAATAGAGTATACTCCCAGTATGATTAAAGATAACCAGCGTTTTTTAAATAATCTTCACGTCCTTCTGGACGTCCTCATCATCTGCGCGTCCTACGCTCTCGCATGGCTCCTGACGATCGTCGCACCGATCTTCCCGGCGGGCCACGGCGTACTGCCGCCGCAGGTCTATTTCGCTGCGCTCATTCCGATCGTACCGGCGTACCTCCTTCTCTACTGGGCGTTCCACCTGTACGAGCCGAAGCGCACCCACTCAAAGCGCGCCGAGCTCTGGCACATCTGCCAGGCCTGCGCCGTCGGCCTCATGCTGCTGACCTCGATCCTCTTCGCGTTCCGACGCTCCGGATACTTCGGCAACTTCTCGACCCGTATGCTCGTCGCGTTCTCCATCATCGACATCACCCTGACGACGATCGAACGCTTCGGCATCCGCTACATCCTCTCGCGCCTCCGCCGGAAGGGCTTCAACCAGAAGCACGTCATGCTCGTCGGCTTCTCGGACGCCTCCGACCAGTTCATCGACGCCTGCCGCCGCAACCCGGACTGGGGCTACCACATCTACGGCATCGTCGACGACATCGCCGAAGTCGGCGAAGGCTACAAGGGCGTTCGCGTCGTCGGCCGCATCTCCGAGCTCGAGCACATCCTCGCGCAGAACACCATCGACGAAATCGCGATCACTCTGCCGCTCGCAGCCTATGCGAAGCTCGACGGGATCGTCCACGTCTGCGAGAAGTCCGGCGTCCACACGAAGTTCATCCCGGACTATAACAACATCATCCACTCGAAGCCGGTCACCGAAGACATGGACGGCCTCCCGGTCATCAACATCCGGAACGTCCCGCTCACCGACCCGGTCAAGGCCACCGCAAAGCGCGCCGTCGACATCTGCGGTGCCCTCGTCGGCATCATCCTCTTCAGCCCAATCATGCTCGTCGTCGCGACCCTCATCAAGCTCACCTCGCCGGGCCCGATCATCTTCAAGCAGGAGCGCGTCGGCCTTCATAACAAGCCGTTTATGATGTATAAGTTCCGCTCCATGGTGCAGCAGACCGAAGCAGACGAAAAGAAGGGCTGGACCGTCCCGGGCGACCCGCGCGTCACCCGCGTCGGTCGCTTCATTCGGAAAACCTCCATCGACGAGTTCCCGCAGTTCTTCAACGTCCTCGCCGGCCAGATGTCCCTCATCGGCCCGCGCCCGGAGCGTACCCAGTTCGTCGAGATGTTTAAGGAGGAAATCCCACGCTACATGATCAAGCATCAGGTCCGCCCAGGCATGACCGGCTGGGCCCAGGTCAACGGCCTCCGCGGCGACACCTCGATCTACGAGCGCGTGAAGTACGACATCTGGTACATCGAGAACTGGACCATGTCCCTCGACGTAAAAATCCTGTTCCTCACGATTTTTAAAGGATTCGTAAACAAAAATGCATATTAAGTAAAAATTGCTGAAGCGGGGCAAGTATGGTAAAATCGTCTAAGTTTTTTTGAAAAGTAGCTGCAACCCGCAGTATGAGGATAAACGAATGGCACTTGACAGTGGCAAGGAAACGCGCCGCCCGCACACGCAGGCAGAGGCAGAAGCCGAACAGCGCGCACTCGAAGATCGAATCGTAAATGATAAGCAGATGGCCGGCCGGCTCATGGATAAGGCCATGAACCCGCAGAGCGGTGACGCGGCGACAGCTCGTCGCAGCAACCCATATCTTTCAGAGATGGAAGCGGAGCGAAGAGCAGCCAGAGCTGCAGATGGCACAGCCCGTACCCCGCACTCACCGGATGCCCGCACAGCGGCTGGCATGACCGGCGCAGGAGCTGCCGGGGTATCGGACGCTCGCTCAGCTACCGGCACCCGCCCGTCCGACACCCCGGGCACCCGCCCGACGATCGGCACCACTGGTGCACGACCGGCATCCAGATCCGACGCCCGTCCGCGTCGCACGACGCCAGTGAAGCCGCAGGAGGCCCAGCCGGGCGTCCGCCAGCTGAACAGCATCGGCGAGGGACAGTTCGACGCCGACTACGAGCGCCGCATGCGCGACAAAAAGAAGAAGGCCCGCCGCACCCGCATCATCACCATGGTGATCGTCGAGCTCCTGACCCTCATCTGCATCTTCGGCTTCGGCTTCGTCTTCCGCTACATGCACATGACCGCCGACGTCGCCTTTGACGTCAGCAAGGTGCGAAACGACAACATCGACATCTCCCAGAAGCAGAAGATGTCCGGCTACTGGACCGTCGCTGTCTTCGGCGTCGACTCCCGTAACGGCGACGTCGGCAAGGGCGCGAACGCCGACGTACAGATCATCGCGAACGTCAACATGGGCACTGGTGATATCACCCTGACCTCCGTCTACCGTGACACCTACCTGAACATCGGAAAGGGTGACCGCTACTCGAAGAGTAACGCCGCCTACGCCGAGGGCGGACCGGAGCAGGCCGTCGCGATGCTGAATAAAAACCTCGACCTCGACATCGAGAATTACGTCACCTTCAACTGGAAGGCCGTGGCGGACGTCATCGACCTCCTCGGCGGCGTGGACATCGACGTCTCGAAGGCAGCTTTCTACTATATGAATGCCTACATTCACGAAACCTGCCTGAAGTCCGGCATCAGCGCACAGAACCCGGCCGCCATGTACATCAAGAAGGCCGGCCCGCAGCACCTGAACGGCGTCCAGGCCGTGGCCTACGCCCGCCTCCGCTACATGGACAGCGATTTCGAGCGTACGAAGCGTCAGCGTGAAGTCATCTCGCAGTGCCTCGACCTCGCGAAGAAGACCGACCTCGCGACCCTCACGAAGATCATCGACACCGTGCTCCCACAGGTGGCCTTCAACATCGACACCGCCGACATCATCGAGCTCGCGAAGGGCATCTCCCGCTACAATATCCGCGAGTCCGTCGGCTTCCCGAAGGATCTGAAGGATCAGATGATGGGGAAGAAGGGCGCCTGCGTCATCCCAGCGACACTCGAGTCCAATGTTGTCTGGCTCCACAGCATCCTCTTCGCGGATGAGAACTACACCGTATCGGATGCGGTGAAGCGCTACTCCCAGAAAATCTCGGACGACTCCGGCTACTATGCGAGCCATAAGGAGACGGAGGAGTCGGATAAGAAGTTCACGAAGTCCGACGAGGACGAAATCGAGAAGACGAAGGCCGACGAAACGAGGGAATCCGAAACCGACGCGGACGGCAATGTCGTCAAGGTCCCGAAGACCGACAAGAACGGCTACCTGATCAAGGGCGTCGACAAGAACGGCAAGTACATCTACGAGACGGATGCCGAAGGCAATAAGATCAAGGCCGACACGGAAACGACGAAGTCCGACGAGACGAAGGAAACGAAGGAAGGCGAAACCAAGGAATCTGAGACCGACGAGGGCGAGATCATCGAAGGTCCGACGAAGGAAACCAAGGAAAACCAGAAGGAAACGAAGGAAAACTCGAAGGACGAGACGAAGGAGTCGAAGAAGGACAACAGCTCGGAGACGAAGGAGAGCCAGAAGGAAACCATCGAAGAGCCGGGCAAGACCCCGGAGAACAGCTACGACGGCCCGGGCGGCTCCAGCTCGAATCATAACAGCAGCACCGCCGGCCCAGGCTCCAGCTCCAGCATGAACAACACAAGCACCGCTGGCCCAGGCTCCGGCTCACACAAAACCGAAACAAGCAGTTCCGCCGAGATCATCCCTGGCGGCCCTGGCTCGAACAGCTCAGACGACCTGATCGAAGGCCCTGGCATGTAAAACAATCCGGCTGTACGCTACGCGAACAGCCGGATTATGTCATATTAAGAAATAAAGGAGCTTCTCCATGAGCAAGCAAAAGAAAGCAGGAAACACAGAGAAAGCAGTGAAGGATGTAGCGGCAGTGAAAGAAGCTGAAGCGGCCAGAGCAGCAGTGAACCAGCAGGATGATCCTGAAAGCGCTCGCATTAACAAGCACTTCAGCCGCATCACCAGCACCCTGATGACCATCTACGTGCTTTTCTATCTCTGCATCTTCCCACTCGCAACCCACGATAAGTACTTTGATATCCTGAAATTCCGCTTCCAGCTCTACTGGATCCCGACCCTCATCTACGGCATCCTCTTTCTCGTGCTGGGCATCCTCTATCTGATTTCCGATAAGCGTCGTAATGGCGGTGCCCTCACCGCGAAGCTGAGAGAGAATCTGAAGTGGAACGTCCTGAAGAGGAAGCTCACGAAGACCGACATCTGCTTCATCGCCCTGATCTTTATCATGACCCTGTCGGTGATTTTCGCGGACTACCAGTATGAAGCACTCTGGGGAAATGAGGGGCGTTTTAACGGATTGATTCTCTGGTTGATGTTCTTTATAGCCTATTGGCTGGTAACCAGATTTTATCACTTTAAGAAATGGCATCTTTACGCTTATCTCGCCCTGGAATGCCTTCCTGAAATCTGGGGCTTCACCGATTTCTTTCTTCTGGACCTCTTCCATTTTCATGACGGAACGGATCCACGGTATATTTATACCTTCGTATCGAGCGTTGGAAACATCAACACCTACACCAATATGCTTGCCCTGCATCTCGGCGCTTCTGCAGCGATGTTTGTTCTTTCGAAGGAAACGAAGGAAGCCCTTCTTTGCTGGATTCCGCTTATGATTTCGTCCTTCGCGATGGTAATGGGCATCAGCGATAACGGACTCCTCGCAGCGGCCGCTGTTTTTGCTTTCCTTCCGTTTGTTGCATGGACGGATACGAAGGCCATCGCACGATACTTTATCGCGCTCAGCAGCTTTGCTACGAGTGTTGCGGTCACGGCACAGCTGACTGTCGGCCGTGCGACGATGGCAGACTGCGATGGTGGAAGTGTACTGGTGACCCTGGGAAAAACCAAACCATTTCTCGTGTTGGTTGTCCTGCTCTGGGCCTTCACCATCATGATGGTTTATTTCTTCCGACCGAAGAAAGCGCTACAGGAAAATCAGATTGCGAAGCGTGCGAGACGGATCTGGACACTGCTTGTTGTACTCGGTGTGGCCGTAACGCTGGGAATCCTGATCGATGCAAACAGCGGAAACCATGCAGACATCTGGGCACCGTATCACAATATCCTGATGTTCAGCGACAGCTGGGGAACCGGTCGAGGACTGAACTGGCGCCTGGCCTGCGACTATTTTGTGAACGATGCAGGTCTTTTGAAAAAGCTGATCGGATATGGACCGGATACCTACTACATCATCACGATGGATCGCTTTAAGAAGCTTATGCAGGCAGCAGGCTATGGTTACTTCGATTCGGCACATAACGAGTATATAGAGTATATTACCACCATCGGGATTCTAGGCACGCTTACGTATCTTGGTATACTGACGACCGGCCTTCGACAGATGTTTAAAAAACCGAAGAATATGTTTGCCATCGCCTGCGGATTCGCAGTGCTCGCGTATGCGGTTCAGGCGGTCGTCAATATCGCCATTCCGATCACGACCCCGATTCTGATGATGCTTCTCTATATGGGAATCAGCATCGCAAGGGAATCAGCGGATGGGAAAACAGAAATGGAAAAACGAAAATAGAAAACAGAAAATAGGAATAGAAAACAGGAATAGTGAAAACGGAAAAGAAGCTATGAAATTTAACTTGAATTCTCTGAAGACCTTAAATAGGAAAAGCAGCTGCATCTCTCGAGTGATGGCTGTCTGCCTGCTGCTCATGATATGTACGATGAACAGTATGATTCCAGTACAGGCCGCACCGATTATCGATACGACGACATCCCGAACATCACTTATACCAGGAGCGTATAACGCACAGACATCGTCGACATCGACGATATCCACTACGGCTTCGTCCGGGGCAAGTGGTGTGGGTGAACTGTGGATGCTGGGAAGCACAACAGGTGCGCAGAATCTAAGCATCGTCATCAGGAGCCCACACGGAAAGCTCATCGTCATCGATGGCGGCTGGGAAGCGGATGCAGATAAACTGTCATCACTTATCCTGCAGCAGGGCGGAAAGGTAGATGCATGGCTCATCACGCATCCGCACGAGGATCATGTCGGCGCACTCTGCGCGATTCTGAATGATACCGCCCGAAAAATCAAAATCGAAAAGATCTACTGCTCACTGGCAACGCCGGACTGGTATCGCCAGGTTTCCCCGACGGGAGCGGGCATCGCAGATCAGCTCTTGAGCGCCTTTATGAAGCTTCCGGTCGGTACCGTGACGCATAATATCGGCCGTGGCACAGAAATCAGCATCGATGATGTAAATATCCGGGTATTAAACAACCGTGGCGTATATACCTATAACGGTGTAAACAACAGCAGTATGGTCTATAAGATCTGTGTGAGCGGCCAGTCTATCCTGATCCTCGGCGATCTCGCCTACGACGGCGGAAAAGACCTGATGAAAACCTGCACCGCAGCCGAACTGAAATCCGATATCGTACAGATGGCACACCACGGGCAGCAGGGCGTAGATCAGGACGCCTATGCACTGATCGCACCGAGCACCTGCCTCTGGCCGACACCTGCCTGGCTCTGGAATGACGATAACGGCGGCGGCATCGGCAGCGGCCCATGGGCTACCCTGACGACCCGAGCATGGATGGACGCCCTCGGAGTTAAGGATAACCGCTCCCTGAAGGATGGCGATGTGCACATGTATCTCGGCGTGCCTTCACCCAACATGTGATAAAAAGTGCTTGCAATCCTGTGAAAAACATGTATAATCGCAGACATAGGTTAATTATTAAGATTTGATTAAGAAGTACGAAAGATAGTCATTAAGAAATTCGTAAGAATTAGTAATGACTCTGTTATATACATTCTGATCGAATCGCAGTAAGATAACCTCGTAAATGATGAGAGAGTACGAAGCAAGTACTTCCTCCGCGGAACCTCGTAAGAAAAGGACTTGCAAGGTAGCACGCTTAGAGGTATAATCTCACCGTAACTGAGCCTACAGGCTCGAAAAGAAAAAAAGGAGAGTGCATTTATTATGAAGAAGCAGACAAAGGTAATGGCAACACTTTCAACTGCAGCACTTCTTGCTCTTGGTTTTTCAGCCGTTTCTATGGCAGCAGGTTGGGATAACTCAACAGGCGCTTGGAGATACCTGAACAACGATGGCACAGAGGTTGTTGACGAGTGGAAGTCCGCAAACGGAAATTGGTTCTATCTTGACAGCGACGGAGTTATGGCTACCGATAAGCTGATCGAGGATACTTCCAGCAACAATGGCAAGACCAAGTACTACTACGTTGACCAGTACGGCGCTATGGTAAAGAACACCTGGAAGGCTGTAGCTATGGACGACGACGCTACTGATCTTGATGCTGAGTACTGGTGGTACTACTTCGGAAACGATGGTAAGGCTTACACCACTGATTCCACTAAGCTTTCCAAGAACAAGCTTAAGACCATCAACGGCCTCAAGTATGCTTTCAACGAGGAAGGCCACATGCTCTATGGCTGGGTTGACGAGGATAACTATCAGATTCAGGATGATACTACTGAGGATCGTTGGAAGGAAGCTGAATACTACTTCAGCGGCTGGAATGATGGTCATGCACAGACTGGCTGGGCTCAGATCGCTGTAGAGGATGATGATGATACTGAGAACTACTGGTTCTACTTTGGTAGCGATGGAGTAAAGGCCACTAAGCGTAAGAAGATCAACGGCGTTTACTATGTATTCGCAGCTGATGGTCACATGATTGACGAGTGGGCTTACTATGATACTACTAAGTCTACATGGTCTGATATGAACAGTGGCTTCGATTCAGCTAAGGCATCTGTTTCTTACCTGAATGGCGATGGTTCTACCAGAAAGAATCAGTGGGTTTATGCTATTCCGGCTGAGGACATGGACCTTTCTGACAACGAGGACGATGAGTATCGTTGGTTCTATGCAGACAAGAGCGGTAAGCTTGTTGTTGATCAGATCAAGAAGATCAACGGTAAGAAGTACGCTTTTGATGAGATCGGCCGCATGAAGAAGGGCTTTGTAAAGATTTCTGCTGACGCTAAGGACTATGAGGGTACTGTAGCTGATTGGGATAAGTATTCTCGTGATCAGTGGATCAACACCACATTCGGCGACATCGCATTCTTCTCTAACGATGAGGCTAAGGATGGCGCTATGAAGTTCGGTTACCAGAACATCGAGCTTGATGATGGCACATATCAGTTCTACTTCGATAAGAAGAACGGTAAGGCTTACACTAAGTACAACAAGGATATCAAGAAGTACCTCATCAATGGTATGATCCTTAAGCCATCAAGCGACGATGACAACAACTATGCAGCTGTTAAGGTTGAGGGTGAGACCCCAGTTGCTATGTACACAAACTACAATGATATCGTTGCTGAGCTTAACGCAAACCACGACCTCTACCTTGTAAATGCTTCTGGTACTAAGGTTACTTCCAAGACTGTAAAGGATGAGAATGACCAGTACTGGAGAACTAATAAGGATGGTAAGATCGTTAACTGTGCTCCAGATAAGGAGACATACGACGATATGAGAAGCACCAAGAATGAAGACGGCACCACTAAGGAAAATACTTGGAACAAGGACCTTTTCTAATTACGCTTTCTTAAATCAGTAGAGAACGTTTGGAGAGAAATCGGATCATCAAACTTTTTGAGGGTTTGTCGATCTTGTTGAGGGGCGGACTTGAGGGTCTGCCCCTTATTTTAATGGAGTTTTTGAGGGTCTAGTTTGAGGGTTTGGTTTGAGGGGCTGGTTTGAGGGGCCAGTTTGAGGGGCTGTTATAAAGTCCAGATTGGAAACGGCATCTCTTCGCCATCAATCATGTTTGTTTGATGAGCGTTCTCTCTGAAATGATTGAATTCGGCATTTAACTTCTTATAAGTTACAAAGCCATGCAAGTAGTCATTTTCAGAACTCAGCTCCATGGAAAGTTGCTCCAGTTCTCTTAATTCATCAAGTAGCGAACGCAAATCATCTATCGAAATGTCAATGGTTTTCATCAGTCAAAATCCTCCTCATCAAAATACTGCACCTGACGTGAATCAGATATGCCGTTAAGTACCGGTCGGTTTCTTGTAGAAAATAAAAAACGGTTACGGAAATGCTCGAAGTTCCGATAACCGCGACCGGCCCGTTTTAAATCTTTTACTTTTCTGTTTAGCGATTCGATTGGACCATTGGATAAACGTGCATCGTAAATACCACCAGGACCGCATTTTTCTACCATCACAAACGATGTGATGATCGGATTCCGGTATCGGTATAAAGTTCCAGCGAAATCCTTAAAGATGGAATCACCACAGTTACGGTAATGCGCGATAAGTTCGTCGAGTTCTTTGGCTGCATTTACTGGATCACCTGCATTCCTGATATTGAATGATATGTACATCTCCTTTAAATCGCGTAGTGTGCGTAACCGTGGAACGTACCGAAATAAGTAGTCTTCATACGAATAAGTATTCATCATGCGACCAAAGTGTGTGTCCCGGCGAAGATCAACATGATAGGTTATGTTGTTCTGATTCGAAAGAATGAGCCAGCGATACTTTTGCAGGATATAGACCTCATCAGATAAAGGAATTCTGGGACGGTCAAGCGTATAGTTGATTTCTGGATGCTTTCGCAGGAATTCGTTTTTATCCCTTTCTTTAAACTGCTTGATTTGCTTTCTGATAAACATTTCGATGTGATGGATTATCCACTGCACGACATGAAACGAATCGACTACAGGTGTTGCATTCGGGAAGTATTTATCAACGAACTGAATGTAAGGATTGTACATGTCCGAGATGAGATATCTCACTTTGAGCCGTTCTTCAATAGGGATGGCGGCAAAGTAAGGTTCAGTATCCTTTTGTCGCCGACTTATCAAAACATCGATCGGATCTCCTGTATAAAAATCCTGAATGATTAAGGAGTAGTCAGAGGAATCAAGGATTTCCGTATGAACTTCATCTACGGAGATGATATCGGTCAGAGGTAAACGATCAAGCTTGATGTATCGATCGAAGACTTCATTGACATAGGTGTCCGTCGTGTGAAAGCGCTTGGCGATATCGACAGATGTCTGACTCAGATCACGAAAGGCTTCGATGATAAGCAGGTCAGAAGCATTCGTGCGCCGTCGATTCTTATCGACGAATTTGAAGGTTTCCTGAATGTCGTATTTACAGTCAGGATTCGTGCATTTCCAGCGGCGCTGCTTCAACTTGATCTTGAGCGCGTAACCATCCTGGAAAATAGGGTGAGAAATAGATCTGACTTTTACGCCACGGGAATGCATACGATAACCGCACTCAGGGCAGAAGGTGCACGATGGCCTCGTCTCTACTGTGAGCGTTTTTGTTTGCCCTTCGATTTGGATGTCAGAAATGGAAATGTTTGGATCTTCGAGACCCAGTAAGTCTGCTATACTGTTCATAGTACCTCCTTCAGTATAATATTTGGCAGACTTATCGTAATGGAAGAGAGGCGCTGAGGACAATCCTCAAATAAAGCCGTCTTACAACCGGATCAATCCGGAAGTAGGGCGGTTTTATACATGAAATAGAAAACGCTCGGCTGGCACCGAGCGTTTCCGAAAAGATTCTCTTTATAGGTTTGTTATGAGAACTCAAATCTCTTATGTCTACTTATATGAGTACAGCCCCTCAAACTAAACCCTCAAACTGGCCCCTCAAACCAGCCCCTCAAGTTAGCCCCTCAAACCAAACCCTCAAAAACGCAGACCCTCAATAAGTTTGGAGACCCGAGAAATCTCCAAACGTTCTTTTTGTATTGACTTAAAGCGAATCTTATTCTACATGCGTTGAGACGAAGTTTGGGACGGTTCGCTTTTAGACGTACGACAATTATTGATTCATGAAGAAATTGTGAATCGACTTTGCATTTTTGTATATTGATGGTATGATTAGCGTCGTTATATTATTTAAATTAATGCGATAGTGAAGCTGCATGATGGTTAAAATATACGGAAATGCAGTGACTCTATGTGAGAAGAGGAGAGTGACCTATGAAATATATGAAAAAAATGCTGATTCTTGGAGTGATGATTATTTCTGCTGTGTCGATGGCTTCATGCAAGCCTAGTTATAAGGCACCGGTAGAAGCGCCGAATATGACGACGATGGCAGCGGACGCCCCATATGATATGGACTTTGTTCAGCTGAATAATGATGTTATCGATGTCTTTTCTCGAAAGACAGATGTTTTTCCGTTTATCAACGATTTAGAGATTGATGGTGATAACGAACAGAAAACGATAGAAGTTAAAATAGATGTTCATCAGGGAATCAGTGATGAGGCTGTTCTGGTACTTCTCTCTGATGTGACGAAGCAGATTGCAAATAATGCGTATATTCAGGATTTTCGTCTGAAGAAAGCGGACGATACACAGTTTGGTTCTGTGTATGATATCTATAGTTACACATATAAAGTGACCAGTGGCGGCGAAACACTCTATGATGAGACCATTCCTGCTGGAGGAGAGATTCCTCTGGATCCAAGTGTAGATGGAGACGTTGTAAAAGAAGCACTAGAGCAGATGACGAATGAGGAAAGCTCTGACGCAGAAGAATCGACTTCGGCAACAAATTAACCATTTTTGAAAATTGGCATAATGCGGTGCTTTGATATTATTGTAACCACGAGATGAGCGTATATCTATTCATATAATATGATTTGTGTTAGAATCTCTCTTAGTATTTACTAAGAGGGATTTTTATGAATTTAGAGGTGCTTATTTCCTGCTTGAATCAGGAAACTATGCAGATGTTCGATGTGACTGGGATATATACAGATGCGATTATGATTAATCAATGCCCTGGTAGCCATAGTCGAGCTGCTGATACTCATCGTCGAATCGAACAGATGTCTTTAGAGGTTAACGATGGGCATAGAAGAAGGATGTTGACGACGGATTCGAAAGGTCTTTCTGTCAGCCGAAACCTTGCGATTCAGCATGCAGAAGGAGATGTCTGTCTATTATGTGATGATGATGAGAAACTGGATTTTGATTATAGAGATACGATTTTAGATGCGTATCGGAAACTGCCAGATGCAGATATTATATGCTTCCGCATTTTGAATCAGCCGAGTCGCTTGAAACAGGAAACGCAGCGCCTTACGAAATGGACCGTGATGCGCATCGCGTCATGGCAGATAACATTCCGCAGAGAATCTATAATAGAGAGTAGGATTCGATTTGATGAAGATATGGGTGCCGGAACCGGAAATGGCGGAGGCGAAGAGGTCAAGTTTCTGAGAGACTGTATAAAAGCGGGGCTGAAAGCGTATTATGTTCCGAAAAGTATAGGTACAGTGGCGCAGACCGAATCAACCTGGTTTAATGGCTTTGATCGAGACTTCTTCTATAAGCGGGGGATAACAAATCGCTATATGCTTGGGCTTCCACTATCCATTTTGTATGCAGCATACTATACCTTAGTAAAAAAAGACTTATATAAAGATTATGTTACATCTTGGCAGTCATTTAAGTATACCCTAGATGGGATTATAGCGAATGACATAGCGAAGCAGAAAAAACGGAGAATGAACAATGATATTGCAGAATCTTCTGCAGCCAGATAAGCAGATATGCAGTGATACGTCTATGTTCTATCATGTGAGCGATAGAACATTTTTTCTTGATACATATTTTAACGCATTTTCACTTGAAAAGTGGAGAACATACACGACAGTGCAGGATATTCGGCTTCATTTATCATGTGCTTCAGCTGTTCATATAGAAATTCATGATGAGTATGGCATCCTTTCTTCAGTGGATATCGGAATGCCACAGGCAGAATCTGTTGACATCCCTATAGAGTATGGAAAGACTAGCAGATTTATTTACTTTGCGGTCCGTAATATCGATGACAGTTCTGTAATGCCGATAAAGTCTGGATATTTTTATACGAAAGATGCGCCTGAACAGGAAGTGTCACTTGCGCTTGATATTTGTACATATAAAAGAGAAGAGTTCGTATATCATAATATCGGCGTGCTGAAAGACGCGATTCTGACGAATCCTGAATCTCCTTTGCATGATAAGATTCATGTTTTTATCAGCGATAACGGGCAGTCACTGGATGCAGCGAAGCTGGAGGATGAGCATATCCATGTTTATCCGAATATGAACGCGGGTGGAACCGGTGGCTTTACACGAGGAATTCTTGAAATCCAAAAGAAGAAAGAAGAACTGCATCTTACGCATATGATTTTTATGGATGATGATATCGTGCTGAATCCAGATGCACTGGTACGTACCTATGGGATTCTTTCTTTTGCGCGTGATCGGTATAAACAGTCGAGTGTAGCGGGGGCAATGCTGCGCCTTGATCGTCGCTATACCTTACATGAGGTGGCAGCAAACTGGGCTGGTGGTGATCCGATTGTGACGAATCAGGGGATGGATCTACGGACATTTGCCCATGTCATGAAAAATGAAGAACTACGTCAGGGGGATTATGCAGCATGGTGGTATGCCTGCTATCCGCTATCTGTCGTGAGTGAAGATAACATGCCGATTCCATTCTTCCTTCATATGGATGACGTGGAGTATGGACTGCGAAACCGGAATGGTGTCATGACGCTGAATGGCATCAATGTATGGCATTCCGTGTTCGAGAATAAGCGTGCATCAAGCTTATCCTACTATGATATACGAAATATCATGCTGACAAATGCAGTTTATTTTCAGGATGGTAATCTTCGCTTCATGAAGAGGTATATTTTCAAACGGTTCATGGCGAATACACTTCGCTTCCGTTATAAGGATGTGAATATGACCTACATGGCGGTCAGAGATTTCTGCAGAGGTCCAGAATATTTGAAGAATCTAAATCCGCAGGAAAAGAATCGCGAATTGATGGATGCTGGCTACAAAATGCTGCCGATAGATGATTTGACGGCAGATGATGGCCTGAAAAACGAAATTAAGAATTATCAAAAGCCTGAGAATATTTCGGATGTATATCAGAAATATATCGTAAAGAATAAATGGAAATATCAGATTACAGTAAATGGATGGCTCCTGCCGTCACAGCGTGATAAAGTGTATGCGTATCCGATGGGGATTCACCCATATGCTCTTTTTCGGAAAAAGAATGTTATTCTGTTTGATCCGGATTCGCAGACAGGCATTGTGGTTCATAAGAGCTGGCGTGAACTTATGGGCGTACTATGTACGATTGGAAGGACATATTTACTGATTGCTACACAATACAGAAAGGCACAGCGAGAATATCGCTGTAAGATCCAGACCATGCAGAATGCAGCATTCTGGAGAAAATATCTCAAGCTTGATGCTTGAAAAATCATATAGAAACGAGAAATGAATTTGGATAATCGAAGTCAATATAGAAGACTCCTGAGGGGGTTGTTCTGCATTATGCTTTTAACCATCTATGGAGTGGCCTTCTGGCTGACCTGGTCGAAGTACTATAATCTGCGGATGGAGCGAATGTTCTGGCGTAAAGGCCATTATCTGATCATGGCGGTCTATGTGATCGCGATGTATCTGGTGGTACGAATTTATAACGGCTGGAAAAACGGATATATACGTGTGTTTAATATCATATTTGCCCAGACGGTGGGAGCAATCATTACAAATATGGGTGCATATGTCATGATTATCCTGCTGACGAAGCATCTGGAAAATGCGCTGCCGCTTATGCTTATGACACTTGTGCAGATGATCTTCTCTATTCCATGGGCATGGGCCTGCAACAAGATTTATCTGAGAGCTTATCCGCCACGTAGGGTACTGATGGTGTATGGTGATCGGCCGGCAGCCAGCCTGATTCGGAAAATTGCGAATCGTACCGATCGATTTACAGTCAGTGGACTTGTTTCAATCGATGAAGGAATAGAGCGCGTGATTGAGATGATTCCGCAGTATGAAGGTGTGGTCATCTGTGATATCTGTGCAAAAAGCCGAAATGATATTCTGAAGTACTGCTATGCTCGGAATATCCGCACGTATGTATCACCTAAAATATCGGATATTATCATACGGTCCAGTGAAAGCCAGCATATGTTTGATACTCCGATGCTGATGGCGAGAAATGAAGGCCTGACGATAGAGAGTAAAGTGATGAAACGACTGATGGATATCATCATTTCACTGATTCTCCTGACTATATCGTCGCCGATCATGCTGCTTGTTGCCATCGCTATCAAGCTGGAGGATCATGGAAGTGTATTTTATAAGCAGGAGCGGCTTACATATGGCCGAAAAAGCTTCTATATTTACAAGTTCCGCAGTATGAAGGAAAACGCGGAGCAGGATGGAAAGGAACGCCTTTCACAGAAGGATGATGATCGAATTACAAAGGTCGGTCATTTCATTCGTGCAACACGTCTGGATGAGATTCCTCAGTTTTTCAATATTCTGAAGGGCGATATGTCGCTGGTGGGACCTCGCCCGGAGCGCCCGGCGATTGCTGCGAAGTACGAAGAGGCGATTCCGGAATTTGCATACCGGCTGAAGGTCAAGGCTGGTCTTACAGGATATGCGCAGGTGTATGGAAAGTATAATACGACTGCGTATGATAAGCTGAAGCTGGATCTGATGTATATTCAGAATTACCGTATTTCTCTGGATATTGAAATTCTGATGAAAACCATACAGGTAATTTTTACTTCGGATGCGGCAGAGGGCGTCGATGATGGATTTGAAGATGCGTTGAAATCCAGTAATTGATAACGCAATCGTTTGGAAATGTGATAACGTAGGAGTTTTGCTTTCTGGTATAAATTTTTGTATGTCTGATTTAGGTAAGGTGAGATGGTTTCGGTAATTATTCCCAGCTACAACTCTGAAAAGTATATAGCGAAAACCCTGGACTCCGTCTGTGCACAAACGTATGCAGACTTTGAAGTGCTGGTGATGAATGATTGCAGTTCGGATCGTACAGCTGAAATCGTAGAATCATATGCAGCGAAAGATTCCAGGATTCATCTGATGAATTTGCCGGGGAATAAAGGCGTATCCCATGCGCGTAATACTGGAGTTAGGATGGCTTCTGGCGACTGGATCGCATTTCTGGACAGCGATGATCTGTGGGCACCGGATAAACTCGAAAAGCAACTGAAATTGAAGAAGCAGTTAGATAAAGATGCGCCGGAGAGAAAGCATGACTTTCTGTTTGCCGGATCATCATTCATTGATGAAAATGGATTGCCTTTATCTTCTGTACTTCATGTCCCGGAACATGTAGACTTCGAAGATTTGTTAAAACAGAATGTGGTATCGTGTTCATCGGTCATGATCAGGCGAAAGCTGATGCTGAAATATCCGATGCCATGCTCGGATCAAGTACATGAAGACTTCGTGACCTGGCTTACGATTCTGAAAAAAGAAAAGATAGAAGCCTATGGTCTGGATGAACCATTACTGATTTATCGCGTCATGAAGTCCTCTAGATCTGGAAACAAATTGAAAGCTGCTGCCATGACATTCCGGGCGTATCGTCATATTGGGCTTAGCGTGTCTTCGGCATTCAAAAACTGGATGCATTATGCACTCAGGAGCTTCATGAAATACAGGAAGATAAAGTAAAATTAGAGCGTATATGATATAATCTATATATTTAACAACAAGGAGAAGCATAGATTAATGGAGAAAATGAAAGAGAGAATACGTACCTTCTTTGGGTACAAAGATTTATTCCATGAACTTGTATCGAAGGACATCAAATTAAAATATAGAAGATCATTCTTAGGGTATATCTGGAGCATATTGAATCCACTGCTTATCATGTGCATCATGGTACTGGTGTTTTCACATATGTTCCGTTTTGATATTGCGAACTATCCGGTATATCTGATCATCGGCCAGACGATTTTTAACTTTTTCTCAGAGGCAACGAATAAATCGATGTGGGCTATTCTGGGAAACGCATCACTTCTTAAAAAGGTCTATGTACCAAAATATGTATTCACCCTATCAACAGTTACAAGTTCATGCGTGAATATGCTCTTCTCACTTGGCGCTATGCTGATCGTCTTCATATTCTGTCATGTGATAATCACGCCGTGGATTCTTTTTGTTCCGGTAATTCTGTTACAAGTGTATATCTTCTGTCTGGGCATGGGTATGTTCCTCTCTGCCACAACGGTTTTCTTCAGAGATATTCAGTACATCTGGTCTGCGGTTATCACCGCATGGATGTATTTGACGCCGATCTTCTATCCGATTCAGCAACTGCCGGTATGGCTTCAGAGAGGAATAAAGCACCTAAACCCGCTCTATAGTTATATTCAGCAGTTCCGCATGATCGTTCTGGATGGAGCCTGCCCGGATCCTCGGCTGGTTCTGTATGGGTTTGTAGTAGCACTGACCATGCTTGTTCTAGGCACCTGGGTTTTCTTTAAATCACAGGACAAATTCATTCTTTATATTTAACATCGACTAAAGGAGATTTACGTGGATACAGATATTGCAGTAAAGGTGGATCATGCGACGGTTCGCTTTAACATGGCTACAGAACGCATAGACAACCTGAAAGAGTATTTTGTGAAGCTTGTTCAGGGGAAACTCATGTTTCAGGAATTTCTTGCATTAAAGGATGTAAGCTTCGAAGTGAAAAAAGGAGAGGCCTGGGGTCTGGTTGGCACCAATGGCTCTGGCAAGTCTACGATGCTGAAGCTGATTTCCGGTATTCTGAAACCGTACAAAGGAACTGTGACGGTGAATGGTTCAATTGCACCACTCATCGAATTAGGTGCAGGATTTGACGGGGAACTGACTGCCAGAGAGAATATCTTTTTAAACGGCGCAGTCTTAGGTTATAACCATAAGTTCATGGAAGAGCATTTTGATGAAATCGTCGACTTCGCAGAGCTACGAGACTTTCTGGATATGCCGATTAAAAACTATTCGTCCGGTATGGCGGCGCGTCTCGGCTTTGCGATTGCCACAGTGGTACGGCCGGACATCCTTATCTGCGATGAGGTACTTGCAGTCGGTGATTATGCGTTTCAACAAAAATGTGAGAAGCGCATGACAGATATGCGAAATGCAGGAACAACATTATTGTATGTATCTCATAATATGGATTCTGTGAGAAATGTATGTGAGAAGGCCCTGTGGTTGGATAGAGGAGTTATAAAGGATATAGGTGCGGTAGAAATAATTGCAGAAGAGTATTTAAGGTTTGAGAGAGAATGATGCATGTTCTCTTTGGCAATGCAAATGACATTTGAGGATGGTTTATGAGAAAACTGTCTTCTAGAGTATGAATGTATGTCAGGAATAATTTGATATGGAAGGATATAGGATAATATGAATGATAAACGAATATATTTAAAATTACAAAATCTGCTGTTTCCAGAGGGGGACAAATTTGAAACCCAGTGGAGTTTATTTTATCGTGGTGAAAGAATGCGGTATGATAAAGAACAGGGGGTATTGTGCATACCGAAATATCATGTAGTGGATTTTATGTCATATTTAAACTCTTTCTCATTGCATAAATGGAAGAAATATACAGATATTCAAGAGGTGAAACTTCATTTGAACCTGCGGGGAAAATGCTGCGTACGCCTTGTCGGGTATACTTTGAATGTGCATAATCCAGTCAAGACAGTTTTAGCTGAAAAGATATTTACTTATGATGAGCCTAACGAAATTGTAATGTATTATCCTGAATCGGAAAGTGCATTATTAGCATTTGAAATTGAAACTGACTCAGATTGTGAACTGTTTGAGGGGTGGTTTGAGGGGGCGTTTTCTGACGAAAATCAGAGAACAGTGAACCTTTCTATTGCAACAACAACCTTTAAGAAAGAAAAGTTTATTCAGTCAAATTTAAAACTATTACAAAAGGATTTACTGGATAGTGATGATGAAATTAAAGATCATTTATGGATTCATGTGATTGATAATGGAAGAACGTTAATTCCTGAACAATGGAATTCCGGTAAGATTAAGATTCATCCAAATAAGAATGTAGGCGGTTCTGGAGGCTTTGCGCGTGGCATGATTGAGTCAATGGAGCAGCCAGAGAGTATAACGCATGTACTTCTTATGGATGATGATGTTATTATTTTGCCTGAAAGCATTCGCCGTATGTTTTATCTATTGAGAATGTTAAAGCCGGAATTTGACGAATATTTTGTCAGTGGAGCCATGCTCTGTTATGAAGATATGAGTATTCAACATGAGGACGTTGGATTTGTGCATTCAAATGGTTCCTATGGACCACAGAAAAACAGACTGGATCATATATTTTTGAGAGATATATTGGAATGCGATAAGGAGTATTTGGATCGCCAGTATATGTATGCAGGCTGGTGGTTCTGTTGCATTCCAATGCAGATGATTAAGAAAAATGGTCTTCCGCTTCCGTTATTTATTCGTGGAGATGATGTGGAATTTAGCCTCCGAAATCATGCCAAATTTATTACTATGAATGGTATTTGCATCTGGCATATGGGATTCACGTATAAGTTTAATGCTTCTATGGAGTTATATCAGGTTCATAGAAATAGCCTCATTTTGCAGGCTGTAAGTGGAGTTTGCCCAAAGGTGAATTTCATGAATCGTATGACGAAACTTTTTCGAGCCCGTATGCTTTCTTTGGATTATAATGGAGCCGAACTGATTTTGGATGCAATAGAGGATTTCTTAAAAGGCCCGGAGTATATAATGCAGGATCTGGGGGAGCAGATCATGAAGGAGAAAAGCAAGAAGAATGAGAAAATGGTCGATCTTCGAGAATTTCCTGATTTAGATATAGAGCTAAATGAGGTATATCAGGATCCGCCAAGAAACTTTTTGCGTAAATGGTTATATCGTATCACATATAATGGACATCGATTTTGCTTTGAAAGCGTATTAAAAGAGGAACCTGGAATTGTGGCATATGACTGGTCCTATTCCCCTGAACATAATTTCTGGCATAAAAATCTTTTGGCTGTGAACCCTGATTTGAAGACTGGATGTATGCGAGTGCTAAGTAAAGATAAATATCGGAAATTAAGTAAACGGTATAAGAGTGTTTTATTGAAGTATAAAAATACAAGCGCAGCAGTAGTAGAAAAGTATCGTGAAAATAAAGATAAGATGACTTCGGTAGAGTTTTGGAAGGGGTATCTAGATATATAATAGTATGAAGAATTTTCTAGATTATTACTTGGAATACTGATTATTCCGTTGCGCTGGAGGTGCCAGTCCAGCAAAATTGGAATCAGTGTTTCGAGAAGAAATCAGCACCTAAAATGTAACAGTTCAGCCACCCATTGGCTAACTAGGGGAGTTTGAGGCTACCCTCATTCGCCTATGGAATCTGTAGTGCTATACTAATGTTGTAACAGAAGTGCATGAACTGTTACGACGCAAGAGAAGATAAATTATTAATGTGGAGTGTTTGAAGTGAAAGGTAAGCATAGTAAAGTTGCAATATGGGTATTCATTTTGATTTTAGTGCTTCAATTGCTTTGCATGTTTTATTATGGGAATGCGAAGCAGGGATATTTTGTAGATGAATTATGGTCTTATGGTTTGGCCAACAGTTACTATCATCCACACGTGTTTTCAAATGGCGGATTTACTAGAGGATGGGAAACTGGGAGCTATTTTCGTGACTATTTGACTGTACTCCCAAACCAACGTTTTGCGTATGGCTCAGTGTTTTATAATCAGGCCAATGACTTCCATCCTCCACTGTTTTATATGGGGCTTCATACAGTTTCGTCGTTCTTCCCGAACACATTTAGTAAGTGGTATGGCATTGTGCCAAATATTGTATACTTTGCGATATCGATGCTCATACTATTTACATTAGCGAAGCGCCTTTTCAGAAACGAATGGGTAGCTTTGATCCCTGTAATCGTTTATGGATTCAGCGCAGGTGCGATTAGTAATGTTGTATATATCCGTATGTACGTGCTGTTGACTGTATGGGTTATGGCACTCATGGATCTTCATGCAAAGTGGATTATGGATAACAAGATGCCCGGGAAGGACTATTTGTTATTAATCGTTGTAGCCTATTTAGGCTTTATGACACATTACTACTTTTTCCTTGTAGCGTTTTTTACATCTGCGTTTTATTTTTTCTATCTTCTTTTTAATAAGCGCATAGCAGATTTACTGAAATATTGTGTGTCTATGATTGCGAGTCTACTTTTGGTAGAGCTGACCTTCCCTATAGCCTTCTATAAGCTATTCTCTGATCAGAGGGGTAGTGAAGCAGTTCAGAACCTCTTTAGCGTTTCGGATCTCTTCAGTCATGCAAAGACATTTTGGAAGATTATAGGCCAAGGATTATTTGCAAATTCTATAAATATTTTGCTGCTGATTCTCTTGATCGGAGGTGGTGTGACCTTCACCGCTTCGGGGAGAAAAAAGAAGCATGATAAGTCAGAACAATTGGATTCTAAAACGGCAGATACTGTGAATGAAGAAAAGAAGAGATGGATATCTATTCTTTGTATGCTTTTCATGACAGTTTGCTATTTTGTGCTTGTTTCAAAAATTGCACCATATTTATCAGCTCGATATTTGTTTGGAATATATCCTGTGATTGCACTAATTGCAACATTCATGATTTATGAGATACTACATTATTGGATTCCGGAAAAAATAGTATTTGCTATCATGCTGATATTTGCAAGTGTGACTGTTGTATACGGAGTTGATGGAAAGAATGTACAGTATCTCTATCCAGAATA
Source organism: Oribacterium sp. P9 (assembly GCF_046365365.1). NCBI lineage: Bacteria > Bacillati > Bacillota > Clostridia > Lachnospirales > Lachnospiraceae > Oribacterium > Oribacterium sp. P9. The sequence goes on along the minus strand of NZ_JBKEIS010000002.1, from coordinate 409 downwards.
TAAGGATCATGTAAATATCATACAGGAGTATGAAGGTGATACATGTCTCTATATTACGACGGACTGGTATATGATGGTGCAGAATGCTCTGGAGCTAGAGCATATGGGCATTGTATTCGTGGAATCGCCAGACAACATAGAATCACTTGCAAGTAGAATTAATACAAACAAGGATCATATGATTCTATATGTGTGCGATACGTATGATCAGGAAGATATTTTAAAGAGAGTCTGCACTACACTCGGATTTAAAGATTGGAAACCATTATTCAGCACGGTTTATAATGTTTATGAACTATCGCGTTAATGTAGGAGACCAGCTATGAAAAGTCAAGCATAGATTAGAAGAAAATTATCTTTTTTATCAGTGGCTATAAAAGGGTAACTCTAACAGAGCTCCCCAAAGGGT
>NZ_JBKEIS010000019.1:0-40437 GCF_046365365.1 Oribacterium sp. P9 | reverse complement strand
TTATTTGTAAAAAAAGACCTACGCTTTCGCGTGAGTCTAAATGTTAAGTTGACGACATTGGGGTCTGACCCCATAAACTGCGGTTTAGATTCTGTTTAGAAAAATTTAATGGGGTCAGACCCCCTTACGAAATTCTTAAGGTGATGACCGGATGCCCGCGACCCCCCCTCCGCTCAGAGGCAGGTGTCGAAAGCCACCTTGATGACGATCTTCCGGATATGCGCCGGTGCGTCGACCTGGATGGCTGGTACGTGCACATCCCATGGGAAGAACATCGCGTAGCTGCCCGGCTGCATCTCGATGATGCCTTCACGGGCATGCGCGTTGTTCTTATAGAAGCAGATGTCACGCGGGGTATCGAGCAGATTCTCGTCGGTCTCACTATCGCCGAGGTCCGGATACCAGCCGATGCGCTCCGGACCGCCGGCTGCGAGGAACTGTACATCGACATACTTGCGATGGCACTCCGGACGCAGCTGCTCGCGTGGAGCGGTGTCCTGGTCGATGACCTGGAGGATCATCTTATCACCGTCAAGCTCGAACTTTCCCGGCTCGTGCGCCGCGAGGTCGTTCTCCTTCAGGAACTGCACGGCACGCTGTAACGCCGCCGGCAGAAAACGCAGATTTTCGTTTTCATGAATAATTCGGATATCATGATGTTCTCCTTTTGTTAATATTACATAACCGTTCGTGTAGCGGGTCCCCGGCTTATAGTTCACCGGTCTCGGAGTACTGTGCCTCCGTTGACGCTCCTCCGGGTCCCCCATTCTGAATAAACCCATTTCACAAAAAGGCCTCCCGGAAGGGGAAGCCTTTTCGATTATCTTAGATTGTGATGCCTCATCGCACCCGCGATCAACGAGTGAAGCCCGGCATACCCTCGATCGCGTACACACGTGTCGGGCAGGAGTCGAGGCCGATGATGTTCATCGGAGCATAGCTGATGAAGAACGTATCCGTCTTCAGAAGCTCCAGGTTGCACAGAACCTCGAGGAAGGTAACGTTCTGCGCCATCAGAATATCATGGAACGGCTTTACGTTGCGAACATCGCCCTCGATCGCTACACCATCACCGAAGCCCACGCACTGTACCTTGTGATCTGCGAGCCACTGCGCCATGTCTGCACCTACCTGAAGACGATGGTCGGTCGGGCCGCCGGTCAGCTTCGTGAATGGCGGGATCTTGTGCGGGCTGTCGAGGATGACGGTGTCGCCCTCCTGGACCCAGCCACCGAGTGCCTTCTCGAGATCCTCAGCGGTGATCTGGTGATCCTCCGGAAGATCCAGTGTGCAGTAGATACCACGACCCATGAACTGATCGAGTGGAAGCTCTGCAACGCTCGGCCAGCTGCTGTCATGATGGTACGGACACTCACAGTGCGTACCGAGGTGGCTTCCGATATCTACATTCGTATGGAAATCAGGTACGACACCACCGGTGTTGAAACGCCATAAGTTGCAACGACGGCTCTCGGTGCTCGGATCGATGCACTTGCTCAGGTCGACGATATGAAGACCACCCTTCATGTACTCCTTTGGTGGAAGCTGATCTGCAGCGACGGTCTTCGGCTTTCCAGCCTCCCAGTCATAGGTTACGAACTCTTCGGACATAAAATATTCTCCTTACATAAATTTGTCGTTCTGCGCTGGCCGCCCTTCATCGAAACGCAGATCCCGCGCTGAACAGAAACTTGATTTATCTCACGATGCACCCGAGGTGCATGATGATTCATATGATTTTATCTGCCGGTGTACACCTGCACTTCCGTGCCGCCCTCGATCCCTTCACGAGGGCAATGCTGCCATGAAAGTGCCGCCCTCCGTACATCTTCACGAGGACAATGCCTCCATCCGGCACCCGCCCGCTTATGCTCTCGGACGGTTCTCCATCGCATGGATGAGGCCCACCAGGAAGCGGTGGCTCGGGGTCGGTACGCCGGCCTTGACACCCGCGCGGACGATGCTACCGCTGATGGTATCCACCTCGCTGCGGCGGCCATCCCGAAGATCGGCATAGATGCTGGTGAGACCATTCGGGCTCTTATCGCATACCGCCTTGACCTCCGCGACCTTCTCATCATAATCGAAGTCCATGCCGAGCGCCGCTGCGACATCCACCGCCTCGCGGATCAGCTGACAGCAGAGCTTCCATGCATGCTCATCTGCGGAAATGAAGCCCAGCGGAACCTGCAGGGCACCCGTCAGCGCACTGGCAGAGACATTAGTAAACATCTTGTTCCAGATCATCTTCTGCACGCCGTCGGATACATCCGCATCGAGACCGCACGCCGTGAACGCATCTGCGAACTTCTGAAGCCGCTTGACATCACCGGTCACACAGCCCATGTGGGTCATACCGCTGCCACCATGCTTCGTCACACCGAAGCCGGCGACGCTTGCGTTATGCTGTGTCGTACCGATGATGATGTGCTCCTGCGGTACGAACTTCCCGAGCATATCCTCGTGGCCGCTTCCGTTCTGCAGGGTCATAAGATAGGTCTCCGGACCGATGATGCTACGGTTGTTATTCAGCGCGCTCTCGCTGAACATCGCCTTCACGAACACGACGATCAGATCGACCGGCGCCATCCCCTCGGTGGACAGCACCGCATGTGGATGATACACCTGAGACGTACCATCCGGCTCCTGCACCTCGAGGCCATCTGCATTGATCTTCTCTACGACCTGTGCGTTGACGTCGATAACCGTCACCTCGTTGTGCCGGCTCAGGTACGCACTGTACAGACCGCCCATGGCGCCTGCACCTAAAACTGCAATTTTCATATATCCTCTACTCCTTTCGGGTTTTCAAAATACTGTGGATACTACTGCTGACACAGCGTGATAGTCTCCTTTATTATAAGCGAAAATGCATCCAAACTCCACCGCAGATTATGAAGACAGCTCAGCGGTTTCTGCTCACTTTATAGGCCTTCCGAAGATTTGTCAGAAAGCCTGCCACGTAGGCAGCGATGATGATGCCGAGGGCGATCGCGCCCGCCTCGGCCAGCACGAGCTTCAGTGTCGCACCGAACTGTGCCGTATCCCCCTCGATCAGACTGTACATCGCATAGTAAAGACCGCCGCCCGGGAATTCCGGAATCAACATCGGTCCCAGCATCACAACCACTGGAGTCTTGATGATCCGCGCAAGGATCTCACTCCACGCCGCGATCGTCAGCCCAGAGGCCAGCATGCCGAAGGTTTTTCCGTAACCGGCGTACTGACAGACGATATAAGCTGCCCAGCCGATCGCGCTGCCGATCACGATAGAGATCAGCGCTTTTCGATTTCGTACACCAAATAAAATGGCGAAGGCGAGCGAGCTGATCGCCCCCATCAGCGTCTGTATGATATCTGCCTGCATCCCTAACCTCCTGCCAGAAGCACGATGGCAAATCCGAGGGCCACCGATACGGCCTTCAGAATCGCTTCACTCAGATTCAGCACACCACTGACGGTGTCTCCATTGATCATGTCACGAAGAGAGTTCGTCAGCTGCATCCCTGGAATCACCAGCATGATGTTTCCGATCATGATTTTATCCGGGTGCACACCGATCCCGAGACGAACGAGAAGCAGCACCGCGATCGCCGTGACCGCACTGCAGATGGAGGTCTGGATCAGGCTGTTCATCTGAAGATGTGCACTCATACAGATCATCCCATACAGTACCATACCGGAAAGAGCGGATGCGATGCCATCTGGAAAAGTTCCGCCGAGAAAAATCGAAAGCGAGAACGAAATGACCATATACATCAGAAGATCGAGCCACCACGGGCTGGTCTTTTCTTCCCGGACACGCCTGAGTTCGTCGCGGAACTCCTCCAGGGATATCTCACCATGGCAGAAGTGGCGGGACAGTGCATTGACCTCCTCGACCTTTCCGAGACCCGTGACACGGGCTTTTATACGACGACTTTCGGTCATCGTCGTCCCATCCGGAAGAAACGCTGTAGCGGCGATATACGAGGTGATCGTAAACACATCCACGCGCTCAAATCCACATGCCCGTCCGATGCGCTGGACGGTATCCTCCACGCGGCTGACCTCTGCGCCGTGGGTCAAGAGAAGCTCGCCCGCATTCAGCGCACTGCTGAGACAGCTGCTGAGCTCCGCTTTCTGCGCAGTTACCTGCTCTTCCATCATGCTTTCCTCCTTTCGTTTTTCTATAACAAAAATGGCTGCTTCCCGGAGGAAGCAACCATACAGTATGCTATTACTCTATATCGGTCTCACTTTTCAGGTCAACATCAGACGATTACTCTGCCTCTCTCGTCGCAAGAGAAAGTCCCAGAGAATCCATCTTTGCGAGGATCTCATCGATCGACTTGCGGCCCATGTTACGAACCTTGCTGAGGTCCTCCATAGTCTTCGCACGGAGATCACCGACGGTGTTGATGCCGGCTCTCTTTAAGCAGTTGTACGAACGAACGCTGAGCTCGAGCTCGTCGATGCTCATGTTATCGATATCACCTGCATCGGTCTCCGTCTCACTGCCACCCTCGGTATCGATGCTGGTCGACTGTGCAGTATCCATGTTTGCAAACAGCTGAAGGTGAGACTCGAAGATACGTGCGGAAAGGGATACGGCATCCTCCGGTGACATCGCACCGTTGGTCGCTACATCGAGGGTCAGCTTATCCTCCTGACCGCCTTCCAGCGGATCGATGGTCAAGTTGACCTTCGTCACCGGGCAGAAAATAGAGTCTACAGCGATCACACCGATCGGCAGATCACTGCGATCACGTGTATTGGCACCGTCATAGCCACGGCCCTTTACGATCTTGATCTCCATGTAGAGTCTGGTTTCCTTACCGGAAAGGGTAGCGATCACCTGATCCGGGTTGATGATCTCGACCTCGGAGCTTACCTTGATATCCGAACCACGTACGATCCCCTCACCGGCATAATCGATGTATGCCATGACTGGATCATCGCTGGTTGCGGTGTTTCTGATCGCAAGCTTTTTTAAATTAAGGATGATATCGCCGACATCCTCCTTCACACCAGGGATGGATGAGAACTCATGATAAACGCCGTCGATTTTCACCTCGCTGACTGCAGCACCCGGCATGGATGAAAGAAGAATACGTCTTAAAGAGTTACCGATGACGGTACCCTCACCCTTCGCAAGTGGTGAACATACGAAACGGCCAAACTTCTTATCATCTGAGAGCTGCTCGACTTCGAGAACCGGTTTGATATCTACTGCCATTACCCTACCTCTTTATATAAATCTATGAACGAATTGACAACAGCAGATCCTAGAAGCACCCATGCACATATCAAAGCACATAGTGATGCTATTTTTAGAATCAAGCTATTCTATTATAGCGTTAATTTTTTTCTTGTCCAGCTTTTTCACAGAATTTGTTAAAAAAGCGTGGTTCCGAGTGGAATCACGCTATATCTACCAGTGTGCCGGTGCTGTCGAAGTTCAGACTCAGCTGGCCGCGGAACTGCTGATTCCGCTTTTCGATCTTTCCGACCGTCTTGTTATAGGTCGCGAAGCGATCGAGTGTATCCTTGTTTTCGATGTATAAACGTATATATGTTATACGTTTGCCCTGCAGGCGGCCCTTGACGAGCTCACCCTTATCGGTGATGCAGTCGTAAGAGACGGTGATGTCGGTGTATTCATTGATCTCCTTAATCGCCGGGGCGAGCACACGTTGCTTGAAGTTTCCGAAAGCAGTATAGACATCCGCCATCAGATTCTCCCGGAGGGCATCGACCGAGATGTCAACCCAGCCCTTATAGGCATAAGACTTCGCAAGCTCATACAGGCGCGGGGAGTACTTACTGGTCATCGCGAGGATGTTATACAGCTCATATTCCGTGAAGTTGTTCTGGATTCCGAGAAGGTAGGTCTTGATACGGCTGTCGAGGATCAGGCTGATCGTGCCCTTGCGTTCGTTATACTCCGGTTCGTTAAACCAGCGGAGCTTGATAACACGGTTATCGAGGTTTACCCAGAAGGCCTTCTCATCGATGGAATCGATCATGTTTCGGAAATCACGGTATACGTTCTTCGGATCGATGCCACAGAGACGTGCGAAATCCAGGGCACGAATCTCATATTTTTTAAACTCTTCTTCGCCCGGCTTGATCATCGTGATCACGTAGTTCACAAGCTTCTGTTCGTTGGCGGTGAGATTATACTTCGCCTTCTGGATCAGTGCGTTATCCTTTACGACCAGATAGCTACGCTGATCGTCCATCTTCTCTTTCTGTGTTTTAAAAGCTGCCATACGTCTCCGTCTCCGCGCACGAGCCCCATGATAAGTACCGGCGTTATATGCCTGCGTGTGAAATTCAGCACACAATAGCATAACTACACGATTCTTACCCTTTAGGTCGGTGCAATGATATGTCAATATAGTAAAACGCTGCGGGGTAAAAATCAATGACCGTAATTTTGTTATAATTCAGACCTCGATTTGTCGTCCATAATGACCGTAATTATGTTATATCTCCTGCGGGTGGCGTTTCTGAACCTGCGATTCCCACCCACGCGCGCGCCTTGCTATTTGATTTTCGTTTAATTTTTTATTTTGCTTATTTAATATTTAATATATTTATATATATACAAGGGGTGAAAGCACAGAATTGCGTCGTTTTTTATCCACAAAGATAACATTTTGATGGTAAGGCATAACGAATTTACGGTGAGCTGTAACAGAAAGACGGCAGCTTCTAACAGATTTACGGTATGCGCCGAAGCGCCTGCGAGGGGGTTTTTCCAGCCGGATCCGGGGGCTGTGTTATCCCTTTTTCGCGCTGAAAGCCGGACTGAAAAGCGAAATTTCTACTGCAGGTCCGCCGTGGTCTGTTTCTTTTCAGACATTTTCCGGTAAAAAATCAGCAGTTTCACGATTTTCACGCGATTCTTTTGGCGTTTTTACCGTATAACAAAATTACGGTACCTGCTTCGCTTATAACGCGATGACGGTCGAAAGATAACAGATTTACGGTCGATACGCACGGTCCAGTTGTAGGCACTTTTCTACCGTAATTATGTTATAAGCGATGAAAAGATAACAAAAAGACGGTATGAATACAATCCATACCGTCTTTTTGTTATCTTTTATGACCGTAAATTTGTTATCTTTTCAGATCTGGCTGGTTCTGTCTCTGCATTCTCCGATATGCATCAGAACGTTCATCAGTACTTCAATGCTTCGAGTTGTGCTACGATGTCGTCTCTGTATTCTCCGATATGCATCAGCGTTTTCATCAGTACTTCAGTGCTTCGAGCTGTGCCCGGATGTCGTCGCATGGCTCGGAGGCGAGGAGCTCCTGCAGTGCGGCGCGCATCGCGTCTCCCGGCTCATAGCCGTCCTTACACCAGCTTTCGAGGACGTTCAGAGCCATCTGTCGGTTGGCATTGACCGGGCAGCGGAGAGCGCTGATGACGAGGTCCTCGCCCTCTCCTGTGCTGTCAGCGAGGTTCTGTACGAGGTAGCTCAGCTGATGGTACGGGCGGTAGGCTTCGCCGATGCCCAGCTGGTCACGCGGACCGGAGGCCATCATCGCGAGTGGCAGGTGGCGGCGGTAGATGTCGAGCAGCTTTCGGAGTGTATCACTGTCCTTCGGGAGGACATCGACGAGATCGGCGTAAGCATTGAACTCCGTGTCCATCGCGTGCAGCATCTCATCGGTGCACTGGATGCCCATGCGGCAGGCGGTACGGAATCCCTGTCCCTTTGCGAGGAGCTCCTGGACGAAGCTGCGGATGTCGTCGGTATGTAGGATCTCCTCGGCACGCTCGTGGAGCTTACCGCTGCCCTGGAAGATGTTCTGATCGAGGTAATCGCGCACGCTCAGCACGGTGTTCAGCGTCTGCTCGCTCATGCGGCAGCGTCTCGCCTGGTGAAGATAGCCATCGAGGAGCTGTGTGCGGTCCGGCATGGCGGTGATGCCCTGCATGCTCGATTCATCGAGGAGACCGTCCAGGATGGCGCTGGCGAGCACGAAATCGTCGTCGTTAAAGGCCGGGTTCGTGAGGACGGTTGCGAGGTGGATCTTATCGGCCACGGTGCGCGCGGAGTAGGCGGCACCGATCGTGTTGTGCACGCCCTCATGGAAGAGCCAGTCCTTCACGCGGCCGCTCTTCGCCTCCAGATGCTCGACGGCGTGGATGCGGCCCCAGCCGTGCACCTGCTGTCCGAAGCGGAGGATCTCCTCTTCGGCGTCCTGCCAGGTCTCCGCGACATGAATCGCGAAGAGCGTGAATTCGTCGGAGAGCGCCAGTGTGCGGACCGCGTCCTTCACCGCGTCGTTGTCGTCGGTGTCGAGCATCGAGAACAGCACGAGGGCGAGCTTCACACACTCACAGCTTTCCGTCGTCACGAGGAGATTTGCGGCCAATGCAAACAGCCCGTCTGCATTGACCGCGTCCGTATGGTCGCTTGTCCACTGAAGAAGCGGGGCTTCGAGCGGAAGCATACGGTGGCCCGTGGACGGCGCGAAATACGCCTCGATGGCCGCCTGAATGCTCTCGGTGTCGCCCATGGAGGTCGAGCTTATGAGATCCGCGAGCGGCGTACAGTCGGCCTCCTCGGACGGGCCGTGGAACAGCGCGATGCCGTCCAGCGCACCATCGACGAGCTGCATGTCGGAGAGTGCGCTGTGGGAGCTGCTCGCCTCCGCCGGTGTGCGGCCCGGCAGCTTGAAATCCGCCGGCAGCGTGCCGGACGGCGTCAGATGATCACAGATATATTCGTAAATAGACATGATTTCCTTCCTTTAGCAATAGGAGACGATGCTCATGGATTAGTACCCAAAGTGTTCGCGCTGCGTGTCGGCGTCGAAGACCTTATGGTAGGCTTCGCTGCCCTGGTAGAGGATGCGGACGAGCGTCCACTCGACGGCCTTGATGGTGACGCGGTCGCCGACCTTCTTCTTACAGAACGGGTGGCTCGCGAGGTTCACACGGGTCGTGATCTCCTGCTTTCCGTCTGAGATGATGACGTAGTCGCCCGGCTGCGCACCTGTGCGGCCCTGGAGCTTCGTCTGGTAATAAGGCTTCGTGCTCGCTGCGCCACTGCTCTTTCGCGGGCTGCTGAAGCCGTTTGCGGAAGCGGTTCTGCCGTTCTTTCCCTGTCCGCGCTTCGCTGCTGCGCCTGACTTTTTCGGCTGACCGGAGCGTTTTCTGAAATCGTTCATATCGTACCTTTCTTTCTCTATATGCTGGTTCATGTTTTATGAGCCAATGTTTCCATCGCATACGCATATCGCCGCAGCGAATGCTATGCGTTCCCGTGATGGGTCCGCTGTTTCCATCGCATATCGCAGATCCGCAGGCCATCCGGCGGGTGCACGAGTGTATGCATTGGATACCGTAAATCTGTTATCTGTTTCGGGCGTTTGATCGCCTGGTGTGAAAAAACCGGCCTTTCTGCCATTATAACAGAAAGTCCGGTTCGTGAATCAGTTATTCTCCAGGAAGCCTTCCAGCTCGCGCTTGTACTTCGGATTCTGCAGCTTACGAAGTGCCTTGTTCTCGATCTGACGGATACGCTCACGTGTGACATGGTACATGGTACCGATCTCCTCGAGGGTACGCTCACGTCCATCGACGAGACCGTAACGCATCTCCAGGACCTCACGCTCACGCTCTGAAAGGTTACAGAGGATCTTCTCGACCTGTTCCTTCATCATCACGTTCGTCACGTTCTGCTCCGGGGAGATGATCTTCTCGTCGGCGATGAAGGAGCCGAGATCAGAATCCTCATCCTCACCGACCTTACTGTCGAGGGAAGCAGGACCGGCATCGTAGTTGACGACCTCCTGTACACGCTCCTCCGGGATGTTCAGGTACTCGGCGATGTCGGCCGTGGTCGGCTCGTGACCGAGGGTCAGCGCCAGCTGACGGGAGGTCTTCTTGATCTTATTGATGAGCTCAACCATATGTACCGGCACACGGATGGTTCTCGACTGATCGGCGAGCGCACGCGCGATCGCCTGACGGATCCACCAGGTCGCATAGGTGGAAAGCTTGAAGCCACGCTCCGGCTCGAACTTCTCGACACCACGCATGAGACCCATGTTGCCCTCCTGGATGAGATCCAGGAAGCTCATGCCACGTCCGGTGAAGCGCTTCGCGATGGAAACAACCAGACGGAGGTTGCACTCGATGAGGCGCTGACGCGCATACAGGTCGCCGTTCTTGCAGCGATTCGCGAGGTCGAGCTCCTCCTCCGGTGTCAGCAGCGGGTAGCTTCCGATTTCCTTCAGATAGATACGAACCGGATCATCAGCGGATACATTCTCGAGGTTTGCGAGTGCTTCCATATCGAGGGTTCGTGCTTCGCGGTCCTCATCGGAAAGCTCCTCTTCCTCGAGGTCCTCATCGCTCACATCTTCGTCCTCGTCGACGGCCACCTGCGTCAGCTCATCGGAAAGCTCCAGCTCGTTCTCCATGTCTGCTTCGTTTTCGAGCTCGTCGCTGTATGCATCCTCCAGCAGCTGTTCCGTCTCCTGCTTAATCACCGTACTGGAGCCATCGCGTCCATTGATTTTGATGATGAGATTCTTGTTACCTTTTGTGTTCTGTGTATTAATTTTAGCCATTGAATAACCTGAAACGATAAAGACGACCTGAGTCGTGTGAATTATATTGCTACAGATCATCTGCAGCGCAGATGAACATGCTGATATTTTTAGACAGCCTTGCTATTTTATGAGGAAAGAGAAATCTTTACAAGACAGTTTGGAAGAAAGAACATAAAAATTATTTTATATATATGATAATATTTTTTATGTCCAAATTTTCGTAGAAAATTTGGACATAAAAAATCCCGGGAAGCAACCGGGATTAATTATAAAGGATTTAGTTTTAAAAAAGGATTGTGCCTGATGTCTTTCTCAAGCATCTTTATCATAACGGAATCTGTTCCGAAGTGCTTGAAGAAAAGCGAAATGTCTCATTATGAAATTCTTAAGATGATTCTTAACTTTTTTACGCGTAGCGCTCCATACGGATCTCGACATGCACCATCGGTGCGGATTTTCCGACGGCCTGACGGAAGACCTCCTCGTCCTCCGGCTCTCCGGCGACGGAGCCGTAGTGTGTCGGGATGACCAGCTGCGGGCGCAGGATGACGGCCAGTGTCGCCGCTTCATGTGCGTTCATGGTATAGGTACCGCCGATCGGAAGCAGCGCGACATCGCAGCGTACCGCCTCGGCTTCCGGCGTGATGTCGGTATCGCCGGCGATATAGATGCGACGTGTACCATCATCGAGCAGATAGCCGATCCACTGCTGTGCCGCCGGGTGGAAGCGCTTCTCCGGATTATAGGCCGGGATAGCGGTGATCTTTATGCCACGGAAATCCAGGCTCTCGTTCCATGCGAGAAAATGCTCCTGCGCATCGTCGATACCGGAATCCCCGGTCTCCCCGCGCATCGAGGCCGGGTAGATCGCTTCACTGCCACTCTTCCGTACCTTCGCGATGTCCTCGACCGAATAGTGGTCATAGTGCGCATGCGTTACGAGGATGAGATCGGCATCGGCTGTGGTTTCCACGAGGTGAAACGGGTCACAGTAGATCACGACATCCTCATGATGCTCGTCCTTCAGCACGAGCCGGATCGCGGCATGGGTTAACACACGAATGTCTTCACGTAACTGCTTCATACATACTCCTTCCCGGATGGTAATAGCACCATCCATCCTGGAACGCCCCTTTATATTCTGTTTTTCTATCCCCTTTGTCTGCTTCTGTGAAGCGCCATAAACAGAAGCAGACTCGATACGTGCCCGGCACGCATTGATTTACTTCTATTTTATGCGTTTTCGCGCAGTGTCGCAAGTAAAAGCAGGCTCGAAACGTGCACCGCGCGGATGCCGGCGAGCTGCAGCTTATCGAGGACGCCTGCGCTGTCATCGATGAACAGATGCGGTGTCTCGAGTCCCTGATGGTTCTTTTCCAGCGCTTCCCGCACAGCCTCCGCCTTCACATCGCTCCGTGTAAACAGGATATGGTCCTCCGGGAACAGGCCAGGATAGCAGCGCTTGAGAAACGCGAGCTTCTGCTGGTCCTGCGCCTCGGTGCCGGACTGACTCACCACATAGTTCAGCGTCGGCGTCGTATACTGCTCGATGTACTCTTTTATAAAGACCGGCGCAGCTGCGTACTGATAGAGGTCATGGGTTTCCATGAAGGCATCGAACGCCTCGTCGCGTACCGCGTTGATACCATCTGCTCCATAGGCATACACCGACAGCACCCCGTCGATATCGAAAAAACGAACCAGATCCCGCTGCTTCAGAAGCGCGGTGTCAAGGCCCAGCTGATAATCTGGATTAAACATGCGTACTCTCTCCATTCTGATAAGAGCAAGCCCGGAATCAGCGATTTTCCGGGCTTGCAAAACATACCGTTATTTTGTTATATGTCCGCAGCGACCCATCTGGATCCGCCGCATCCTCGCACCCAGGGCGCGGATAAACGAGCTGCTCGACGAACGCCGGACAGATCAGTCCTTCGGCTCTCGTGCAGCGTCGATCTCCTCCTCCGTCATATGGTCGAGCATCGCATAATCCATATTAAAGGTCAGAAAATCGTCGTAGTCATACATATCCTCGAAGCTGGCGAGCCGGACATCCGGGTCCATCTCATCCTTCTCCTCGTCGGTGAGGTACTCGTTTTTCAGTACATTTATAACATATTGACGGGCTTCCTGCGGCATCGGACGCGCCGGGCTCAGTCCCTTATCCTCGCAGTTATGGATGTAGCTGTGGATCGCCGCGTGGAGCGCATACTCCTCGTAGATGTTCGGGATGAACGGATCCTTCGACTTCACACCCTTCAGCAGATTCAGAAACGCCGTTGCGCCATCCTCTCGATCATAGTGATCCGGGAAGTAGAAGTGGATGTTCTCCTGGTATTCCTCATCGTCCGGCCGCACCTTGAGATAGCTTTGGCCCGCCGCCCACTCGATATCGTTGATCAGAAGGGACATCACCCGATCGTTGATGAAGTCACGGATGTAGGCATCCGCCTGCGGATCCCTCGTAAATGCTGTATTGATCTGGAGCATGGATTTTCCTCCTGTAGATAGAATTACTCTAGTATAGCATATCTTGATTTCGAAGCACAGCTTAGGAAGGGGACCGGAGGGGCGGCAAACGGAGTATTGTGCTTCGTTTGCCGCCTCTCCGGATCCCCTGCCTTGACTTATAACAAATTTACGGCACTCACTCTTCCACCTTCTCCATCTTCACGCGGAGACTCAGCCGGCGCTCCGTCGGGAGGTCGTCGAAGCGGATCGTGTAGGCCGACTGGTCGAGGTCCACCTCCTGGATCGTACCGAGTCCGAAGGCGCGGTGTCGTATGCGGTCACCAATGTGAAAGACCGCGGCATCGTCACTGCGCCGGAAGTGGCTGTCGACCAGCTGGATATAGCTCTCCGCCTCCTTCAGAAGCCCTGCCTTCGGTGCCTCGGTGAAGTGCAGGAGGTCCCGGTCGATGTCCAGGATGAAGCGCGACGGATAGCGCGGCGAACCATCGAAATTCCGGCCGGCAGCTTCGGAGAGATAGAGTCCCTTTTCGGCACGTGTGATCGCGACGAACGCGAGGCGCCGCTCCTCTTCCATGCCTTCGAGGGTGTTCACCTTCTTCGACGGGAAGATACCCTCACTCATGCTGCAGAGAAAGACGTATGGAAACTCCAGGCCCTTCGCGGTATGAACCGTCATGAGCTTCACGCGGTCGTGGCTGTCCGCGATATCCATATTGCTGAGCATCGCGACGCTCTTCAGGTACGCTTCGAGATCCGTCTCCTCGCCGGCGCTCGTCTCGAAGGAGAACACCGCCTGCTTGAGCTCCGCGAGATTATCGAGACGGTCCTGCGCGCCCTCCGTGCGCAGCAGCTTCTCGTAGCCGGACTCATGCAGGATGCTCGTCAGCACCTCGGAGATCGTCCGCTCTGCATAGATCGTCGCATATTTCTCGATGAGTGCGACGAATTCCCGCGCCTTCGTGCCCCGGAAGATCTCATGCTCCAGGTTCTTCACGAGGGCGTCATACAGTGTGCCTCCGTGGTGCTCCGTGTACTCCTCGAGGAACTTCATACGGCGCACACCGAGATTCCGCTTCGGGACATTCGCGATGCGTCGGAAGCTGAGATCATCCTTATAGACGATCATGCGCAGATAGCACAGTGCGTCCTTGATCTCCATGCGCCCGAAAAACTGCACACCGGAGTAGATCGTGTACGGAATCTTCGATCGAAGAAGCACCTCCTCGATCGTCCGCGTGACATAGTGCGCCCGGTACATGACCGTCATTTCGTTATAAGCGACGCCCATCTGATGCAGGGTTTCGATGTTTTTCACCATCCACTCGGCTTCCTTCGTGCTGTCCTCTGCGAGATGACAGACGACCGGTACGCCATCGGGAAGCATCGGGAGCAGCTCCTTCTCGATCCGCTTCCTGTTCTTCCGGATCAGAGCATTGGCCACCCGGAGGATCTGCGGCGTCGAACGGTAATTCTCCATCATCATGATCGTCTGCGTGCTCGGATGATGCTGATCAAAGTCCAGCAGGTACTTCACGTTCGCACCGCGCCAGGTGTAGATGGTCTGGTCCGGATCGCCCACGATGAAGAGGTTATGGTGGTAGGCGCACAGCACCTCCATGAGCCGGTACTGCAGCGGATCGATGTCCTGGAACTCGTCGATCTGGATGTACATGAGCCGCTTCTGCCACTTCTCCGCGATGTCCGGATGCTCCTGGAAGATATAGAGACTCAGGATGATGAGATCGTTGTAGTCGACCGCAAAGGTTTTCCGCTCCTGGTAGAGATAACCGTAAAAGAGGATGTCATTCACCTCGGTCGCCTGGAGATACTTCTCATGCAGCTCATCGATCGGGAGCGCGATCATGTCGAGGAAGTAGCCCGGCTCCGTGAGACACTTCCGCATCTCAAACATATCCCGTGCGCTCGCGAAGGTCTTATCCCGGAGCGTGAGCCCCCGCTCCTCATAGATGATCTTCAGCATCTCATCGATGTCGCTGTTATCGAGCACCATGAAGCTCTTCGGATAGCCGATCGCATGGCTGTCCTCCTGCAGGATGTTCACACAGAAACCATGGAAGGTGCTGATATAGCCCGTATCATTATCGCCCGTCAGCTGATGGATCCGCTGCCGCATCTCGTTGGCCGCCTTGTTCGTGAAGGTCACACAGAGGATGTTTCCCGGCAGCACCCCGAGCTCCGTCACGAGATACGCGAAACGATGCGTCAGCGCCCGCGTCTTCCCGGATCCCGCCCCCGCGATCACACGCACGAAGCCCTCCGTCGACGTCACCGCCTCCAGCTGCGCTTTATTTAGTCCTTCCAGAATCTCTTCCATTTCTCGCTCCGTTTTCGCATAATAGTTCAGTTAATAAAAATATAATAGCACAGACGTTTGCTGAATACAATATATGATTCGACGTGTATATGCCGGAGGGGGAATTATCGAAAACAGTTCAGGCAGGATCCGAAGGACCGGCAGCTGAAGCCATACGAAGAGATCGTGAATAAATCCAAATCGGGCCCTTAGAACCAGTTGGAGTAATTTTTCCTTAGCACTCTCTGCAACACTGAGTTTTCATAAAGAAAACTCAGTCGTTTGCAGAGAGCCTACTGGTTCTTAGGGCCCGATTTGTGATTTTTCCGATCTCGTAGTACTGTGCTTCAGCTGCCGGCCCTTCGAGTCCGTCATTGAATTATACTGTGATTTCGATGTCTCCCCTCCGGTGATTATACATGAACCAGCGGCGACAGCTCCCCATCCGCCAGGATGATCAGCTTCTCCGTCGCACGCGACTCCGCGGTATACAGCCGGTGCCGGTACAGCGCCCGGTCCGGATAATCCCGCACCGACACATCCGGCAGGATGACGGTATCGAATTCGAGCCCCTTCGCGAGCTTCAGCTCCATCATCACCACACCACTCTTCGGCAGTGCCTCATAGGAGCAGATGATGTGCGGCGTGTCGTCCCCGAGTGTCCGACGCATCATATTGATGCCGGTCCAGTCGCAGCATACGATCGCCGTGAGCCCCTCCGTGCGGTCGTTCTCCCGGATCACACGACGCAGCTCCTCCACGTAAGTCTCGTGGTCTTCGCAGGCCAGCACCGTCGGCTCCACACCCTCCCGCTGTACGGAATTCGTCTGGATCCGGATTTCCTGCGGCAGCAGGCTCGTGAAGAGCTTCGTGATCTCCGGGGAGGAACGATAGCTCGTCATCAGCGAGAGCTCCGTCACCTCCTTACCCTGCTCCGTAAACATCCGGCGGATATCCGCGAAGCTCGCCGTACCACTGTGGATCGACTGGAACTCATCGCCGAGGAACATGAAGTGCGCGTTACGGAAGTAGCGTGCGAGCAACATGAGCTGCGCCTCCGTATAATCCTGCACCTCATCGACGATCACGTAACGAGTGTTGCGATCCGAGGTGCCGGTCAGCGTCATCTTGAGGTAGCTGAACTCCGCCGGTGTCAGATCATCCTTTCCGAGAATCGACTGACCGATGGCCTCCATATCGAGCCAGTCGAGGTTTCGGATCTTCTCATAGACACCACCCATCTGGCTCTCATCCGGCTCCTCGTCATAGAGATCGTCGAGGCCCTGATCGTGCTTCTTCTTTTCCTGCTTCTGTGCGTTGCTGCGTGCGAGCTCCTCGAGCTCCTCCACCGCAGTCTGGATCAGCCAGGTCGTGGATGAGGTTCCCTTATGGCGGCGAAGCACACCGAGAATCTGCTGCTTATCGAGCACACGTGCACGCTTCAGATTGATATTGTGGAGATGCTTCGCCTCGATAGAGAAGCCCACCAGGCCCTCATCGATCTGGTGCAGCGCATCCGCTTCCGTGATATCCGCCTCGCCGAGGCTCTTCACCCCGAGATCATCGAGGAAGTCGGACCAGGTCATGGTCACCGGATTCGCCTCGCCCATCTCCGGCAGCACGTGGTCTATGTACTGCTGGAAGACCGGATTCAGTGTGATGAGCGCCACCTGGTTCGGCCGCAGGGTATGCCGGCGACGGTAGAACAGATACGCGATGCGCTGCAGCAGCACGGAGGTCTTACCAGAGCCTGCGATGCCCTGCACGAGCAGCACCGGCACGTCCGGATAGCGGATGATGAGGTTCTGCTCCTTCTGAATCGTCTCCGTGATGGACTGCATCTTATCGCTTCGCTTCTTCGTGAGCGAGTGGATCAGCAGCGGATCCTCCAGCGCGATCTTCGTGTCGAAGTAGGCCTTCAGCACATCGCGCTCCAGATCGAACTGCCGGCGAAGCTTCAGGTCCACCGGGATCTTACGTCCATCGACCATATAGGAGGTCTCGCCCAGCGCCTGGTTGTAGTACACCTCCGCGATCGGGCTTCGCCAGTCGATGATCTCCGGCTCATGATGCTCGTTTGACACCGAGGAAGAGCCGATATAGAAGCTCTCCTCTTCCGTCTCCTCCGGGAACTGCACGGTGATGCGCGCGAAGTACGGACGCGGCAGCAGGCGGTTCACGCGCTGCAGCCCCATCGATACCGTCCGGCTCGAGATATTGAGCTCCTCGACGGCACGGCTCATGGTCTCAAACTCGATCAGCGTCTCCTGTGACTCCTCGATGCCGACGAAGTCGTACTGGAGGTCATCCGCGACCGTGTTCTTCTCCTCCTGTGCCTGTCGCTGGAGATCGACGAGCTCGGCCTCCATCTGCTCCTTCATCCGCGCGAGCTTTCCGTACTGCTCCGTCAGATGCGCCTGTTCTTCTCTGAAAATTCTATCTTCGTTCATTCCTTACCTATTACTTAAATCCATGTTTTTCAGGCCAATGCTTCCTGCGTTACATCGTCACATCACCTGAGATACCACTGCCGGAGAAATCGCTCTCTCCGGCAGTCTGTATCGTATACGTTTATGCATCCGAGCGCGCGAACGCGTTCTTCATATGCATGCTGGCCTCATACAGTACCTTGTCCAGCACGTCGTCCGTCTCTCTCCGAAGCATCTCGGCGATGGCCTCATTGGCCTCCTCGAGCGTTGTGTCCTTCGTGTCCATGAAGCGCTGGTCATACTGCCGGATCAGGCGGTGACCTGCGATGGCTACCTTATTCTGGTAGCGCTCGATGTGGGAGGAGGTGTAGCTGTAGGCAGCGTCCGACAGGGCCGCGATCATCCGGCTCGCCCAGTAGAAGCTGTCGGTGGACACCTGTGCGGTGGTGCTGTTCATATACGCCGGGGTTTTGTCAACATTGGCATAAAATGGTACAAACGCGTTAAATGCGTTGGAGCCGTAGCAGATCCACTCGAGCGCCTGAAGCTCGGCCGGTACGTATGGGCGGAGCTGGAGACAGGCCATGAAGCTCGTACGGTTGATGCCGATGGTCCGGTAGGTGCCGCAGAGTGACTTGTCCCCGTGCTTCCGATACGGATCATACGGGGTGCCCTGATAGTGGTTTGAAAGCGCCCACTTCACCTCTTCCACCGTGATCTTATGCTCCGGCACGAGGGACCATGGGAGGTCGTCGCTCACCGGGGTGAAGTCTGCGTCCGGGCCATCCCAGCGGTACGTGCGCGGGTTGAAGTAACGGAACAGCGCCCAGGCACGTGGGGTGTTGTAGGTGTGGTCAGAATCGTCGTGGCTGCCGAAGGCGAGTCGTGGATTGAAGGCGTCGCCCTGATTCAGATTCAGATGATTCTTCTCCACGAACGCACGGAGATCCGCGGAGCACATGAACTCCTTCTGCGCACCGAGGGCATCCTCGAAATCGAAGTGATCGATGCCGAGCTGGTTCGGCATGATGACATACTGGTCATCCGGTACGCGACGTGCCATCCAGTGGTGTCCGCCGATGGTCTCGAGCCACCAGATCTCATTCACATCCTGGAAGCCGATGCCGTTCATCTCATAGGTGCCGTACTGCGCGAGCAGGCTGCCGAGACGCTCGACGCCCTCGCGAGCAGAGTGGATATACGGAAGGACCAGGAGGACGATATCCTCCTCGCCGATCCCGCCGGCCTTCTCCGGTGTATGCTCATCGCCCGGCTCGAAGGTGACGAGCGGATCAGCACCGAGTACACGTGCATTCGAGGTGATGGTCTCAGTGGCGGTCATCGCGACGTTCTCACTGTTCACGCCGGCAGCCGCCCAGATGCCCTCCCCCTTCACGGCGTTCGGCATCGCGGTATAGCGGAGCGGATTCTCCGGCAGCGGAATCTCCACATGGCTCAGCACCGAGCGGTATACCCGCGGCTGCTGGGACGGCTCCATCACAACCCACTTCTTCGCTGTGAACTTTCCCGCACCGGAATCATCGTTCCGGGCGATCATCGTCGAGCCATCATAGCTCGCGTTTTTACCTACTAAAATCGTCGTACAAGCCATCGTACGTTCCTCCCTCACATATATTAAGATGCCTGTGTTGCACTGCATCAAAAAAAGTACTAACTATTTTAACATAGTTCGTACTTTCCTCAAATAGTCAGTTTTCAGCTTTCGGTATCAGACGGTGACGGCACCCGGGAAGTAGCCGGCGACGATGTCCTTTCGGAGGCCTTCTCCGATGACGATGATGACGTCCTCGGTCGGCACAGAAAGTGGGCGGAAATGCCGCTCGTCCTTCGTGACATTCAGCTCGAGGCCGCTGGAGAAGCCCTTGATGCGGAGGACGTGGCCGGCAGCGGGATCCGCGAGGAGCTTCAGCACACGCGCCTGCAGGTCCTCCGGCGTGGTTTCATAATGCATATAGAAGAGCGACTGGTACGCATCCTCTTCGGCGACGGCCTTCTTCAGGAAGCTGACATGCCGGTAACCGGCGGCCTCCAGCATCTGAAAATCGCTATCCTCGAGCTGATCCCATGGCTTCGCGAGCACATCGTCCGGATACGCGAAGCGGCGCGTACACTGCAGCTCTTCCATCGCCTGATTCAGGATCGCGAGTGTCTGTGCGACGGCATCGTTCTTCGCATCCGTCGGGGGCTGGTCAATGTCGACGACCGCAGCGGTCATCGCGCCCTGTCGGCGGTCATTTCTGCGACCAGTGTCGATACCCGCAGTGCGGTTCGCCTCTGGCCGCACTTTGTCGTGTTTCGGTGTCGACAATGTGACGGGCAGCTTACTGAGGATGATTTTTCCAGCACCTGCGGCCTCCGAGGCGAGCAGATAGCGGGACGCAGGTGAGAGGCCCGGATCGAGCCGGGCGTCGACGATGGTGAGCACCGAGCCCACCTCGTACCAGCGGTCGAGCGGCTCCTCATAGAGCGAGTCGAAGAACTCATCGATATCATAGATCCCGCTCGGTTCCACGAGGACGCGGGTATAGCCGAGCATCGCCATGCTGATAAGCTTCGTGCGGAAACGTCGCTGATGCGCTTCGGCCCCATCGCCGCCCACCACCATCTCGAGCTCGCAGTTTGGCCCGAGGAGGTCCTGCAGCAGGACGCGGTCGATATTGATTGCCCCGTAGTCATTCTCGAGGATGCAGACACGCTCGCCCTTCGCGACGAGCCAGCGCGCGTACTTTTCGATAAAGGTCGTTTTACCGGAACCTAAGAAACCGGTGATGAGATCGATCGTAATCATAGAAGCCCTCCTGATGAAATATCGGATTACTCGCCGCTCATCGCGTTTCGGATCGTTTTGATCGCGTGCTGCTCCCGCTGCCGGATCGCCTCCGGGCTCACATGGTAGAGCTCGGCGATCTCCCGCAGGGTGTGGCGCTTCCCGTTAAAGAGACCGTAGCGGAGCACGAGGGTGTTTCGGTCCTCCTCGCTGAGCTGATCCAGTGAATCATAAAGCTCCTGAATCTGCTGCTCATCGAGCACCTGGTCCTCGACATTGTCCGGCGATACGGCGATATCGCCGAGCTCCGTCGCTTCGCCATCATCGTTTCCGACCTTCGTGTTCAGTGAGGTCTGGCGCAGTACCTCCTGATCGAGCTGCAGACAGCGCTCCACCTCCTCGCGGCTCAGCCCGGAATCGCGCACGATGGCGTCGATCATGGCATCCCCCTCGAGGTGCTCGAGATCGTAGCGCTTCTTGATGGCCTGCACCTTCATGATCCGCTCGAACTGATGATTCGAGACCCGGATGTTGAAGCCGGTGTTGTAGATCTCCTTCAGGATGCTGTCGCGGATCCAGTAGGTCGCGTAGGTCGAGAACTTCGCGCCCTTCGCCGGGTCGTAGCTGCGTGCGGCCGTCATCAGGCCAATGCTTCCGGAATTTACGAGATCATCGAGCCCGAGGGTGTGGTTGAAGAGCTTTTCGTACTTCTGTGCGGCGTGAATCACGAGTCCGCGGTTGCGCTCGAAGAGTTCCGTCTCCTCTGCCTGGGCGGACTGACCTGCCGCGGCCTTCGCCTGAATCTCGGATACGAGGCGTAGATTCTGCTGCTCCTGTTCGTCCATGGGCGGAGAGCCTGCCGGCTGTTCGGTCATATCGTTTACCTGTACGTCAGAAACAGGCAGCGACTTCGGTGCTTCTGCTGTACCGGCGGCTGTATTCTTTTTATTTTCTTCAGATAATTCAGTCAATGGCGTCCTTTCTTTCTATGGCATGATGAAGATCTGCTCTTCTGCATTGCCCTGAGTGAAGGTTTCGAAGCCTTCGTTTGACATCGGCTGGAAATAGCTCGTGATCATACGGCAGATCCCGTTATGTGTCACGAGGAGGATGGTTTCGCCATCGTGCTCGCGACGCAGCTTCTCGAGATACGGGTAGATGCGGGCAGCGATGTCGAGGAAGGATTCCCCCTCCGGATAGCGAGCGAAGTAGCGATGCTTTTCGACCCGGTACGCCTCAGAATCCCGCAGCAGTCCCTCACAGGTACCGAAGTTCATCTCGATGAGCTCGGCAGCCTCCACCGGTGCCGGTGTACCCGTGCCCTTCTGTGCGGCGACGATCTGTGCCGCCGTCTCCTTCGCCCGGCTGAGCGGTGAGCAGTAGACATGATCGAAGTGCACGTCGGCAAGCTTCGTACCGAGTGCCTGTGCCTGCGCGATGCCGCGTTCGTTCAGCGGGATGTCGGTCCGGCCCAGTACCCTGTTTTCCTGATTCCACAGCGTTTCGCCATGGCGTACGAGATAGAGTTTCAGCATCCTGCCCTCCTCTTCTGCAGCACATCGTCAGATCGACCCGTGTCTGCGATCACATATCTTTTAGAATCAAAGATCGGAGCCGGCTTCGCTTCCGGGGCATGCTGCCCCTCGCCCGGCTCCGATTGTTCACTTATCTTAGGCCTTTGCGCCCGTGCCCTGTGCCGGTGTCTGTCCCGGGTTCGGGTTCTTCTGGTGCTCGATCACCATCGCCTGTCCCTGCGGGTTGATGATGAAGCCGTCATAATTTCCCATGAAGCGGGAAATCGTCTGGAAGTCTGCACGTGTCGGACGGAAGCCGCTGTTGGCAAACTTCTTCGAAAACTCGAAAATGTCGGTGTAGACCGGCATGAAATTCTTTCCATTCAGTGTCACCATCGGAAGCTGCACGCGATGGTTCTTCTTCGCAGCTTCTGCGGACTCCGTAGCGGCATCGGTCGTCTTCGCCATACCATCATGGGTCGGGGTCGCCGGCTGCTCTGCCGCAGCGCCATCTGCGTTCGGGTCGCCTGCATTGGCCGCATCCTCGTCGAGGTTACGGAAGGGCAGGAGGTAGGTGCCCTTCGGCACGAGCTTCATGACGGAGTTGAACTTCGCCTGCAGCAGCTCCTTCCGCTTCCCGTACTGTACCGGCCAGCGGAGCTCGCCGACGTAATCGGTGAGGGCGAAGGAAATCGCCGGGTTGTATGGCGGAATCTTCTCCGGATCCTCGTTGATGTAGAACGGCGCGGAGATCTCCGAACGGCGCAGGAAGCCCTTGTACCAGCCGTTGTCGATGACGATGTTCTCGGCTCCGAGGAAGAAAAGATAATCGAAAATCTTCATCTGGATCTTACCGTCGTGCTGCGCCGGCTCTGCGGTCATACCCGGCACCTCGATGATTTTCACGGAGCGGAGCTGCTCTGCATAGAGCTTCGCGGCGATCTCTGCATGCTCTTTGTCGAGGTACATGAGGACGAAGCTGCCGTCGAGCAGCGGATAGCCGGTGCGTGCGTCATAGAGCACATAGATCTTCTCCTGCGCGCGGACCATGTCGAGGAAGTGATTACGGATCACCTGACGATTCTGATCGTAGTTGTCAAGCGGATGCTGCTTGTGGGCGATGAGAAGGGCCGCCTCGAGGAAAAGCGTCTCCTGGAGATTCAGCTCCTTCAGCATATCCGGCTTCAGTGTCGGCTCATACACGAGCGCGCCCACCTCGTCCTTCCGCTCCGGCGTCAGCGGATCCGAAAGAATCGTCGGCTGCGGCTGCGCAGTGGTCGCTGCGGAAGCTGCGGTCGTTCCGGCATTTTCGGTGTTGGCAGCCTCGGCAGTATGCTCAGCATTTCCTGCATTTACGGTGCTCGCCGTTGCCGCCGCATTTTCACTGCCCGCGGCTGTGTTCGCACCTGATCCAGCTGAACTCGCCGCCGGCGTCTCGCCCGGCTTCTTCACGAACATGTTGATCGGCGTGATCACCGGCCAGTGCATCTCCGGATGCTCCTCCCGCTGACGCGCCACCGCCTCGTCATGCTGCTCCTGCTTCTGCTCCTCTATCTTCTGCTCGGCCTCGGCCTTCCGCTTACTTCCAAAAAAATCAAATAATGCCATGTCTCTTCTCCTAACCACGATGGTCCGAATGCATGATGTCATCGTTTACAGATATCATAAAATATCGCACAATTATAAATTATACCAAAAAAAGAACAGGCATGCACCTGTTTCATGGGGATACTTCAGTTTTAGTTCGACCACAGTGGATAACAGTTCAGGCAGGGGACCCGGTTTAGATTTCACCGGTCTCGGAGTACTGTGCCTCCGTTGCCGCCCCTCCGGGCCCCGCCTAAACTGTTACAGCAGCCCGAGCTGCTCCATCGCATAGAAGATCCCATCCTCCTCGACCCGCTTCGTGATGAACGGATGATAGGTCTCGAGCACCTGATCATGCTGTCCCATCGCGACCGGGTGGCCGACTGCCCGGAACATCTCCTCGTCGTTCGAGCTGTCGCCGAAGCCATACGCATCCGCCCGCGTCAGATGGAGATAATCGAGGATACGATCGACCGCCGCGCCCTTTCCGTGCCCGATCGGTACATTCTCATAGAAGCCATGTCCACGGTCGATGATGATAAACTCATCTCCGAACGCCTCCCGGAAGCCCTCCATATCCGAAGGGTGTCCGGATTCGGCACCGTCATCCGTCTCGATGCAGAACTTCGAGATCTCGTACGCGCCGTCGTACGGCGTCGGATCGATGCCGCCTTCCATTCCAATGAAGCCCGCGAGGTTCTCATAGAGCGCCTGATATCTCGGATGGTCCCGGAGCAGCTTCTCTGACGGCTGACAGTGCCAGCCATGCTGCCCCTCGAGGTGTACGAGGACACCATAGCGGTCGGATGCGTCCTTGATGCGCTGCTTCATCTCCACCGAAAGCTTCTTATAATAAATGGACGCTCCTTCATAGATCAGCTCCGTGCCACAGCCACAGAGGAAACCGTCGACCTCGACCATCTCCATGATACGCTTCAGCATTCCGACGGTACGTCCTGAATTGATAAATACTTTATTGCCTTTTTCACGTGTGCGACGGAGCGCTTCCAGTGTGCTCGCCGGGATCTCGTGCTTTACTTCATCGATCAGTGTGCCATCCACATCAAAAAACAGTGCTTTCATATATACCTATTATTTCCTTCCGTGAAGAATCGGACTGATATAAGGATATACAACAAATGTGATCACTACGTCAAGAAGTCCTTTCACGATCGTAAACGGAAGGTTGAAGCAGAGGAGGCACTGAAGGATGCTCTTCATCGATGGGATGAGTGCCTGGTAGGCTGCGAGGATGACCTCCTCCGGCATGAAGTTGTAGTAAACCGGATACACAACGAAGTAGTTGGACGGAACAGATACGAGGCCCATCACGACAGCACCGGCGAGGGAACCGAGGATGGCACCCTGCTTCGTCTTCTTATGCTGGTAGATGCCACCGGCCACCGCGGTCATCACGGCACCGAGGATGAAGTTGGAGATCTCACCGACACCGAAGCTCTGGGAAGCCATCGAGTGCAGGAGGTTCTTGATGAGCTCGATCAGGATACCAGCGACCGGACCATACGCGAAGGCACCGATCAGGGCCGGCAGATCCGAGAAGTCAAACTTGATAAAGGTCGGCATGAACATCGGGACCGGGATCTCGATGAGCTGAAGCACGAAGGCAATCGCGGACAGGATACCGACCGCGGCGATGTAACGGGTGTTTTTTACGTCTTTCATGATGTTTCTCCTCCACATTTCGTGTACTGTGTTTCTTCCGGCACGCCGGGACTGCGTCAGGCAGGCCAAAGTCCCATGCAGAAAGCCACGCGTGATTCTTCAAGTGAGTAAGGAGGCGACGTAAAATCGCTGTGCCCGCCGGGATCAGCCCGCTGCCAGCATAAAAAAGTCCCTGAGCATACACTCAGGGACAGAGATATCGTCATCACTACACTCTTCTTCCATCCAGACTATACTGTTGGTACCGGAGTTTCACCGATTCAGCCTGCCCGGGTGAGCAGGGTCGCGGACTTTACCGCCAGTGAGGAATCACACCTCGCCCTGAAGAACTATTTTTGATTACGTCTACATTCTAGCGAATCCCTCCGTGATGCGCAAGCCCTTTTTCTGGGGGCCAATGTCTACATCCTGCGCCGCCCGCCTGCTGCTGACACAGGCGCTTATTTAAAAAGCACAACTTTTTTTACTTACTAAAGCTAATTTCGTAAGTAAATAGATTTACGAAAAATTCACTCTATGCTATAGTAGTCCACGCCAATGATAAAAAAATATCAAAAGGAGCCGGATGCGCGCATCTATGCCGCTCCACTACGTATAGGCTCCGGTGTCAAGTGGAAGCATTGGCAGAAACAGAGAGAGGAAAAAGACATGAAAAAAATGAATCTGGTGCTTGGATTCGCAGCAGCTGCCAGCCTTCTGGTGACAGCGTGTGGTTCCAGCAAGACCGAGACGACGGCAGCTGCGACAGAGGCAACGACCACCGCTGCTGCGACAGAGGCAGCAGGCGAGATTCCTGCAGACGCTGTGACCGCGACCGGTACAGCGAAGGGAAACAACGGTGACGTAACGGTAGAGGTTACCATGACGAAGGATAAGCTCTACAAGATCGAGGTTACCGAGCAGCAGGAGACCGAGGGTATCGGTGATAAGGCCATCGCGGAGATCCCGGGCAAGATGATCGAGAACAACAGCGTAAAGGTAGACGCCGTTTCCGGTGCGACCAATACATCCAACGCCATCATCGAGGCTGTAAAGGCAGCGATCAAGAGCGCGGGCTTCGATCCGGCTGATTTCGAGAACGAGATCGCCACTGCTGCGAAGGCAGAGGATCAGACACTCGACGCAGATGTCGTTATCGTCGGTGCCGGCGGTGCCGGTATGACGGCAGCGATCGAGGCAGCAGACGCTGGTAAGACCGTTGTGCTCGTAGAGTCCCAGGCGATGGTCGGCGGTAACTCCGTACGTGCAACCGGTGGTCTCAATGCTGCAAAGACCAAGTGGCAGGATGAGAACGAGTTCGGTGAGGATGCCGGTGTAGAGGCGAAGCTTGCAACTGCGAAGGAGAAGTACGCAGATAACGCGGACATCACCGCACTTGCAGAGACCGTCGAGAAGCAGTACGCAGATTATCAGGCAAACCCGACCGGTTACTTCGATTCTGTAGAGCTCTTCGAGCTGGACACCATGATCGGTGGCAAGGGCCTGAACAACTTCGATCTCGTAAAGACCCTCTGCAGTGAGTCTGCAGATGCGATCGACTGGCTCGACACCATCGGCGCAGAGATGCACAACGTTGGTTCTTTCGGTGGTGCTTCCGTAAAGCGTATCCACCGTCCGGTAGATGAGAACGGCAAGACCCTCGCTGTCGGTGCTTACCTCATCCCGATCCTCGAGAAGAACATCGAAGATCGTGAGAACATCACTCTTCTTCTCGACACAACGGCTGACAAGATCCTCATGGATGGCGATCAGGCAGTTGGTATCCACGCAACCGGTAAGACCGGCAACAGCGTAACTGTAAATGCTGCTTCTGTTGTTCTTACATCTGGTGGTTTCGGTGCAAACCTTGCGATGGTTGAGCAGTACAAGCCGGAGCTCAAGGGCTTTATGACCACCAACGCACCTGGAATCCAGGGTCAGGGTATCGAGATGGCAACCGAGGTCGGTGCTGCTACCGTCGATATGGATCAGATCCAGATTCACCCGACCGTTCAGTATGACACCGCTGCACTCATCACCGAGGGTCTCCGTGGTGACGGTGCGATCCTCGTAAACGCCGAGGGTCAGCGTTTCATCGATGAGGTTGGTACACGTGATGTCGTATCTGCTGCAGAGATCGCACAGACCGACTCCTACTCATGGCTCGTTGTAGACCAGAAGATGGTAGACGCTTCTGCCGTTATCCAGGGCTACATCAAGAAGGGCTACACCGTTACCGGTGAGGATTACAAGGCACTCGCAGAGGCGATGGGCGTAGACGCTGCTGCTTTCGAGGAGACCATGACGAAGTGGAATGGCTATGTCGCTGACAAGAAGGATCCGGACTTCAACCGTACCTCCTTCGCAAACCCGCTTGATACTGCTCCATACTACGCAATCAAGGTTACCGCTGGTGTTCACCACACCATGGGTGGTGTAAAGATCAACACCTCCACCGAGGTTCTGAATGAGCAGGATGCTGTGATCCCAGGTCTCTATGCTGCCGGTGAGGTTACCGGAGGCGTACACGGTGCAAACCGTCTCGGCGGAAACGCAGTTGCAGACTTCACCGTATTCGGCCGTATCGCAGGTCAGAACGCTGCTGCCCATGCTGGCACCGCTGAGACTCCAGCCGAGACCAAGGCTGCTGCATAAGGCAGAAAACAGAACGCATAAGCCGCTCGGCTTTGCAGATATCGCTATAGGCGAAAAGAAAAAACTGTCGCGCGAGCAGATGGAAACATCTGCTTGCACGGCAGTTTTTCTTTTTAAAAAGGCACTCTCCACTCGGAGGGTGCCTTTTAAAATACAAAAAAGAAGCAACGCAAAACCCCAGTACCAAGTCATCTTCACTAGTACTGGGGCCTCACTGATCATTCGGGCTTCTGTATCCCATCGGGCTACCCTCCCTTTAATTTTTAATGCAGATCTCGAATCATTGAAGCATCGCCTATGACTTTCTACCATCTGCACTACACTGAGTTAAGAATCGAATTGATGAAGCATCGCCATCGCATCTCTTCTTTTGTTGTCTTTATTCTACGAAATAAAAAACACTTTGTCAATAATAATCTGAAAAGAAATTATTTTTATTCTGACTGCTAAGGAAACTGTTCAACGGGGTGAATTCTCAACCTGCTGATTTTTAAAGGATGTCCATAGCGGACGCCTCTTTTTGTTTGCCTGCCCACCCCAGGCATATATCTTTTATCTACTTACATATTGGCCCACCCCATGCAGGCAAACCAAAAAATCGGCGCCTGTGTTAATCCAAGCGGGTGATGCTGTATCAAAACCGCGAAAAACGGGTATGATGCTAACGGTAAGCGGGGCTCTGTGTTCAAATGGTCATGTTCCTATCCAATATGGTTTTATTTTGAAAATACTGGATATGTTTTTTGCCTGGAATAATCGAAGATGGCTGGAAAATATCCACTCTTAGGAGATTTTGAAAATACTGGATATAAAAGGCCTTATTTCATAAGATGAATCCGGGCTCGAGTATCCAGTATTTTAGAAATAAAGGTTTATTGGATATCGGCTTATGGAAATTCTTCTCTGAAGCCTGAAATACATATCCACTATTTAAAAAATTCAGGGATATTGGATAGGGCGCTTATATGCGTATGTATGATTTTACAGAAAACTATCCAATATGTGCCCGATTATGAAATCGTGGATATTTTAGCATCGTACGCAAAAATGATAAATGGTGTTAATATTATCCACTATTTCATAATCCACCAGTTATTGGATAGCATCATCGATTTTCATCTATTTCACCCGATCTGCCAGTGAAAATTTCCGGGCCGCGCGCAATAATCACCTGAAAATCGATCCGTATTCCCGCGCGGCAGCATCAGATGCAGAAAAACAAACGCACATCCAGCAATTCAAATGGACAAGCATCCTAAAGCAGGCATGATGATGACTTTTGAAGCTTATCATGCCTGCGCTTGTAAATACTTTTTGCAGCATCGGACATGTAGCAGTTTGAGGCCTCCTCATGAGCTGGGGCGGGACCGAAACGTATAAACATCCGTTGAACTCTATGGGGTGGGCGAATGAGGAGCAGCCTCAAACTTCCCAAGTGAGCCGAGGAGTGTTTGAACTGTTACCGGATATGAAATCCGCTCTCTTCTACGCATGGAATCTCGCTCATCTCGAGATCTGTTATGTCGATCCAGCGCTGCTGCCGGATGCGGGCCAGCAGTTCCTGAATCGCGCTTTCAGAGCCCTGCACTTCCATCTCTACGCGGCCGTCCCACATATTCTCTACCCAGCCGGTGAGTCCCAGTGACTGCGCGATGTAGTAGGAGCGAAAACGGAAACCGACGCCCTGGACATCTCCGGAAAAATAGATGTGTTTTCTCACGATGGATTCACTCATATACGACCTCTTATTCCTCGAATCGTCCCTTCATGCGCAGTTCCTTCTGCCACAGCGCGAGCTGTCCTCTCGCGAAGAGACTGTCGATCTCGAGATCTGCATCCAGCACGAGGAGATCTGCGTCTGCGCCTGCGGCGATGCAGCCCTTTCGGCCCTCCTGCGCGAGCAGGGTCGCCGGTGTAGTCGTCAGGAGCTTCAGCGCCTGCTCGAGCGGCATGCCCATGCGCACCAGTGCCCGGATGGTTTTATGCAGGTACTTCGGCGACGCATAGGTCAGTCCTACGCACTCGCCCGCGTCGTTAAAGCGCGGCTGGCTTCCGTAGGCGTCACTTGACAGGCTGACATGATCCGGATTCACACCCTCGCGATGCAGTAAATCAAAGAGCTTCATGGCATCCTCTTCCACTGCCACATCATCCGAGCCGGCAGTGCAGTCGATGTAGCCGCCCCGCTTCACGAGCTTCACGCCGGCGTCGATCAGCTCCGGTGAGCGCAGCATATGTGTCGGGAGCAGATTCTTCGCCGGTACATCCGAGTGATCCAGTACGTAGAAAATCGGATCCAGCGTCGCCTTTCCGCTGCCCATATGCATCGTGACGAGCCCCGGTGTGCCGCTTAACAGGCCGGCGCGACGTGCGGCCGTCGCGAGGGCGATCAGATCCTCTCCGCCAGGATTCGAGCTTCGGTGATCGGATACCGCGACCTTCACACCGATCATCGGAGGGATCAGTACGATGTCCCGCTCGACACTGCCGGTGAGTGTCGTCGGCGGGTAGCCATAGGACGAGGTCAATGTATACACCGTCATGCCTTCCTCGCTCAGTGCACGGGCCTTCGCCACCAGGTTCTCGAGGCTTCGCGTGATGCCGTCCGTGCCCAGCAGTCCGACGACGGTGGTGATGCCGTTCCGGAAAAAGGTGCTGAGGGAAGACTCCGGTACGCGGGATGCCGGTCCCTGCTCTCCGCCGCCACCGGTGATATGGACATGCAGATCGATGTAGGCTGGCACGAGGGTCTTCCCCTCGAGATCATAGACCTCGACATCCGGAAGGTCATCATAGCCTGTGATTTCTTCCGCGATCCGAAGGATCTTCTCTCCCTCGATCAGCACATCTCTTTTACCGAGAGGAGTTGGTGCGTAAACGCTGGCATTTTTTAATAATTTCATAGGGTCATCCTTTCTATGGCTACGTAAAACATGATTTTCGTGATGTATTCCGACTCGTCGCCGGCGGTGATGGAACCGGTATCGGCGACCGTGACTGCGTATTTCAGCTGTAAAAGAGTCATGACTTACCGCTTATTTCGTCCTGCCTTTCTTTAGGATGCCATCAAACTTCAGCATGAAGCAGCTGGTGGTGACGATGGCGGCGATGAGATCACTCACCGGCTCTGCGAGGAATACGGAGAAGACCTGATTCGACAGGAAATGCGGCAGGATCAGGATGAGCGGGATCAGCAGGACGATCTTTCGGAGGCAGGCGAGCAGCAGGCTGATCTTCGCCTGGCCGAGGGCCATGAAGCTCTGCTGGCATCCGATCTGCGCACCGAAGGCGAAGATACCGGCCATATAGATGCGGAGTGCCCAGGATGTATAGCTGCGAAGCTCCATATTGCTGGTGAAGATGCCGGCGAAGAACTGTGGCTTCAGCATGACGATCGCCCAAAACAGGGTTGCATACGTGAAGCATGCGGTGAACTGTGCGGTGAATGCTTTCTTCACGCGGTCTGCATTGCCCGCACCGAAGTTGTAGCTGATGATCGGCTGCCCGCCTTGGCAGATGCCCTGCATCGGCAGTGTCGCCAGCTGGCTGACGCTGGTGATGATCGTCATCGCGCCGACCGCAACATCCCCGCCGTAGCGCGCGAGGCTGGAGGTGAAGCTGATCGAGAGCAGGCTCTCGGTCGACAGCATCACGAATGTGGAGATGCCGAGACTCAGGCACGGCAGGATGATCTTCGGGTCGAGCTTCATATTCGCCCTGCGAAGGTGCAGAAGGGTCTGCTTTCCGGTCAGGAAGCGGAGGATCCAGACCGCGCCGACCGACTGACTGAGCACCGTGGCGAGCGCTGCGCCCTGCACACCCATCCCCAGTACGAAGATGAAAATCGGATCCAGGATGATGTTGATGACGGCGCCGATGACGGTCGTCAGCATACTGATTTTTGCGAAGCCCTGGGTCGTGATGAAGGGGTTCATGCCGAGCACGGTCATCACGAAGACGGTACCGAGGATGTAAATGCGCGCGTAAGCCAGTGCATATGGTAGCGTGACCGCACTGGCACCGAAGAGGCGAAGCAGGGTCGGCGCGAGCGCATAAAACACGATGGTCAGCACGAGGGCGAAGCGCATCAGGATGGCGAAGCAGTTGCCGACGATTTTCTCTGCCGTTTCATGGTCCTTCGCACCCATCGAAATCGCGGCGCGCGGTGCACCACCGGCACCCGCCAGCATGGCGAAGGCGTTGATCAGCATGAGGATCGGTGTGAAGAGGCCGACGCCGGTCAGTGCATGGGCACCGACGTCTGCCATGTGACCGATGTAGATACGGTCGACGATGTTATAGAGGAGGTTGACGATCTGGGCGACGACCGCCGGAATCGCGAGCTGGGCAAGCAGCTTCGGGATGCTGCCGCTGCCCATGTCCTGTGTTTTGGTCTGCATCATATAAATCTGAAATCCTTTCTGGCGCGTAAGATGCTCGGGAAGCGCAGTTGTGGCTATGCAGCGCTTCCGCGTTGTAAAGATATCTCCATTTTTATTATCTCCATTTTTATTATACGTGAGCATATCTCTCCTATTATAGCCAAAGATGAAAAATATACCACGTTGTTTTTGCGTAAAACTGCATTCGATATAGCTTGCGATTCGTGATTCGCATGTCAATATTCTATAAAACGTGAACCGAAAATCTCAAAAACATGCACGAATATGCTATAATCTACACAATTGTATCCTTGGGCGAAGGATGGAGTATCAATTTTTGAAAGGACATAGAATATGAGTAGATTGACCATTTTTACGAAGAATGAAGCCGAGAAAACGGTGGAGTCTCTCTACAAGGATCTCGAGCGTCGCGTTCAGGCGGCCCAGCCGGGACTCTGCCCTGTAGATCTCGCGTCTTCATTTCTGCACCTCTGCCATGCCCAGTCCTGCGGTAAGTGTACACCATGCCGTGTCGGCCTCGGCCAGCTGGAAGCACTGATCGGACAGGTGCTGGATGGTACGGCGGACATGTTTACACTGAAGGTGCTGGAGGACACGGCAGAGAGTATCTATATGTCGGCGGACTGCGCGATCGGTTCCGAGGCGGCACGTATGGTGCTCGAGGGACTGCGCGGCTTCCGCGATGACTATGTGGAGCATATCAAGCATGGCCGCTGCAAGAGCATGCACAGCCAGCCGGTGCCATGTGTATGGCAGTGCCCGGCACATGTGGACATCCCAGGCTACATTGCCCTCATCCATGAGAAGCGTTATGAGGATGCGGTGCAGCTGATCCGTAAGGATAACCCGATGCCGGCGACCTGCGGCCTCATCTGTGAGCATCCGTGTGAGGTTCGCTGCCGTCGTACGCTCGTAGACGATCCGATCAACATCCGTGGACTGAAGCGCTTCGCGGTCGAGCATGAGGATACCATCCCTGCGCCGAAGCGAATGCCGGCGACCGGCAAGCGGGTGGCTGTCATTGGCGGTGGTCCGAGCGGTCTCAGCTGTGCCTACTATCTCAGCATCATGGGCCATGAGGTTACCGTGTTTGAGCAGCGGAAGCAGCTCGGCGGTATGCTGCGCTATGGTATTCCGGCCTATCGTTTCCCGCGTGAGATCCTGGATCGCGAGATCGAGGGTCTGAAGCTCGCAGGGTTCGAAACGAAGACGGATATCTCGATCGGCCGCGACATTTCCGTGGCAGAGCTTCGCAGTCAGTATGACGCGATGTATGTAGCCATCGGTGCACATACCGACCGGAAGATCGGTATCGAGGGCGAGGATGCCGAGGGCGTCATCTCCGCGGTGGAGATGCTCCGTGCGATCGGTGATGACCACTACCCTGATTTCACCGGCATGGATATCGTCGTCGTCGGTGGTGGTAATGTCGCGATGGACGTCGCACGTTCTGCGATCCGCTGCCATGCAAAGTCGGTCAAGGTCGCGTACCGTCGTCGGAAGCAGGATATGACAGCCCTCGCAGAGGAGGTCGAGGGTGCGATCGCTGACGGCGTGGAGATCGTCGAGCTGAACGCACCGGTGCGCATCGAGAAGGATGCTGAGAATCGCTGCACCGGCCTCATCGTGAAGCCGCAGATCCCGGGTGCGGTCAAGGGTGGCCGTCCATCTCCGAAGAACAGCACGAAGGACGAGGTGCTGCTTCCGGCCGATCGTGTACTCGTGGCCATCGGTCAGGGTATCGAGTCCGGCAAGTTCGGCGAGTTCGGTATCCCGGTTCAGCAGGGCCGTATCTCCGCCTTCGATACCTCAGATATCGCGGACAATGAAGGCATCTTCGCAGGTGGTGACTGCGTGACTGGTCCGGCGACCGTCATCCGTGCGATCGCAGCCGGAAAGGTAGCGGCCGCCAATATCGACGAATACCTCGGATTCAACCATGAGATCACGACGGATGTCGTTCTGCCGCCGATTCGTTTCGACGATCATAAGGCACTCGGCCGTGTGAATATGGTAGAGCGTCCGGCGGATGAGCGCAGATGTGATTTTAAGCTGATGGAGTGTCCGATGACGGAGGAGGAAGCACTGCAGGAGTCCTCGAGATGTCTGCACTGTGATCA
Source organism: Oribacterium sp. P9 (assembly GCF_046365365.1). Lineage (NCBI taxonomy): Bacteria > Bacillati > Bacillota > Clostridia > Lachnospirales > Lachnospiraceae > Oribacterium > Oribacterium sp. P9. Next base: position 5,933 of record NZ_JBKEIS010000019.1, on the reverse strand, counting down.
CTTCGGCTATGGCATCTTAAAGGGAGGCAGAGATACGAAATGGTAAATTGTACGATTGATGGCAGAGCTGTCCAGGTCCCGGAGCGGACCACCATACTGAATGCTGCCGCCGCTGCGGGCATTCACATCCCGACACTGTGCTACTTAAAGGATATCAACGAAATTGCGGCATGCAGAGTCTGCGTCGTCGAGGTCGAGGGCTATGAGCGTCTGATGACCGCCTGCAACAACACCGTGACCGAGGGCATGGTCGTCTATACGAACTCCCGGAAGGCACGTCTCGCGCGACGCGCGAATGTGGAGCTGATCCTCAGCCAGCATGACACGAACTGTGCGATCTGTGTGCGCTCCGGAAACTGTGAGCTGCAGAAGGTGGCGAATGATCTAAATATCCTGAGCATCCCGTTTGAGAAGCAGCTGCCGAAGAAACATCGCAGCTCGCTGAACTTCCCGCTGATCCGGAATTACGACAAGTGCATCAAGTGCATGCGCTGCGTACAGATCTGTGATAAGGTGCAGGACAGCCATATCTGGGATGTCATCAATACCGGTTCCCAGAGTACCGTCGATGTGAAGGATGCCTATGATCTCGAGACCAGTAAGTGCGCGCTCTGCGGCCAGTGCATCACCCACTGCCCTACTGCGGCACTGCGTGAGCGGGATGACACCCACGACATCCTCGACGCGCTCGAGAATCCGGATAAGATCGTGGTCGCACAGATCGCACCGTCGATTCGTACGGCCTGGGGCGAGGGCTTCGGTCTCACCCCGGAGCAGGCGACCGTGAAGCGTCTCGCCGCTGCGCTGAAGATCACCGGCTTCGACTATGTATTTGACACCAACTGGTCCGCCGACCTCACCATCATGGAGGAGGCGACGGAGTTCCTCGAGAAGCTGACGCATAAGGAAGAAAACAGGTTCCCGATGTTCACGAGCTGCTGCCCTGGCTGGATCCGCTTCTGCAAGGCACACTACCCGGATTTCGTGGACCAGCTCTCCACCTCGAAGTCACCGCAGCAGATGTTCGGTGCGATCATCAAGAGCTACTTCGCGGAGAAGCTCGGCGTAGATCCGTCCCGGATCTACTGTGTATCCATCATGCCATGTCTTGCGAAGAAGGCCGAGTGTGGTTATGAGACGATGCGGAACGACCAGGGGGATCCGGATGTCGATGTCGTACTGACGACTCGTGAGGTGAACCGTCTCCTCCGTATGGAGAACATCGCGCCGGGTGAGATCGACGAGATCGAGCTGGATAATCCGTTCTCTGCGGGTTCCGGTGCCGCGAATATCTTCGGCTCCACCGGTGGTGTCATGGAGGCTGCGCTTCGTACCGCTTATCACAGTGTGACCGGCGAGAATCCGGATCCGGATGCGTTCCATGATGTCCGTGGTCAGGAAGGCTGGAAGGAAGCGACCTTCGACATCAAGGGTATCCCGGTACGTGTCGCGGTCGTAAACGGCCTCGGCAATGCGGCGAAGCTCCTCAATGCACTTCGGAAGAAGACCGTCGAGTATGATTTCGTCGAAGTCATGGCCTGCCCTGGCGGCTGCGTCGGTGGCGGCGGACAGCCGATCCACGACAGCGTCGAGATGGCGCCGGAGCGTGCGAAGACGCTGTATGCACAGGATGCAGCCGGTGCTCTTCGCTTCAGCCACGAGAATCCAGATGTGATCCGCTGCTATGAGGAGTATCTCGAGAAGCCGCTCAGTGAGCGTGCTGAGCACCTGCTCCACACCGATCACCACGGCTGGAAGATGCCTGGCGAAAGATAAATACGTTTTTTATGAAGAGAAGCCGGCGCGAACGCGCCGGCTTTCATTATGCTCGTATAACTGCGTTGCTTTCGTCATGCCCAGTTCTGCCAGACGTCCGGCTGGTATCCCACGGTAAGAGGGGCCGAGGATCATAATGCTGCATCAAAACAGCCTAAAATGGAAATGATGCTAACGGTAAAAGCGTATCTCATATGCTTCTTCGATACGCTGAAGAGACTTGCAAGACTACTCCTGTGGGAGTATGCTCATTTCAGGACGTTATGGAGAAAATCAATTCGGAGGAGTGATGATGACGGACTATATCCTGGAAGTATGTGTCGACAGTGTAGAATCTGCGCTGTCTGCGAAGGCCGGCGGTGCGACGCGGCTCGAGTTGTGCGCAAGCCTCATCATCGGTGGCACCACGCCGGGCTACACTCTGTTTCGTCAGGTGCAGCAGGAAACCGGGCTTCCGATCCGGGTCCTGATTCGTCCGCGATTCGGTGACTTCCTGTACACGGCATATGAATATCAGCAGATGTGCGCGGATATCCGCTTTTTTGCCAATGCTGGCGCCGATGGTGTCGTCATCGGAAGCCTGCAGGCGGATGGCGGCCTGAACGAAGCGCAGATGCGCGGCATGATCGATGCGACGGACGGTCGCTGTGGCATCACCCTGCACCGGGCCTTCGATGTATGCGCGGATCCGATCGCCTGCTACGAAAAAGCAGCCGACCTCGGTATCGATACGATCCTCAGCTCCGGGCAGGAAGGCGACGCACAGACGGGAATCGCGCTGCTGCGGAAGCTCGTACTGATGTCGGAAGAGAATCCGACGATCCTGGTTGGTGGCGGCGTAAAGGCCGACAACATTGCCGAAATCGCGGGTATGACCGGTGCCCACGCTTTTCATATGTCGGGCAAGAAAATCCTTTCGAGTGGCATGCGCTACCGGAATGAACATGTCCATATGGGCCTCGAGGGTATCAGTGAATTCGAGCTCTACCGGACAGACGAAGCGGAAATCCGGCGCGCAGTGGAGATACTCAGATGTCTATAAATAACTCTACGGTGTCGACCAGGAAAGCGGATTAAAACACAAGTAGAAAAACGAATGCATAGAAGAAAGGGAATTCGATGAATATTCAGATTTTCGGCACGAAAAAAAGTGCCGACACGAGAAAAGCCGAGCGCTATTTTAAAGAGCGCGGGATCAAATTCCAGTCCGTCGATATGAAAGAGAAGGGCCTCAGTAAAGGCGAACTGAATTCGGTCCTTCAGGCGGTCGGTGGCTTAGAAGAGCTTCTCGATGAGAAGACGAAGGACCAGAAAGCGTATCTGCTGATCAAATATCTCGCACCGGAAGATAAGTTCGAAAAGATACTCGAAAATCCGATGGTGCTGAAGCAGCCGATCGTGCGGAATGGCCGCCAGGCTACCGTGGGGTATCAACCAGATATATGGAAGAACTGGGAATAAGGCCAAAGAGAAGCCGCGGAAGTAGGATTCTCTTTGCAGAACGGACCATATTTCGCTATAATGTATACAAATCTTAAGGAGGACTACTATTATGACAACTGTACACACTACCGATGCTCCGGCTGCGATCGGACCATATTCCCAGGCGAAAATCGTAGGTAACTTCGTATTTGCTTCCGGTCAGATTCCGGTGAATCCGGCGACCGGCGCTGTAGAGAGCGAGGATATCGAGGGACAGGCTGCACAGAGCTGCAAGAATGTAGCTGCCATCATGGAAGCTGCAGGCACCAGCATCGAGAAGGTCTTCAAGACCACCTGCTTCCTCGCAGACATGAACGACTTCGCGGCCTTCAATGCGGTTTACGAGCGGTACTTCAGCTCGAAGCCGGCACGCAGCTGTGTCGCCGTCAAGACCCTGCCGAAGGGCGTGCTTTGTGAGATTGAGGCGATCGCAGAGCTGTAATGAAAAAACCGGCTGGATACACCGTGTATCCAGTCGTTTTTTATTAAACAAAAACCGGGCGGGCACCTTACGTGTCCACCCGGCTTAAGTGATTGTGTATATATGAACTGCGATTTCTGCCTCGCAGGGTCTGGGCATTCTATAGATGTTCGTGCAGCCACCCACTGAAGCACCATGCATTCATCGGGCAACTGCTTTTCGGGTATCATCCCTCGATCTCGATATAGCTCTCTTCCGGCAGTGCCTTCTTCGCTTCTGCCTTCGGAAGACTGATCTTCAGCACACCATTTGCAAAGGATGCCTTCACATCGTCCTCCGTAAGTCCATCACCTACATAGAAGGACCGCTGCATCGCACCCTCGTAACGCTCCTGGCGAATCAGTCTGCCGTGCTTCTTCTCGTCCTTGTCGAGACCCTTCTCCGCGGAGATGGTCAGATAGCCATCGGACAGTTGAAGCTTTACTTCATCCTTCTTGAAGCCCGGAAGATCGACCTCCAGCTCATAGCTGTTATCGGTTTCCTTCACATCGGTCTTCATCAGGTTCCGTGCACGCTTACCAAACAGTGGATTGTGCTTACCGAAGAAGTTCTTATTCCAGTCATTACCCCACTCGTTCATCATCTCATTCATCACATCATCACCATCACTAAATACACTAGGCATAAACATATTCATATTCTCCTGTTTATTTACTTCTGGTTCTCCCTGTCCGCTCATCGGACGGATGCGAACCGCTCTGTTTTCCAGCTCTCAGAGAGAACTGTAGAGCAGCTCTGGATGTAGTTCAGAACTTACGGATGGAGGCCAATGTCTCCATCGGGGCACTGCCCGCGAAGGACCACACGACCATCCACCTGCGCCATCGGGGCACTGCCCGCGAGGGAATCAGCCCTCGATAGCGATGTACTTCTCTTCCGGCACTTCCTTCTTCGGCTCCACCTTCGGAACGGTCAGTGCCAGAACACCATTTTCAAACTTCGCAGCGATGTCGCTCTGCTTTACATTCTCACCGACGTAGAAGCTTCTCTGCATCGAGCCGGTGTAACGCTCCTGTCGAACGACCTTGCCGCTCTTATCCTTCTCATCCTTGTTCTCATTATGCGAAGCAGAGATGTTCAGATAACCATCCTTCAGCTGAAGCTTCAGATCTTCTTTCTTGAAGCCCGGAAGATCGATCTTCATCTCGTAGTTGTTCTCATGCTCCTCGATATCCGTCTTCATGAGATTCGCTGTCGACTTGCTGTAGGCAGGCTCATAACCAAGCCAGCTTGTATCATTAAAGAAATCATCCATTAAGTTCTCACCGAAAATACTAGGCATATACATCATAATCACTTACCTCCTGTATAACCGGGCTCCGGGATTCTGTCCCATCGCCGAATGTTTTATGTTTCAGAGTTTCGAAACCACCGGCTCGGAATGCGCTTCCTTTCGGATTGCTTTTCCTTTGCTTTCTGTTCCTTTTCTCCTTACAACTAACATAATACTCGTTTTGTTAGCACTTTCAAGATGTGAGTGCTAATTATTTTGTGAACTTTTTGTGTCGATCTGGAACTCATCATTTTACCATTCGTATCCGGCACTGTTTTACTCTATCCGGCACTTTAACGGCGGCTTTCCGGTCATCCTTATTTGTGTTTACTGATTCCGGGGGAATACCTCATCCTGTAATCTTTCTCCGAAGGTCATTCAGATCTGCCTCGTCCGGATGTGAAAGTGCTCGATCGAAGTTCTCGATCAGCGCATCCAGATTCGGCTTTGCATCCGGCATTTCCTTCATCTTCACATAGCGGTCCCGTACAGACTGCGGCATTTTACCCTGGCACATGTACTCTCCGGCGACGGTGTTACTTCTATCGATGGCGGCATGTACATTGGTAAGAATCTTCTGATAGTACGCTTCGCTCCCACCGAAGCCCGCAGTCCCAAACAGAAAAATTTTTTTATTTCGAAGCTTTCTGAGAAGCTCTAAGCACGCCTTATCCGCCGTTCCCTTATCCGTCAAAAGCCCACATAGACCAATTCTGCGTTCGTTTCTGCAGATTTCGCTTCGCCGAAATAATCACATAACGCTGTCGGCAGTGTCTCATGGATCGTATCCGCAAGTTTTCTTGTATTACCTGTTAAACTACTAAAAATAATAGCATATCTTTCTTCACTCATCGTCCTCTTGTATGATGATTCCAGAAGCTAAATCAACATTTTCCTTTCTTTTTGATTCTGTGGTTCAAT
>NZ_JBKEIS010000070.1:0-500 GCF_046365365.1 Oribacterium sp. P9 | reverse complement strand
TTGGTTGCTCGTAGATGACGTTTTGATGTTCTCCACGCCCTGGGCGATATTATCCCTGTCCTTTCCAGATACAAGAACATTTGCCAGACTCTCAAACATTACTGCAGCTTGCTCCTTGTTCTGGACGTCGGCATAAACTCTGACATCTGTATATCCCGTACTTCCATAGCTCACGATATCAATCTGGCCATAGCCCTCAATTTGGCCGACAACGCCCACGGCATCTTTGAAAGCGCCCAAACGATACTCGGTGCGATAGTAGCCGCTATCCTTATCGGCGATGTTGTCAACTTCCTTCGCTTCCGTGATGGGCGTATCGGAAGTTGCGTTAAACCTTTCTATGAATGCTTCGACGTTGGCGTAGCCGCCGCGGTCATCGGATTGAACGTGCTCTGCGGTCGCCATGTCACTTACGTTTGCGCCGGTTGTCGCATTCGTAGTAGTGGTAGAGCCGCCGCCAACACCGCTCAATCCGATCGCGAGATATATAAGCCATCCAA
>NZ_JBKEIS010000018.1:0-42120 GCF_046365365.1 Oribacterium sp. P9 | reverse complement strand
TACCAAGTGCCGCTAAGGGGACCCGGCTTGATTTCACACGGTCTCTACGTATGGCCTCCGTTGTCGCCCCGCCTGGTCCCCTTGTCTGAACAGTCACGCTGCTGTCTGTATTTTTCGTGAAACGCAGTCGTAAATCTTGCGTATATTTAAAATTAATAGTAAAATATTTATAAAATTTAGTGATCGGGTACATGATTTGTTGTAATAGGATCGAACATGCACTGTAAATGTCCGGGTTTTAGTACTCTGTCTGATGAGTGTTTCGCGATATAGAGGGGAGTATCACGCGTGAACAAAATGTTGCATAAGATCCAGCTGACGATGACCATCATCTTTTCGCTCGGTATCCTGATGGTGGCGATCGTCGTGACGGGTCTTACGTTGTCCAGCTCGAATACGACCCTGCGGCAGCAGGTGTCGGTGCTGGTGTCGGCGAATTCGAAGCAGCTGGAACTGAATATCGATAACTATATCCGGGAGGTTCAGCAGAAGGCGGCCCTCCTTTTTTCCAGTGAGGAGTACTATGGCTATGATCCGCTGGATACGACGCTTGATGATTATAAAAAGCTGCAGCGGGAGAAGGCCATCAACGAGAAGATCGTCGATCTCGGGATCATGGAGAACTTCTCGGATTTCGGCATCATCTACAGTGATGAAAGCACGATCGGCTGGATCTCACAGGTGACGAAGGCGATGTTCCCAAAGGGCGGCATGTATGAGACCTTCGCGAAGACCATACAGAATCCGCAGACGTCGGACGGCTGGTCCTTCGGCATCAACGGAAATTATGACCGTCTCTACTACACGAAGCGTCTGAATCCGCATGCGCTCGTCGTGGCGTCCATCTATAACCGTGAGCTCGAGAGTGTGTTCGAGTTCCCGAAGGCACTGAACGATATGACGGTACGTCTGGTCAATGCAGACGACCAGATCCTGTACTCGAGCCGTCAGCGTGAGGTTTCCACCATGCTTCCGGAGCATATCGTATCGCTTTTGAGTGGTGTCGAGAGCGGCAGCGTAATGGACAGCGAGTATCTCGTGACGAAGGATAGCTGCCAGAACGGCTGGCACGTCATCTGTACGATTTCCGTGGAGTCGATGACACGTGAAAATTCCATCGCCGCGCAGAAGACGATCTTGATCGTCGCCTGCATCTGCTGTGTGCTGATCCTCGGCGGTATCTTCGTCTATACCGTATTCAACCGTTCGGTATCCGGCATCGTGACCGACTTAAATGATAAGGCGAGTCATGATCTCATGACCGGACTTCTGAATAAAGCTTCCTTCGAGAGCTTCGTCACGAACGAGATCGCTGCGGTTTCCGAAACGCAGGTGAGCAGCTTCATCATGCTCGATCTCGATAACTTCAAGAAGGTGAACGACCAGCTCGGCCACAGTGTCGGGGATGAGGTCATCATCCGAATGGCAAAGCTGCTCCAGAATGCCTTCACCGAGAATGTACTGATCGGACGTATGGGCGGTGATGAGTTCGCCATCTACCGAAACTATCCGGAACTTTCCTTCGAGGAGGCGAACGAGATGGCGCATGACGAGATCCATCATCTCTATAACTGCTTCAAGCGGGAGTTCGAGAAGGAACGGGATATCTGCCAGATTTCCGTGAGCTCCGGCATCTATCTGATGGATAAGGGAAAATATCATTTCGAGGACGTCTATAAGCGTGCAGACAGTGCACTCTATGAGGCGAAGCGCAGCGGAAAGGCACGTCCGAACTATGTTTCGTAAGGTGGTGAGACGGGATGAGAAAAATCGCATGGAAAAAATTACTGGCATGCACCCTGATCTCAGCATTGGCCCTCAGCACCGGCGGCTGCAGCTTCTGGCACCAGCGCGTGCTCGGTGAGGGCACGCAGACGATCTACCGGCAGGATACGGAGCAGACGGCGATTTCCTACGCGTGGTGGGGAAACGACGCACGCCACCAGTACACGCTGACCGGAATCCAGGTCTTCGAGGAGAAGAATCCGGACATTCGTGTGAACCACACCTATGGTGTGTGGGACGGCTACGAGACGCGCAATCAGGTGTTCATGAAGAGCCATACGAACGCAGACGTCATGCAGATCAACTATTCCTGGCTGCATACCTACTCGCCGGATGGGACAGGCTACTATAACCTCAACTACCTGACGGATGTGCTGGATCTCAGCCGCTATACGGAGGCGGATCTCGCACTCGGTACGGTGAACGGGCATCTGAATGCGATCCCGATCGCCTACAATATGTCGGTGTTCTTCTATAACAAGGATGTCTATGACCGCTATGGGCTCGACATCCCGGAGACCTGGGATGATCTTTTCCAGGCGGCGGAGCAGATGTCGAAGGATGGGATCTATCCGATCGGCATGGTGAAGAAGCATTTGTTTCTGGGCCTCGTCGCGCATTTCGAGCAGACGACGGGCCGGGTGCTGTTCACGGCGGATGGAAGCTACTGCGGAACAGCGGAGGACTGGGTGGAGATCCTCGACTTCTATAAGCAGCTGCTGGAGAAGAAGGTCATTCCGCGGGTAGAGGATTTCGACGCGACGGATTTCGAAAACGGGACGACGGCAGGGGCCGGCTGCTGGGCGAGTGATGCGACGCGCTACTGCGCGGAGCTCTCTAAGTACGGGTTCAACGTCGTCATCGGGAACAACATCATGGAGCCGGGGGCGCTTCGCAGCGGCTGGTACACGAAGCCGGCGACGCTCTATGCGATCAGTGCGACGACGCAGCACCCGAAGGAGGCGGCGCGCTTCCTGAACTTCCTCATCAACGACGCAGATATGGCGCGGCTGCAGGGAACGGAGAAGGGTGTGCCGATTTCGGAGCGGGCGCTGGATGCGCTGAAGAGCTCGCGGCAGCTGGACTCGCTCGAGTATGCGGCGGCGCAGGAGATCAGGGAGATGCAGGATGAAAACGCGATCATGATTCCGCAGCTGGAATCGTCGACCGTGATGGATGCCTTCAAGAACACGGCGGATAAGTATTTATATGGGAAGGAGAGCCTGGAGGCGTGCGCGGCGGAGATCAACGCGCAGCTGCAGGGAAACTCCTAAAAAAATAAACAGTGGCCGGAGGGCAGGCAGCGGAAACGCAGTACGGCAAACAGCCGGAGGGCAGACATCGGAAACACAGTACGCCCTGCGGCGGTAAATTCTAAAACAGGACCCCTAAGAAACACTAGGCTCCTTCCAATCACCGGGTTTTCTTTATGAAAACCCGGCGTTGGAAGGAGTGCTGAGGAAAAATTACTCCAAGTGTTTCTAAGGGGTCCTGTTTTGAATTTACACGTCCTCGGCATATGGTTTCCGATGTCTGTCCTCCGGCTTATTTGTGATCGTGCATAGGTTTTCCGCTGCCTGTCCTCCAGCCTGCTACGTGTCTATAATTTGTAGCAGTTCAGCCGGGTTTCTTTCTAATTCCAGCTGGTTTTTGGGGGCACTTACCCGGGGCGTCTCTTCTCGTTTGCCTGCCCACCCCCGGCGTACATCTTTTATCTACTCACATATCGGCCCGCCCCATGCAGGCAAACAAATAATCGGCGCCTGTTTCAGGCCGAGCGGGTGAGGCTGTATCAAAACCGTGAATAACAGGTATGATGGGGTAACGGTAAGAGGGGCTCCAGGTCCAAACTAGGGCATGTCCTATCCAATATGGCTTGATTTTGAAAATACTGGATATGTTTTTGAACTGGAATAATAGAGGAAGGCTGGAAAATATCCACTCTTAATCGATTTTGAAAATGCTGGATATGAAAGGCCTTATTTTACAAGAGGAATCCGGGATCGAGTATCCAGTATTTTATAAATGAAGGTATATTGGATATACGCTTATGGAAATTCTTCTTAGAAGCCTGAAATACATATCCACTATTTGAAAAATCCAGGTAGATTGGATGGTACGCATATATGCGTATGCCTGATTTTACGGAAAACTATCCAATATTTGCCCGATTATGAAATAGTGGATATCTTAGCATCGTGCGCTAAAATGATAAACGATGTTAATATTATCCACTATTTCATAATCCGCCAGTTATTAGATGAAACCATCGATTTTCATCTTTTTCGCCCGGGTTGCCAGAAGTTTGAGGGCTCCTCATGAGCGGGGGTGGGACCAGAACGTATAGTCATCCACGAATCCTATGGGGTGGGCGAATGAGGAGCAGCCTCAAACTTCCATGGAGAGCCAGGGGGATGGACTGTTACTATGATTTCGTATTTCTCCTGTTTTGTGTTATGATGGCAGTGTTTTGTTAATGGTCGGAGTGGAGCTCCCCGGAGCGCTGCCTGCGATGGTGGGTTCTGAACGGTGAATCAGTGCCTCTCATTTGAGGCGTTTGAATAAAGGAGTTTTTATGATTAAGGTGAATCAGGTGAAGCTTCCGGTGACGGCGTCGGTAAAGATGCTGCGGCTTCAGTGTGCGAAGCTGCTGGGGGTGAAGCCGGCGGAGATCGCGACGCTGGAGGTGCTGCGGCGGTCGATCGATGCGCGGAAGCGGCCGGAGATTTTCTTCAGTTATACGCTGCTGGTGGAGCTGGAGGGTGGTCTTCGGGCGGAGGAGAAGCTGGTGAAGCGGCTTCGGAACCGGGATGTCCAGATGGGCGAGCGGGTCGAGTATCGTGCGCCGGAGCTCGGTGAGAAGATCGGGAACGTGCCTCGGCGTGACTACTTCCGGGAGGAGGCGCATCGTCCGGTGGTCGTGGGCTTCGGTCCGGCTGGGATGTTTGCGGCGCTGATCCTCGCGCGTGCCGGGATGCATCCGATCGTGTATGAGCGTGGTGCGTCGGTCGAGGAGCGTGTTGAGGATGTCGAGCGTCTCTGGGCGACAGGCGAGCTGAAGCCGGACTCGAATCCGCAGTTCGGTGAGGGCGGCGCTGGAACATTCTCCGACGGAAAGCTGAACACGCTGACGAAGGATCCGGATGGGCGCAGTCGTTTCATCCTGAATCTGTTCGTCGGCTATGGGGCAGATCCCTCCATCCTCATCGACGCGAAGCCGCATGTCGGGACGGACTGTCTCGTCGATGTCGTGCGCGGAATTCGCTATGAGATCGAGGCGCTCGGCGGTGAGATTCACTTCCATACGAAGTTTACGTATGATCCGGTGCGGGACAAGGATCGGAAGATCATCCTCGCGATCGGTCACTCGGCGCGCGACAGCTATGAGGAGCTCTACGCAGCCGGTCTCCACATGGAGGCGAAGGACTTCGCGATGGGCTTCCGTGTACAGCATCCGCAGGCGATGATCGATGCGGATCTCTATGGTGCGGTGGATGCGGAGACGCGGCGGGCGCTCGGGCCGGGTGCCTACAAGTTGACGCACACGAGTGCGAAGAATGGGCGTGGTGTCTACAGCTTCTGCATGTGTCCGGGCGGCTATGTCGTGAACAGCTCGTCGGAGCCGGGCCGTCTCTGCGTGAACGGGATGAGCTATCATGCCCGGGACGGGAAGAACGCCAATGCTGCCATCATCGTGTCGATTCGGAAGACGGATTATGATGGGGCGGCCCATCCGCTCGGCGGCATCGCACTGCAGCGAACGCTGGAGGAGCGGGCATACCAGCTGCTGGATGGCCGTGTGCCGGTGCAGACCTACGGGGATTTCAAGGCGGATCGCGAAACCACCGACGAAACGGTCGGGAGCATTGGCCCAGAAATCAAGGGGCAGTACGGCTACAGTCGGCTGAACGGGCTGTTCTGCTTCCCGGCGGACTCGTCCTATGCGGCGCTCAATGAGTTTAACGAGACCTTCATCGAGGGGATGGAGAGCTTCGAGCATAAGCTGCATGGCTTCGCGCAGGACGATACGCTGCTCTGTGGCATCGAGGCGCGGACCTCGAGTCCGGTGCGGATTCCGCGGGGAGCGGATTTCTGTTCGAACATCCCGGGGCTCTATCCGTGCGGTGAGGGTGCCGGCTATGCGGGCGGTATCATGAGCGCGGCGATGGACGGCATGAAAGCCGCGGAAGCACTTGTCAAGTCGTATAATTAATTATAGAATATTCCATTATTTGTTTTTTATTTTCGGTCGACGCCTCGGAGGGATGGCAGCAGAAACACAGTACTCCGAGGCGTCTGTCTGAAATGAATCATAGAATATTTCAGTTCTCGGGAGTGTTATGGAAAAAACGAATCATGAGATGAGAGCAAGTTTAAAAAATAAGAAGCGGATCGTGATTAAGGTGGGGTCCGCGAGCATCACCCACAAGGAGACGGGGAGTCTGGATCTTCGGAAGATCGAGAAGCTGGTGCGTGTGATTTCGGATCTGAATGCGGAGGGGAAGGATGTGATCCTCGTGTCGTCGGGTGCGATCGCGACGGGGCGGAGTGTGATCGGGATGCATCGTCGTCCGCGGAGCATGGCGGAGAAGCAGGCGTTCGCGGCGATCGGGCAGGCGCGTCTCATGATGACCTACCAGAAGATTTTCTCGGAGTACAGTGTGATCGCGTCGCAGGTGCTGCTGACGAAGAATATCATGCTCGATCCGCGTTCGCGTATGAATGCGACGAACACCTTCCTCGAGCTGCTGAATCTTGGCACAGTGCCGGTCGTCAATGAGAATGATACGGTGTCAACGTCGGAGATCAATCAGGTCGAGTCCTTCGGGGATAACGACCAGCTGGCGGCGATCGTCGGTGCCGTGGTGCATGCGGATCTGGTGATTCTGCTGTCGGATATCGATGGTCTCTTCACGGACGACCCGAAGAAGAATCCGGATGCGGAGTTTATCCCGTTCATTCCGGAGATCAATGCGGACATCCTCGAGATGGGGAAGTCGGACAGCGGGTCCAATGTCGGCACCGGGGGCATGAGTGCGAAGCTCGCGGCGGCACGGATTTCGACGGACAGTGGTGCGGATATGGTGATCGCGCGCTTCACGAGTGCGGATGTGATCACGGAGATTCTCGAGGGAGAGAATGTCGGCACGCTGTTCGCAGCACATGAAAATAAGGATTTTGATCTCGTACAGTATCTCGAGAGTGAGGAGAATGCATAATGGTTACAGAGCAGGATATCAAGCGTATCAATGAGCTTTATCATAAGTCGAAGGAGGGCAGCGGCCTTAGTGAGGAGGAGAAGGCCGAGCAGGCGACGCTTCGCCGTGCCTATATCGATTCCGTGAAGGCGAACCTCGGCGTGTACCTGAAAGACATCAAGAACGCGTCGAAGCAGTCCGAGCAGGACGCCGCAGACGCCTTCGACCCGAAGACGAAGGCGCAGCAGGCGATGGCTGCGACTGACGCCCAGCTCGATGCCGAGAAGGCCATGGCGGAAACCGACCAGGAACTGAAGGAAGAGAAAGGGGTCTGACCCCGAAAAGTAGGCAGGGGCCCGGAGGGGTGGCAACGGAGGCACAGTACTCCGAGACCGGTGAACTCTAAGCCGGGGACCCTAAGCGGCACTAGGCCCTCTGCAATCACTGAGTTTTCTTTATGAAAACTCAGCGTTGCAGAGGGTTCCAAGGAGAGATAACACCAAGTGCCGCTAAGGGAACCCGGCTTGATTTCACACGGTCTCTACGTATGGCCTTCGTTGCCACCCCTCCGGGGGAACCCTGCCTGAGCGGTTACAAGTTAACTTCCGGGCGGCCAAGGGGCCTGACCCCCGCGTAGTGCCTGACGTCCCGTGAATTTAGTCAGAAGGGGGTCGGACCCCGGAAAGTTGAGGAGATGATGATCGATCTTGAGCGAATCGGTGCGGATGCGCGTGCAGCGTCGCGGACGCTGGCAGTGCTGGATGCAGCGAAGAAGAATCAGGTGCTGAGGATGGCGGCGGATGCCCTCGATCGGGAGGAAAACCAGGCGGCGATCCTCCGGGGCAATGCGGAGGATCTCGCCATCGCAGATCAGAATCAGATGCCGGCGGGGCTTCGGGATCGTCTGCGGCTCACAGAGGAGCGTCTCCATGCGATGGCGGATGCGATCCGTGACATCGCGTCTCTCGAGGATCCGGTCGGCGAAGTGCTGTCCGAGACGACGCGCCCGAACGGGCTCCGGCTTCAGAAGGTGGCGGTGCCGATCGGTGTGATCGGGATCATCTACGAGGCGCGTCCGAACGTGACGAGCGATGCCTGGTCCCTCTGCTTCAAGACGGCGAATGCCGTGATCCTGAAGGGTGGGTCGGATGCGATCCACTCGAACCTCGCGATTACGAAGGTCCTCCGGAGCGCCATCGAGGCCGCCGGCATTGACCCGAACGTACTGCAGCTGATCGAGGCGACGGATCACGAGACGACGAACCGCTTCATGCAGATGAATGAGTACGTGGATGTGCTGATCCCGCGCGGTTCGCATCGGCTGATCCAGGCGGTCGTGCGCAATGCTTCCGTGCCGGTCATCGAGACCGGAGCCGGGAACTGTCACATCTTCCTCGACGCAAGTGCGGATGTGGCGAAGGCCGTGCCGATCGTGTTCAACGCGAAGACGCAGCGCATCGGTGTGTGCAATGCCTGTGAGTCGCTGGTTGTGGATGCAGAGGTGCTGTCGACGGTGCTCGTGCCGGTGATTCGGAAGCTGCAGGAGATGCAGGTCGAGGCGTACTGTGATGCGCCGAGTTACGCGGCGGTGCAGGCGGCGGCAGCGGCCGGAGAGGGCATCGACATGCGCCTCGTGCATGCGGCGACGGAGGAGGACTTCACAACGGAGTACCTCGACTATAAGATCTCGGTGAAGACGGTGCACTCGGTAGCGGAGGCGATCTCGCATATCAACCGCTGCAGCACCGGGCACAGTGAGTCGATCATCACGGAGGATGCGGCGCATGCGGAGCAGTTCCTGAACGGGATCGACAGTGCCTGTGTCTACTGGAACGCGTCGACGCGCTTCACGGATGGCGGCTGCTTCGGCTTCGGTGCCGAGATCGGGATCTCGACTGGAAAGCTGCACGCGCGTGGCCCGATGGGACTTCGAGAGCTCACCACCTATAAATATAAGATCTACGGAGATGGACAGATCCGTTAAGTATTATGGGCCCCGGAGGACCGGCAGCAGACGCACAGTACTCCAAGACCGGTTCAATCTAAGCCGGGGACCCTAAGCGGCACTAGGCCCTCTGCAATCACTGAGTTTTCTTTATGAAAACTCAGCGTTGCAGAGGGTTCCAGGGAGAGAT
The DNA here is from genome assembly GCF_046365365.1 of Oribacterium sp. P9. NCBI lineage: Bacteria > Bacillati > Bacillota > Clostridia > Lachnospirales > Lachnospiraceae > Oribacterium > Oribacterium sp. P9. The sequence goes on along the minus strand of NZ_JBKEIS010000018.1, from coordinate 33,002 downwards.
AACACCAAAGAGACGATGCCATCAGATGCGCCTACGGCGCGGGCATCGTCGTTTGATTTTGCCACCAAGGTGGCAAAACGGCCTCGCCGCCCGGGGGCATCCACGCGCCAAAGGCGCATGGATATGTACCAAGTGCCGCTAAGGGGACCCGGCTTGATTTCACACGGTCTCTACGTATGGCCTCCGTTGCCGCCCCTCCGGGTCCCCTGCCTGCCTTAACTGTTACAATTTAGTTTGCAAATTCCTTCTCGGTCTTCGTCTCGACGATCTGTGTGCAGAGATCCTGGATCTCGGACTTCACGGTATCGAGGGAAAGGCCCAGTGCCTCGCAGCTGTCGGTGTTGATGGTCGCGATACCATTATCGAAGGTCTTGACCGCGAGACTTGCCGTATCCTTACCGTCGAGGAGGATCTCCGCTACAGTGTCTGCGGTTGCGACACCGAGATTCGAATAATCGACACCATAGCCCATGAAGGCACCGTTCAGTGCAAAGGAATCCGCGCCTGCGTAGTGCGGGATCCCCGCCTCGAGGAACTTCTCATAGATACCGAGCTCTGCCTGCTGGATCGTGTTGTCGGTCGGTGTAAATACCGCATCCACGCCTTCTGCGACGAGTGCATCGGCAGCCGCCTGTACCTCATCGGTCTTCGTACCGGTCTTCTCGATGTACTTGATGCCCTTTCCATCGAGGTACTTCTTCGCATCCTCGATCGGCTGCTTCGAGGAGTCCTCCGAGTTGGAGTACAGCAGTCCGACATAATCGGTATCCGGATTCACAGCCAGCATGAGATCCATGATCGCGTTCGTGTTCAGCGCATCTGAGGTTCCGGTAATGTTGGCGCCCGGCGCGTCCATGGTCGCGACCAGCTTCGCAGATACCGGATCCGATACGGCGGAGAATACCACCGGGATATCCTGGCCTTCCACTGCAGACTGTACAACCTGTGCCGCCGGAGTTGCAATCGGGATGATGATGTCTACATCATCCGAAATCAGCTGACTCGCGATCTGGTTCAGTACCGTTGCGTCGCCCTGACCATTGAAGGTGTAATCCTTATAGTTGAAGCTGACGCCTTTCTCCTCGGAAATCTTATCCAGCTCCTTCTCCACGTTCTCCTCGATCTGATTGAGGGACGGATGATCCATGAACTGAACGATACCGACCTTATATTCCTTCCCCGCTTCTGCGGCTGCCTCAGTAGCGGCTCCCGTATCTGCTGCAGCCTGGGTAGTCTCCGCCTTCGTCTCCGCAGCCGTCGTCGCGGCCGGAGCCCCGGACGAACCACAGGCACCCAGTGTCGCTGCCATCAGTGCTGCCATCGTCGCTGCCATAAACTGCTTCTTCATAATATTTACCTCCATGATGTCGGGCGCTCGCCCTCTGTAGATGTTCAACTGGAGCTGATCGAAATATGATGTATCACGGAAAATCCCCGAGCCTCTCCACCCCTCCGGGGTGGCCCTCTCATGGATTCGTACTAAAAAAGCCCCATGCGGAGATTTCTCTCTGCATGAGGCGAATTAATCCATAATCCGTGGTACCACTCATCTTACCTTTCGGTCACTTTTCACATACCAGCATATGTGCTGCCTGATAACGGTACAGAACCCGTCGCTTCCTACTCGATCCCTTTCGGAGCGCCCTCCAGAGTCCATTCACTCATCTATCCTGTACCGTATTCTCATCATCGACGGCTCTCTTTGACATTCAGGATGAACTACTTCTCTCTGTCATCGGTTTGTTTTATTCGATTGACTGTACTTTAACACGTTAAATCCGAATCGTCAACACCCGATCCATAATTAAATTTTATATCAGATGTTCTGTCAGCGATCCATCTCGCTGTGGAAACCAGTGGAGTAGTGATCGTGGATCACCGACTCAATCTCCTTCAGTGAGCTCTGCGGCAGATCGCCCGGGATGGTATTCTTCATCGCAGAGGTCGCATTACCATACTTCACTGCCTCCTGAACATCACCGTTTGAGTGAATCAGTCCATAGAGCGCACCAGAAATATACGCATCACCGGATCCGATCCGATCGACGACATCGATGTTCTCGTACGTCGGCTCCTCGAAGTAGGCGTCACGCTCTGCACAGTAGGCAAGGGAGCCGAAATCGTGGCTCTTCGGGCTGTGTACCGTGCGCTGCGTCGCAAATACAGCCTTGATCGGGAACTCCTCGGTGAAGCTCTTGATCATCTCCCGGCAGCTTCCGGTCTTCAGGAAGGTAAGCTGTGCCGTCGACTCGGAGCAGAAGAAAACATCCACATACGGAAGAATCTTCAGAATCGTCTCACGTGCTTCATCTCCACTCCAGAGGTTCCCACGGAAGTTCACGTCGAAGGAAATCAGCGCGCCATTTTCCTTGAAGCGCTTGATCGCCTCGATGGTCGTCTCACAAAGCTGTGGAGACAGTGCCAGGGTGATCCCCGACGTATGGAAGCACTTCGTGCTCTTATACACCTCTGGATCGATCTCATCGAGACTCAGGGAGAAGAAGCTCGAGTTCCGGCGATCATAGATGACCTGCGGCTTACGCGGGTATGCGCCATACTCATAGTAGTACACGCCGACTCTGGCATCCTCTGACTGATCGTAGATGAAGAAGTCATCCGATACGCCGTAGCTTCGGATGGTACCCTTCATAAACTGACCGAGGTCATGTGCCGGAAGCTTCGAGATGATACCGGTATGAAGGCCGAGCAGTGCGGCGCCTACCGCTACGTTCAGCTCTGCACCGCCGACGTTCTTCTCGAACACGTCTGAACGGGCGATACGCTCGTTTCCTGGTGGCGAAAGTCGAAGCAGCAGCTGTCCCATGGTTACAAGATCAAAGGGTCTATCCGGAAAATTCATATTCATGCCTCCCATGCCTCGGAAAATGCTTCCGAAATTGTCGATAATGCATATAATGCATTGATTTTATACCATTCTTTCGTTATAATCAAGGAAAATGTAAACGCTTACACGAAAGAGCTCATTTCCTGGTAACCGTTCTTCATGCGAAGCGTCAAAGAAGGAAACAGTATGAATATTTACGATATCTCGAAAGTAGCCGGGGTTTCCATCGCTTCCGTCTCCCGTGTCATCAACGGCGCGGAAAACGTCTCCGAGAAGACCCGTAAAAAGGTGCTCGATGTCATCGACCAGTACGGCTACACACCAAACGCGTATGCACGTGGTCTAGGGCGCGGTTCCATGAAGACCATCGGCATCATGTGCTCCGACCCGACCGATATGTACCTTGCGAGCGCCATCAACTTCCTCGAGACCGAGCTGCGCAGCCAGGGCTATAATTCCATCCTCTGCTGCACCGGCTTCGAGCTCGAGAATAAGAAGGCGAGCTTCGAGCTCCTGAAATCCCGTCAGGTCGACGCCTTCATCCTCGTCGGTTCACAGTTTATCGAGCCGAATCCGGAGGACAATGCCTACATCATCGAGGGTGCCCGGGAGCATCCGGTCATGATTCTGAACGGTTATCTCGAGGGCGAGAACATCTACTGCACCGTCTGCGACGAGCAGGGCGGTATGCGAAACGCGCTCCACCAGCTCTATGACACCGGCGCACGGAAGTTCGTCTATGTCTACTCGAGTGTCAGCTACTCCGGCACACAGAAGCTGGCCGGGCTGCACCAGGGCATCGCGGAGCTCGGTCTCCCACAGGGCGCACTCCGCACCGTACATGGCCACCGCCGCTTCGACGAGATGGCGCAGCTTCTGAAGGAAGCCTACGAAGAGGAAGCCTTCGACGCCATCCTCGGCTCCTCCGACACCTCCGGTGTCGGTGCCGTCAAGTTCGCGCGACGCATGGGCCTTCGGATCCCGGAGGATCTCCAGATCGTCAGCTGGAACGACTCCACCCTCGCGGTGGCCTCCTCTCCGGAGCTGACCAGTGTCGACGCGATGCTGAAGGAGCTCTGCCAGAAAACCTGCCAGCATCTGATGACGCTTCTGAATCCGGCGGAGGATGCGCAGGGCGAGCCGCTCGAGACGGAGATCCCGAAGAAAACCGTCATTGCGACGCGCCTCGTCACGCGTGAAACCACACGTTTCTGACGACCGGAGGCCTGCAGCCTCTCCTGCCCTGTCACCGATCATCACGCTGACAGCGGCACCAGACGAGGCCACTGAAACGTCGGAGGGTCACAAGCGAACACTCGTATGCATTGACCGTCCGACACCTGCACTGAAGACAATGCCGTAAGGCGTTGCATATATATTTATCCCTATCTGTCGCTGTCCCCGGAGCGAAATGCACGGACCGCTCGGCAGATACCACAAACTCATGGAGGTAAAGCTATGAAACCATTTATGGACAAGGACTTCCTGCTCTCGACCGATGTAGCGAAGGAGCTCTATCACGAGATCGCAGAGAAGGCACCGATACTCGATTACCACTGTCATATCGATCCGAAGGATATCGCAACCGATAAGAGCTACGATAACATCTTCCAGGTATGGCTCGGAAAGCCACCAATCGGTGACCACTACAAGTGGAGACAGATGCGTGTCAACGGCGTACCGGAGGAGTACATCACCGGAGATAAGCCGGACCGCGAGAAGTTCCAGATGTGGGCAGAGACCCTTCCGAAGCTCATCGGTAACCCGCTCTACCACTGGTCTCACCTCGAGCTTCGTAAGTACTTCGGCTACGAGGGCTACCTGAACGGCGACACCGCTGAGGAAGTATGGAACCTCTGCAACGAGAAGCTCCATGATCCATCCATGTCCGTACGGAACATCATCAAGCAGTCGAACGTAAAGCTCATCTGCACCACCGATGACCCGATCGATACCCTCGAGTGGCATCAGAAGCTCAAGGACGACGCAAGCTTCGACGTAAAGGTTCTTCCTGCATGGAGACCGGACAAGCTGAACAACATCGAGCTCCCGACCTTCGCACCATACATCGCAAAGCTCGCGGAGAGATCCGGTATCACCATCACCGATATGGCTTCCCTCGAGAAGGCAGTCGCTGACCGTCTCGATTTCTTCCAGTCCATGGGCTGCTCTGTCACCGACCACGGTGTTCGTTACGTTGCATACGCTCCGGCTGAGAAGTCCGAGCTCGATGCGATCCTGAAGAAGGCGATGAACGGCGAGGCAGTGACTACAGAAGAGGCTGCCAAGTACAAGACCGCGATGCTGCTCTTCCTTGCAAAGGAGTACAACAAGCGTGACATGGTCATGCAGATCCACTACGGCTGCGTACGTGATAACAACGCCGACATGTTCGCAAAGCTCGGCCCGGATACCGGCTTCGACTCCGTCGACAACTACGCTCCGGCCGATCAGCTCGCGAAGTTCTTCAACGCTCTCAGTGCGACGGATGAGATTCCGAAGACCATCCTCTACTCACTGAACCCTTGCGATAACACCACGATCAATACCATCGCCGGCTGCTTCTGCAAGGCACCTGTAAAGAACAGAATAACTCAGGGTGCTGCATGGTGGTTCAACGATCACAAGCAGGGCATGATCGACCAGATAGTCAACATGGCAAACCTTTCCGCACTCGGAAACTTCAACGGTATGCTGACCGACTCCCGCTCCTTCCTCTCCTACGCTCGTCACGACTACTTCCGTCGTATTCTCTGCGAGCTGATCGGACAGTGGGTAGAGAACGGTGAGTATCCGTACGACAAGAAGGCCCTGACCGAAATCGTAAAGGGTATCTCCTTTAACAACGCTGTGAAGTACTTCGGCTTCGATCTCGAGCAGTGCTAATAAATTTTAAAAAACGGGAACCTGTCCTCTCTGAGGACAGGTTCCCGTTTTGTTTTTTTGAAATGTCGAGCATCGTAATAAGCCGGGTTATGTATCAAGTGGTCATCTATCTAGGACGTATGTTGCCATACGCCTCCATCAACCTACCCGGAAGCGGACGAGCCACCCTATGCTTCCTGTTTGGTCTTTCTTCAGATGGGGTTTATAATGCCGTTCCTGTCACCAGGCCCGCGGTAGTCTCTTACACTGCCCTTGCACCCTTACCGGCCGAAGCCGGCGGTCTACTCTCTGTTACACTTTCCTGTGCGTCACCGCAACCTGCCGTTAGCAGGCATCCTGCTCTGTGAAGCCCGGACTTTCCTCTCCCAGCCGGTTTCCCTACGCTGGCAGCGACCACATCCGATACTCGACACCACATTTTACCTCAGGAATCCCGCGCCGTCAAGCACCCGCGGGCTCCTTGGGGCATACAGTTCAGCCGACGTCGAGGCAGCTGCCGCCGATGAATTCCCGTATGATGGAGTTCTTCGGGATCAGCTCCGGGCTGATCGGGAGGAAGTAGTCGAGGAACTTGAGCAGGCGCTTCGCCTCCTGATACTCCGGCTCTTCCGGCCGGATCTGGAACAGGAGGGGTGCTGCGAAGAGCTTCAGCACTGGAAGCTCATAGATCATGCTGGAGTTCACCATCACATCCGCAGTCTCCTGGAACGGGAAGATGTTCTTATCCTCTCCTCGGCGTACGCTGTCCCACATGGTGATGGTATCCTTCGCGCTGTAGCCACGGGTGCGGTTATCACGCACGATGCGACGGAGGAGACGGCCATCCGCCGTCGGTATGCGGTTGTGGTCGTCGACATTGATCTGGGTCAGGGCGGAGATATAGATCTTGAAGCGTGCGTCCACCGGAAGCTGCTTCGACATCTCGTCATTCAGGCAGTGGATGCCTTCGATGACGAGGACGTCGTTCTCGCCGAGCTTACAGAAGTGGCCGCGGTACTCGCGCTTTCCGGTTATAAAATTGTAGACTGGCAGCTGCACCGTCTCGCCTGCGAGGAGCTTCAGCATATCCTCACTGAACTGCTCGATGTCGACACACTTTATGGACTCGAAATCCTTCTTTCCATCCGGGCCGATCGGGGCGAGCTCGCGATCACGGAAGTAATTATCGACGGTGATCGGGTGCGGATGCAGGCCGAGGGCCATGAGCTGTATGCTGAGACGACGTGAAAAGGTCGTCTTGCCGGAGCTCGACGGGCCGGCGATCATGACGAGCTTCTTATTCCGCTTCGCGATCTCCATCGCGACGTTGCCGATCGTCTTCTCGAAGATCGCCTCCTGCATCAGGATGAGCTCATCGGTGCCACCCTGGACGATGCAGTCATTCAGCGCGGCGACATTGCCGCAGTCGATGGAGTTCGCCCAGGCCGCGGATTCCTTCTGGACCTTATAGAGCTTATCCAGCGGCACGAAGCGCGCTACATGCTCCGGATCCCGCATCGTCGGCAGCATCAGTACGAAGCCGCTGCCGTACGGTACGAGGTCGAAGGCCCGGATGTAGCTGGTATCCATCACCATATAGCCATAGAAGTAATCGAAGAAATTTCCGAGGCTGTAGATATTGACCCGGCTCGTCATACGATAGTGGAACAGACGCTCCTTGCTCGTCATCCCGACCTCACGGAACATCCGGATCGCTTCGTCGGTCTGCACACTCCTCTTCATGATCGGAATCTTCTGATCCCGGTACGCTTCCATGGTCTGCTTCACCTGAGCGAGCAGTGCCTCCGTCACCTCGACCCCGCCACGAAGATAACAGTAGAAGCCACCGCCGAGGGTATAGTCGACCACGACGCCGAAATCCTTCACATCGGCACAGAGGTGATAAAAGGCCTTCAGCATCATAAAGATCGCCGAGCGCTGGTAGGCCATGTGCCCTTCCTTGTCTGCGCCGGTGATGAAACTGATCTCCCCGCCCCTCTCCGGTACATGCTTATGAAGCTCGTAGAGCTTCGTACCGAGCTTCGCCAGCAGGATCTCTTGCGGGATCTCCGCCTGATGCTGCATCGCGATCTCATAAAATGTCGTGCCCGCTGGATATTCGCAGGTCTTCCCCTGAACTGTAATCGTCATGTACTTTCCTCCTCAGACAATCTGCGCCGGGAAGTGCAGCTCCTCCTCGATGATCTCTGCCTCCGGGAACTCTGCCCGCAGAAACTCGGCGATGTAGTGCACGAAGATATGCTCGAGGCCGTAGTGGCCAGCGTCGAGAAGACTGATGCCCTCCTCACAGAGGTCGAGGCCCTCGTGGTGGCCCATATCGCCGCTCAGGAAGGCGTCAACCCCGAGGCGGAGGACCTCCTTCAGCTCGCCGCGTCCAGAACCCGGACAGCAGGCGATGCGCCGGATCGGCATACCGGCATCATAGTACTGAACAAACGGCAGTCCGAAGCACGCCTTCACACGGGCCGCGAGCTCTGCAGCGCTCAGCAGCTCCGGCAGCTCTGCCGTGAAGCCGATGCCATAGGCATCTGGATTCACATCGCGCTCTGTTTCCACGACACGCAGCTGAAGACCCTCTGCTGCGCCGTTCTGCGTGTCCTTCGGAAGAAATCCCGTCGGCTCCATCAGGCCCGTCTTCCGAAGTCCCAGGGCCGCACAGACGATGTCCGCCATGCCGCCCGGGCAGGAATCGAAGTTCGTGTGCATCGAAAAGACAGAAACGTCATTCCGTATGAGATCCAGAAGCTTGAGCCCCAGTGCTGACTGATCATTGATGGACTTCACGCCACGGAAGATGATCGGGTGATGGGTCACGATCAGATCGCTGCCGGCATCGATCGCGGCATCGACGACCGTGCAGGTGGCATCCAGTGCGACATAGATGCGGCTGACCTCCCGGTCCGAACGACCGACCAGCAGCCCCGGGTTATCCCAGTCGCAGGCGGCTGCCTTCGGCGCGAGCTGCTCGAGCTTTTCTGTAATCATAGATACTGTGTTCATCGATATGCCTCCAGTGCGTTCATACAATGCTGATATGCGGTACGTACCTCCAGCGAATCGGTCTGTCTGAGGATGCCCTCATATCTCGTTTTTTCCTTTTCCAGAAAGCTTTTTAAAACCGGATCCAGCCGGCGGAGCAGACGACCACCATAAAGGAAGTCCTCCTCCGTGACATACATCGAGTCGGAAGACGCCGCGTCTGCACGCTTTGATACGTTGAGTATGACATAATACTTCCCCTCATCGATGAGCATCGTTTCTTCGTCGATCTGCATGCCCTCTGCGAGAAGGAAGCGGCGGAAGTGCGGGATCTCCGACTGTGGTGACAGAACGAAGTGCGCGAAGTCCCTGAGCCGTCCCTGCAGGATGCGCTCCATCAGCGGTCCGCCCATACCCGCGACGACGACGGTGTCGGCCTCCCCCGGCGCGACCTTCTCGAGGCCGTCTGAGAGGCGGGTCTCGATCTTTCCGGCGAGTCCTGCGCAGAGAATATGCTCCGCTGCCTGCTGCAGCGGACCCTTCCGTACGTCACAGGCGAGGGCGCGTGCCGCTCTCCCACGCCGTACCGCCTCGATCGCGACATAGGCATGATCACAGCCGATATCCGCGAGGCAGCCGGAGTCCGGCATCCGCTCTATGATGGTTTCCAGTCTTTTCGGAAGCTGAAACTGCTTTTCCAATTCGTTCCTCCTGTATATAGCCTGATCGTTCTATGCATCGGGATCCTTCTGCAGACCAGCTATGTCCTGTTTCATCGAAATGCTTCTGCTGTCCTGTACCAGCCTATTTCATCAAGACAGTGCAGCAGGCGAGTTTTATGAAGCCTCGCCCATATACTCAGTCGATGTGCAGACCCTGCAGCGCCGACTGTTGCTGGAAGAGCTCCGACAGCTGACGAGGATCCGTCTCATTCGCGATTTTCGTATTCAGCGAGCTCATCTTGACATTCCGAATCACATCCTCGAGCCCACGCTTGAACTCGCGCTCGTCGACATCCTCCGGCAGTAGATTCCCATTAAACATCGCGGCGACCTTCTCATACGCCTCCTCATCCTCACGGAAACGATCGAGGATCGTATTGACCGGCTGCTGCTGGTAGACGAGCTCCAGTACCGTACGGACGGTTTCATCACTGATGTCCGCCGGCTGGATGTACTTCTGGACCGTCGGTATGAGCTCCGGCTTTTCACTGAGCCAGGTGACGAGCTGCTTCTCCGACTTCTGAAGCGCCGTCTCTACCTTCTTCTTCGGGTTCGTCCGCGGCATGAAGTTCGTGGACTGATACATCTTCTCGTTCAGCGGGGAGTTCCGGCGCGCCCGCTGCTCGCCCATCGTATTTACGAGGCGACGCAGGGCATTCACGTCGATCATCTGCTCGCGGGCCACAGCCTGGATATAATTCTCCCGCTCGATGGCCTCCTGGATCTCGCTCAGCTTCTCCGCGGCGGCATTTGTATACGCTGTCATGCCTGCCGGGTCCTTGAGGTCGTAGTCGAGCTTCATCACATCGATGAGCCATAGAAAGCTGTTCTGTGCCTGGTCGATGCGCTCCTGAAAAGCTTCCTGTCCCTTCGCCTTGATGAACTCGTCCGGGTCCTTGTATGGCTTCATGCTGATGACCTTACTCTGGATCCCGACCGCCTTCAGCATCGGCATCGCGCGCTTCGCGGCCTTGATGCCGGCACCATCCGAATCATAGGTGAGAAGGATCTCACCGACATAGCGCCTGAGAAGGCGGCACTGCTCTTCCGTGAGCGCCGTACCGAGCGAAGCGACCGCATTTGTGAAGCCGGCCTGGTGCATCGAGATGACGTCCATATAGCCCTCACAGAGGATGAAATACTTCTTCCGCGACTTCTTCGCATAGCAGAGACCGAAGAGGTTTCTTGACTTGTCGAAGAGACGGGTCTCCGGACTGTTCAGGTACTTCGGCTCACCCTCGCCCATCACACGGCCACCGAAGCCGATGACACGGCTGTTAACATCCATGATCGGGAAGATGACACGATTAAAGAACTTATCGTACGCGCCGCGCTCGGAGAAGTTCACGAGACCGGACTCCCGGAGGATCGCGTCCTCATAGCCGCACTGGCGGAGATAGCGATAGAGTCCGTCCCGGGTCTGGTCGGCATAGCCGAGTCCCCATACTCGGAGCGTTTCGTCACTCAGCTGACGCTTCCGGAAGTAGTTCATACCGAGCTGTCCGACCGGCTTCCGGAGCGCATCGTAAAAGTAGACAGCCGCCTTTTTATTGATCTCGAGAAGCTTCGTCCGGAGGTCACGGCTCTGCCGCTCCTCACTGCTGACATTTCCCTCCGGAAGCTGATAGCCCTCTTCGTCGGCGAGCTTCCGCACCGCCTCCAGGAAGGTGAGGTTCTCATACTCCATCGTGAACTTCACGACATCGCCGCCCTTTCCGCATCCGAAGCAGTAGAAAATCTGCTTCGACTGATTCACGGAAAAGGAGGGCGTCTTCTCTCCATGAAACGGGCAGAGCCCGAAATAATTGGCGCCCATCTTTTTCAGATGGACGACCTTACCGACCACGTCCACGATATCGGCCCGTGATCTTACTTCTTCTATGACTTCTTCAGGATAATACAAGAGGATTCTCCAGTTCTTCTAAAACTTCTGCCAGCCGACCGGCACAAAATACTCCTTAAATTTATAGATACAGTAATCGTCCGTCATGCCGGCGATATAATCGCAGACGGAGCGCTCGCGCGCGATCTGACGCTTGAGCTCCTTCTCCGGATCATCCGACGCGATCTTCGCGAGATTCGATTCGAGCATGGTGATGAACTCCTCGGTCATCGAGTCCGGGTGCTCCATATAATACTGGAACAGCAGCGTCATCATGCGTCGAACCTTGACCTCCTCCTGCTTCGCCTCACCGCCGATATAGACATGCGTGAACATCCACTCCCGAAGCGACTGCATCGCATGCTCGACCGGTGCCGACATCGTAAGCAGCGGCTGTCCCTTCGACTGATAGATCACGTCATGGATCAGGACGCTTAAGCGTTCCTTCACCGAGTGCCCCAGGATGTCGCTGATCTCCGACGGGATCTCCTCCTCCCGGATGAGGCCCGCGCGGATCGAGTCGTCGATGTCGTGGTTGATGTAGGCGATCTTATCCGCGAAGCGGACCGCCTGACCCTCTAGGGTGTTCGGATGACCCGAGGTGCGGTGGTTCAGGATGCCGTCGCGCACCTCCTTCGTCAGATTGAGTCCCTGGCCGTTCTTTTCCAGCACCTCGACGACGCGCACGCTCTGCTCGACATGGGAGAAGCCCTCGTGACAGAGGCTGTTCAGCACATGCTCGCCGCTGTGCCCGAACGGAGTATGGCCGAGATCATGGCCGAGGGCGATCGCCTCGATGAGGTCCTCGTTGAGACGGAGTGCCTTACCGAAGGTCCGGGCGATCTGACTGACCTCCAGGGTATGGGTGAGACGCGTACGGTAGTGGTCTCCCTCCGGTGCGATGAAGACCTGCGTCTTATGCTTGAGGCGGCGGAAGGCCTTACAGTGGATGATACGGTCACGATCACGCTCGAAGCACGGGCGTATGTCGTCCGGCTCCTCCGCACGGTCTCTCCCCTGCGATTCCGAGGAGAGTGCCGCATACGGCGACAGGGTCTCCCGCTCCAGCGCTTCCAGTTCTTCTCTGATACAGCTCATCTTGCCTCCGATCTGTTGCAACAGCCGAATGATTGTTTGCTCTTAGAATATCATTTTCAGAGAGCTGAATCAATGAACATTCCGTCCTGTATGTATGATTACACAAAAAGAAAAACCCGTAAGCCATGCTTACGAGTCAGTCCCAAGGGTAGTCGATGCGACTGGATTCGAACCAGCGACCTCTGCGTCCCGAACGCAGCGCTCTACCAAGCTGAGCCACGCATCGATAAGTTGTTTTCGTTGCTGTGTTGTGTCTGCCTCAGCAACAGGTAAGATAATATCAGACAGACGGGTGAGTGTCAAGCATTAATTTGAAACTTTTTTCGGGTCCCGGCTGCCTGAACGATGACTCCATCTCATCCGTACGGAAAAGGTCGTGGAGTGTTCACTCCACGACCTGTGCATCACATCACTTACTGTGCATCATCCTGCGCAGATGCCGCTGGCGCCGACGCTGCCGGCTGCTGCTCCGCGGTCTCCTGCTGATAAACTGCCGTGTTCAGCTCACGACGATTGCTGACGACGACATCGTAGGTCTGCTGCATGTTTTCCATGAGCGCCTGGTATCTCGACTGCTGCTCGACCATCGAGTGGCTCATCAGGGTCTCGATGGAGGCGAGGATGGAGTCTGTGTACTGGATGGCGTTCAGCTTCATGTTGTTGGACTCAGCGGTCGCATTTGCGAGGATCTGATCTGCCTGCGCCTGTGCCTGCTGTACGAGCTCGTTTGCCTTCGTGTAGGCCTGCTGCATGATCTCGTTCTCAGATACCATCTCCTCGGTCTGCTGCTTTGCATCCTGAATCATGCTCTCTGCCTGATTCTTCGCATCTGCAAGGATCGCATCCTGCTGGGAAATGATCTTCTGGTACTTCTTGATCTCATCCGGAACACGGAGGCGAAGCTCGACCAGAAGCTCCTCCATCTCCTCTTTATTTACGAGGATCTTCGAATTCGACAGTGGCTGATACTTACAGCTGTCAATGTACTCCTCAATCTCACCGATTAACTGCTCAATTCTGCTCATGTTTCTTAACCGCCTTAAATTTTCCCTTCATTCTATCCTGTATCTCAGGTGACACGAATTCATGGATATCGCCGCCGAAGCTTGCGATTTCCTTTACGGTGCTGGAGCTGAGATAGGAATACTTCAGATTTGTTGTTAGAAAGATCGTATCGATATCCGGCGCGATGACCTTATTCGTCTGTGCGAGCTGAAGCTCGTACTCGAAATCCGTCACGGCACGGAGTCCTCTGACGATCACGGTAGCGCCCTCCGCATGTGCGAAGTCGACCGTCAGGCCATCGAAGGCCTTCGCCTCGACATTGTCGAGATGTTTCGTCAAATTATTAATCATTCTAACACGTTCTTCACTTGAAAACAACGGCGTTTTCGCGTTGTTTGTAAGCACGCCTACGATGAGCTTATCGACGATTTTCGCGCCGCGCTCGATGATGTCAAGATGACCGAAAGTCACCGGATCAAAGGATCCAGGATAGATTCCGATTTTCATACTGTTCTTCTCTCCAGGCTATTATCTTATGCCTTTTTCGTCGCTTGACAAGTCCGATCTTCCGAAGTTTTTCTTACTTTTTACGGAAGAAAACGTGCTTGTTCGTCTTATACAGCTTTTCACGTACGAGCGTGTAGCCGAGTGCCTCGATGTCATCCGTCAGATCATCGTTGAGATCCGCCTCGATGATGAACAGCGTATGCTCATCGACATAATCCATATCGTGGAGGATGTCCATCGCCTTCCGCTCGAAGCCGTGATTATATGGCGGGTCCATGAAGACCACGCTGAAGTGGTAGCCTGCGTTCCGGAGGCGGTTCAGCGCCGACATATAGTCGGAGGCGATCACCACACCCTCCTCGGTGAACTTACAGTGCGTGAGGTTCTCCTCGATGCAGCGGATCGACTTCGGTGCATTATCGACGAAGACCGCACGACGGGCACCACGGGAGATCGCCTCGATGCCGATGCCGCCGGAGCCTGCGAAGAGATCGAGGAAGTCGATACCCTGGACCTCGAACTGTAAAATATTAAAAAGGGTTTCCTTGATACGGTCCTGGGTCGGACGTGTATCCATCGAATCTACGGTCTTCAGCTGAAGGCTCCGTGCGGTTCCTGCAATTACTCTCATCTCTGCTCTCTTTCTATAACACTTCAGTTTTCTTCTTAATATAAGGATGCATCGGCATCCCTGTCAAAGGCTGATGCCACCGTCTGATCTCTGTCATCTGCTCGAGTCCGTCATTCTGCGCCTGACAGACGCGGGAATCTCATAGTGTACAGCTCTTCGCGAGGAAGCGATCAAGCGCTCTTTTCAGCTCCCCATGCTCCGGAAGCGTAAGCTCCGCATCCGTCTTCAGTACGAAGGCTGCATCCTCCGAAGCTTCCCGGAGGAGCGCGCCATCCTCATAGATGTCTGCGATGGCGAAATCCAGGGCACCCGACTGACGGACACCGAAGATGTCACCCGGTCCCCGAAGCCGGAGATCCTGCTCTGCGATGTCGAAGCCGTCGTTTGAGTGGGCGAGGATCTGCAGTCGCTGCTTCGACTTCTCCGAGTTCTGCGTATCGACGAAGATGCAGAAGCTCTGATGCTCCGAGCGTCCGACTCGTCCGCGCAGCTGGTGAAGCTGCGCCAGTCCGAAGCGCTCTGCATTCTCCACCATCATCACCGTCGCATTCGGCACATCGACCCCGACCTCGACGACGGTCGTCGACACGAGGAGGTCGATCTCGTGCGCGAGAAAGCGTGCCATGATGTCTTCTTTTTCTGCCGGCTTCATCTTACCATGGAGTTTCCCGATCTTCACTTCTTTTGGGAAAATTTTACGGATCTTTTGCACATAATCCGATACATTCTCGAGATCGAGCATATCGTTCGGCTCCACCATCGGACAGATGATGTAGGCCTGACGTCCCTTCCGGATCTCCTCGTAGATGAATTTATACGCATTCTTTCGATAATTCTCATCGACCACCGCGTTCCGGATCGGGAGACGATCCGCCGGCTTCTCCCGGATCAGGCTCACCTGCATATCCGCATAGACGAGCATAGCGAGCGTCCGCGGAATCGGGGTCGCCGACATCACGAGTGTATGCGGTCGCTGGCCCTTTTCTGACAGCTCCTGCCGCTGATTCACGCCGAAGCGGTGCTGCTCATCCGTGATCACGAGTGCGAGCTGGTCATAGACGACCTTCTCCTGGAACAGGGCATGGGTGCCGATGATGAGATCCGCATCGTGGGTGGCGATGCGTGTATAGAGCGTTTTCCGCTCCTTCGCCGTCATCGAACCGGTCACGAGCACCGGTCGAAGCGCGAGCGCATGCTCCTCGATCATCGCCTTCATCTTCGCAAAATGCTGCTCCGCGAGAATCTCCGTCGGCGCCATCAGTGCCGCCTGGTAGCCGCTGAGCGCCGTCTCCAGCATCGCGAGAAAGGCGACGATGGTCTTTCCGGAGCCGACATCTCCCTGCACGAGGCGGTTCATCACGAAGCCAGACCGGAGATCCGCCGTGATGTCCTGCACGGCCGCCTTCTGCCCTTCGGTGAGCTGAAACGGCAGCTTCTCTACCAGCGCCGCTACCTCCGGATGCGCCTCGATCACGAAGCGCGAGCGTTCCGCTGCGTGATGCGCCTTCTTCTCCGCCAGCGCCAGCGAAAAGAGGAACAGCTCGTTAAACGCAAGGCGTTTTCGGGCCGCTTCGAACTGCGTCACGCTCTCCGGAAAATGCATTGCCCGGACCGCCGTCCGCATATCCATCAGGGTCCGGTTATAGCGTATGCTCTCCGGGACGAAATCCGGACGGAACACCGACACGTCCATCGCCTGCCGCACCGCCTTCAGAATCGCCGTATTCGAGAGCCCCTTCGTCTGCCCATAGACCGGCTCCAGGGTGCCCGGCTTCGCTTCGTATTCCTCCGGTCGGAAGATCCGGGGCTGCTGCATCGTTTTCTGTCCCTTGAAGCTCGTGACCTTCCCGAGGAAGACCAGGACCGTACCGGCCCGCAGTGTACTCTTCAGAAAGGCGGCATTGAACCAGCAGAGACGCAGCTTTCCCGAGAGATCCCGGACATAGGCCGTCGTCATGAGGAGACCGTGGAGATGCACCACCGTCGCATCCTTCTCGAGCATGCCCATGACCGCCTGCTGTTCGCCATCGACGAGACTCCCCACCACCTGCGTCTTCGGGAAGCTCAGATAGGTGTGCGGGAAGTAGTAGACGAGGTCCTCCACGGTCCGAATCCCCAGCTTCTGAAACAGCTTTTCTGTTTTCGGGCCGATGCCCTTCAGTTCTGTAAGTTCCATGTTTCTATATAAAAGAGCCCCTGAGTTTCCTCAGGAGCTCCGTTTCGTTCCTACGATTACTCTACCGACAGGAAATAGTAGTAGATCGGCTGTCCGCCGTACTGAAGCTCGGTCTCGACCTGCGGGTACGCCTTACGGATACGCGCAGCCACTGCCTCCGCTTCCTCCTCCGGGATATCCTGACCATAGTAGATGGTGATGATCTCAGATTCGTCGTTTACCATCGCCTTGAGCGCCTCCAGAACCGCCTGGTCCTTCTCCTTCGCGACGGCCAGCAGACCGTCATCGCCCAGGGCTATGATGTCATCCTTCTCGATGGCATGGCCGTCGATGGTGGTGTTGCGGACCGCATAGGTGATCTCACCGGTGCGTACGCACTGGGACGCATCCTTCATCGCCTCGAGGTTCTCCTCTGGATTCATATCCGGGCTGAAGCTGATCATCGCTGTGATGCCCTGCGGGATCGTCTTCGTCGGAACGACGATGATGGTCTTATCCTCGATGATATCCTTCGCCTGATTGGCTGCGAGGATGATGTTCTTGTTATTCGGAAGGACGAAGATCGTCTCTGCATTGACCTGATCGCAGGCGTTTAAGATGTCCTCGGTGGACGGATTCATCGTCTGACCGCCCTCGATGACATAATCGACGCCGATACCGCGGAAGATTTCCGTGAGTCCATCACCGGCCGATACCGAGATGAAGCCGTACTCCTTCGCAGGCTCTTCCGGCTTCTCCGGTGCCGCTGCAGACGCAGCTTCTTCCTTCTTCTCCTCTGCGATCCTCGAGGCATCCTCGATGAGCACCTCATGATGCTCGAGGCGCATATTATCGACCTTCATCTTCGAGAGATAACCCATGCTGAGGCCCTTCTCGAAGGCATTGCCTGGGTGATTCGTATGGACATGTACCTTGATGATGTTCTCATCCGAGAAGCAGACGATGGAGTCACCGACCCCGCCGAGCCACGCACGCAGGCTGTCGACCTCCTCATCCGTGAACTCATGATCACCGTTCACCATGAACTCGGTGCAGTAACCGAACTTGATGTCCGCCGTTGAGATCTCGCCACGGGACTTCCGCTCCACCGGAGCCTCGGCCTTCGCCGCGCCCTGATCGCCGAGATCGAGGACGACCTCTTCTCCCTTGAGCGAAGCCAGGGCACCCTTCACGACCGTCATGAGGCCCTGTCCGCCGGAATCGACGACACCCGCCTCCTTCAGTACCGGAAGCATCTCCGGGGTCTTCGCGAGCACCTCGTCACCGTACGCGACGACCTTCTCCAGCAGCGTGATGAGATCCTCATCGGTCACTGAAAGCTCGGTGATGCGATCGGCCATGCCCTTCGCCACCGTCAGAATCGTACCCTCCTTCGGCTTCATGACCGCCTTGTACGCCGTCTCCACGGCACGGCTGAAGGCACGTGCCATGATCAGGTTATCGATTCCTGCCTCATCCGCATGCTCACGAATCTCCTTCGTAAAGCCACGAATCAGCTGGCTCAGGATGACACCGGAGTTTCCGCGTGCGCCACGAAGAGAGCCGCTGGCCATCGCCTTCGCGACATTCTCCAGGGTCGGTGCACTGATCGCGGCGACCTCTCGTGCCGCTGACATGATGGTCATGGTCATGTTCGTACCTGTATCGCCATCCGGTACAGGGAACACGTTTAACTCATTGATCCACTCCTTCTTCGCGTTTAAGTTGTTCGCGCCAGCCAGAAATGCATTTTTCAGCTGTAAAGCATCTATCTGATCACCCACAGGTAATTCCTCCTTGTAAAGCTACTTAGTCAATGACGCGAACGCCCTCTACATAGACGTTCACATCCTTCACCTTCATACCAGTATACTCTTCTACCTTGTAGCGGACATTCTCGATCAGGTTCTCCGCGACCGCCTGAATGCTGACGCCGTATGCCACGATGACATGGAAGTCCAGAGAGATTCCGTCCTCCTCCATCGTTACGAGGATGCCCTTGGACTGACTTTCACGCTTGAGGAGCTTGACCAGGCCCTGCTGTACAGAAACCTTCGCCATACCCACGATGCCGAAGCACTCAACGGCGGTCATACCCGCATAGGCTGCAATAACGTCTGGCGTTATCTGAATCTCACCCATTTTGGATGCAATCGTTCCTCTCATATCGTACCTCCCGAATAAGGATCTATATTAAATCATAAACACTATGATTATACCATATCTATGGAGCGCTTAAAACAGAAAAAGGGCATTACGATTCGATCGTAATGCCCAATAATCTTTCAATCAAACGATCTCAAAATTAAGCGTTCTCTGTTGCAGCTACTGCCTCTGAAGCCTTGGCTGTACCGAATGCACGCTCAACCTTACCGGATCTTAAGCAGGAAGTACATACATACATCTTCTTTGTACCACCATTTACCTTTACTCTAACAGACTTAACGTTAGCCTTCCAGATCTTGTTTGATCTTCTATGTGAATGGCTTACCTGATTTCCGAAGTGAACTGCCTTCTCACAAATTGCGCACTTTGCCATGGTTGCACCTCCCTTTCAAATTAATCGAATCGAGACACAATCATGCCCCTGAATTCGCGACTCGCCTATAATAACAAATCTCCATTTGTATTGCAAGTACTTTTACGCATTTTTTCCAAAATATCATCCGGGACACGAAATATAAAGTCAGTATAGCGGCATTACAGGGTTTCTGCATCCTCGACGACGGTTTCCGACGTCGCCTTTTCAGCCATCTCGTCCGCGGCTGCCTGGGCACTCTTCGAGATGCGGCTGCCGCCGGTGATCTTATCGATGGTTTCCGGAAGCATATCGAGGAGCTTCGTGATGGCATCCTGGTTCTTGATATTGACGAGCTTCGTATTTCCGTTCTGAAGCACGAGGATCGCGGTCGGGGTGATCTTCGAGCTGAGCGCTCCCGCACCACCATCACCGTTCTTTGCATCCTTCTCCTTTACATAGCCGCCGGCACCCATGCCGCAGCTGACCTCGATGAGCGGAATCAGGGTAGCATCGCCGACCTTCACCGGCTCACCAACGACGGTCTTCGAATTCACGAAACCGTCCATGCCCTTAAACATGGTATCGAGTATATCTTTTACATTCGTAGAATCACTCATACTGAGCCTCCTTATATACGATCGAGCACGAGCCCGCGTATCTTCTTATTCATCATCAGCTGTATCCCCGCGATCAGGATGTGGATGAGACGCACATGTCCCTTCAGTGTGATCTCGCCCTCGAACAGCGTATGGTCAAACACCGGCGTGATCGTGAAGCGTTCCCCGTACAGCGGGTAGAACAGACTAAGTACCGCGAGCGTCCGTCCCACCATCGCCGGATCCTCGAAGCCGAACGCGAGTCGACCTTCGAACCTTCGAAAGCGAAGATGGTGAAGCAGGTACTTCACTCTGGAAATCAGCAGACGGACGGCCTTCTGATTCTCCTCATCCTCCACCATCTCGCGAAGCGAGGAAGCCTTTTCGCAGATTCTCTTTATTCTATCAGCAAATAAGAATTTTTTCCTCTTCTTTTTCTTCGGTTCTTCAGCCGCAGGGGATGTACGTTTCGTTTTGCTTTCCTGATCGATGTCGGAAGTCGGCGTTTCATCCGCCACTGTTTTCGTCTCCTTCAGTTGCTCCGGCGTCGTACTGCTTTTCAGTTCAATGCTGTCGACCTCCGCCGTCTGTGCAGCAGCACGTTCAGATGCTTCTGCTTTACTTTCAGGAACGTTCACGCTCTCTTCCGATATTTTCTCATCTTTCGAAGGCTGCTTCAACTCAACATCTGTATGTTCATCCTGTAATGCGAAACCACCGGAAGAATCGACCGGGCGGAAGCAGAGGATGCGGAGGGAATACGCAAGCCCCGCCGGGGTGATGTCCGCGTGGAGCTGCACCACATGGAGAAGCCAGGAGAGGTCGATGTGCGCGGCGTAATCCGTGGCCGCTTCGCCCTTATGGCCGGCACCCGCATAGCGGAACGGGACCAGCAGGACGAGTCCGAGGAGAAGCAGGAGCAGCAGTAAAAGAAAGAGGAGGACGAGCCCGATGACTTTTAATATCATACATAAAAGCATCTGCTGTCCTCCTCGTGTTTACAGGATGTGGCGATCCTTCAGCATCTGTGTGACGCAGTCGATCGTATCCCGATAGCCATAGCCGATCCCGAGTACCTCGACCGTCTCCGTATCGAGCTTCGGATTCAGGAACATGGCCTGATTGTAGATTTCATATAGATTGGGCTCCGGTGCACGCACGATGACGTACGCCCCCGGCTGGAACTGGCCCTTCCGGAGGTTATCCAGGATATAGGACCGGTGCTCTGCTGCATGCCTTCCATAGTACATGTGCTTAGAAAAAATCATCGGATTCTCTCCTTACATACCGCCCTCGGTGATAACCTTATAGTTCTTTGTGATGTAGTCAAGCAGGGATACCAGCGTCAGGACGAAGGCGACGCCTGCGATGATCAGCGTCACGGTATGAAGTGCCGGGATGTTCAGGATCAGCAGGATGACCGTAAGCATCTGGAAGGTCGTCTTGAACTTTCCCCACCAGGATGCGGCGATCACGATGCCGTTGTCGGCCGCCACCAGACGGAAGCCGGAGATGATGAACTCACGGGCGATCACGGTGATGACGTACCAGGACGGAAGCTGTCCGAGCTCGATCATGCAGATCAGTGCGGAGCAGACCAGCAGCTTATCCGCCAGCGGGTCCATGAACTTTCCGAAGTTCGTCACCAGATTGTTCCGGCGTGCGATTTGACCATCCAGGAAATCCGTGAAGGAGGCGAAGCAGAACACGATCAGCGCTGCGATGCGGAGCGTATCGTTCTGTCCGCCCTCCAGGAGAAGCAGTACCACAAACACCGGAATCAGTACAACTCGTAATAAAGTCAGTTTATTCGGCAGATTCATCAGATTCTCTCTCCTATCAGATCATAACCATCCGCCTCGATGATACGACAGGAAATCATATCACCGCTGAGCTCGTTATGATACTCACCTGCATCGACGTAGACGAGACTGTCGATATCCGGGTTATCCATATAGGAACGACACAGATACTCGTTATGCTCCGGATCATATCCGACGATGATAACCCTGAGTTCTCGTCCGATCTGTTCTCTCGCCTTCTCGAAAGCGATCCCCTGCTGCAGCCGCATGATCTCATCCTGCCGCTGAAGCTTGATCTTCTCCGGCACCTGGCCCTCCATCTCTGCGGCCGGCGTATCCTCTTCCTGCGAATACGGGAAGACACCCAGGCGGTCGAAGCGCATCTCCGTGACGAAGTTCTTCAGGATGTCGAAGTCCTCCTCTGTCTCGCCCGGGAAGCCGGTGATCAGGGTCGTCCGAAGGGCGATGTCCGGGATCTCACGACGAAGCGTCGCGATGCGCTCACGGAGCTCCGACTCACGGGTCCGACGGTGCATGTTCTTCAGGATCTTATCCGACGCATGCTGGATCGGGATGTCGAGGTAGTGTACGACCTTCGGGTTATCACGGATCGTCTGGATGAGCTCGTCCGTGATCTCCTCCGGGTAGCAGTACAGGATACGGATCCACTCGAGACCCTCGATCTCCGAAAGCCGGTTCAGGAGCTCCGGAAGGCTCTTCTTACCATAGAGATCGACACCGTAGAGGGTCGTCTCCTGGGCCACGAGGATCAGCTCCTTCGTGCCCTCGGAAGCAAGTCGCTTCGCCTCCTCCAGAAGGTGTTCCATCGGCACCGAGCGGTAGTGTCCGCGCAGCTTCGGGATGATGCAGTAGGTGCAGCACTTGTCGCAGCCCTCGGCGATCTTGAGATACGCCGTGTAGTTCTCTGCGTTCTCGACACGCTTCATCTGCACATCCAGACGCTCGACATACTCCTTCACGCCGATGACCTCATCGACCTCCGGAAGCTCCTTTCGGATCTCCTCACGGTAGCGCTCTGCGAGGCAGCCCGCCACGATGAGCTTCTTGAGCCTGCCTGTTTCTTTATATTCACCATTCTCGATGATGGTGTTGATGCTCTCCTCCTTCGCATCCCCGATGAAGGCGCAGGTATTGATGACTGTAATATCTGCCTCAGCCGGATCATCGGTGAGCTCACTGCCCGGATACTTCTCGAGCAGGTTGGAAAGCATCTTCTCACTGTCCACCCGGTTCTTGTCACAACCGAGGGATATCATGTGAATCTTCATATATTATGCTTCGCTGTCGGAGTTGTAGTCATCCTCAGAGGAAGCTGCATGCGCATCGTTCATCAGCATGATATCCTCACTGTCCTCGTCCTCGCTGTCCTCATCGAGGTCAAAAGCGAAGCCCGGGTTCTCTCTCGCCGCGATCTTCGGATCGTCATCGACCTCCGTACCACGCTTGATGGTCACGAGATTCCGTGCGAGCTCCTCGACAGCGATCGCGAGCGGCTTTCTGCCTTCTGCGTTCGGAAGTACAGGATCTGCACCATCGATCAGCTGACGTGCACGCTTCGCGCTGGCGATAACGGCTGCGTAACGGCTCTCTACGAGCTTATCCGTGTCGTCCTGAATGGCGTTCGTATTCTTCGCTGCATCAATCAGGTCATTATATGTTTGCTGTGACATGTTCTATCCTCCTCAGATCCTGTCTTACATTTTCGATGATCTCCATGTGCCGGCTGGACTTTTCGTGCGCGGCACGTATGAGATTATGCAATTTTTCGGTGCAAGTGTCAATATTATCGTTTACCAATATATAGTCGTAGGCCTCGACGCCCTCCGACTCCTGCATGGCTCTCCGAAGGCGCTTTTCGATGACCTCCATGGTCTCCGTGCCACGTCCCACGAGACGACGGCGAAGCTCCTCTCCCGATGGCGGTGTGACGAAGATCAGGATCGCCTCCGGGTACTTCTCGCGGATCTTCAGTGCGCCCTGGATCTCGATTTCGAGTAGTACATCCTTTCCGGCCTCGAGGTTCTCCTCGACATACTTCTTCGGTGTGCCGTAGTAGTGCTCGACGTACTGCGCGTACTCCACGAGCGCATCCTGTGCGATCATCTCCTCGAACTCCTCCTTCGTCCTGAAGAAGTACTCGCGTCCATCGACCTCGCCCTCGCGCGGCTGGCGCGTCGTCGCTGAGATCGACAGTGCATACTGATCATAACGGGAAACAAGCTGCTTCATCAGCGTTCCCTTACCGGCTCCTGAAAAGCCGGAAATCACAACTAAAACTCCCTTTTCCATGTATACCTTCCTTACTCAAGATTCTGAATCTGCTCACGGATCTTCTCGATCAGGGTCTTCAGCCCGATCGCATCCTCCGATACGATCAGGTCGTTTGCCTTACTGAGCGTCGTGTTCGCCTCACGGTTCATCTCCTGTGCGACGAAATCAAGCTCACGACCGACGAGGCCGTCGTTCTGGAGCTTCGTCCGCATATTCTTGATATGGCTGTGCAGGCGTACCCGCTCCTCATCGGTGCAGATCTTATCCGAGTAGATCGTCACCTCCTGCACGATGCGGGCTTCGTCGATGCCGGTACCCTCGAGGAGCTCCGATACCTTCGCACGAAGACGCGCCTCATAGGCGGCTGTGATCTCCGGCGAACGCGCATCGATACGGTTCACGATGGCTTCCATCTCGGCGAGTTTTCCGAGGAGATCCTTCTGGAGGTTCTCGCCCTCCATCACACGGGTCTCGGAGAAACGCTCGAGTGCACCGGTGAGTGACGGCTTCAGGCTCTCCCAGAGCGCGTCATCATCCTCAGATTCCTCAGAGAGCACGAGCACATCCGGCAGCGACGCCAGATTGGTGACTTTAACATTGTCCTCGACTCCCAGCGCGTTCACCAGTGTACGCATGGACTCCAGGTACTCCTTCGCGAGCGGCAGATCGAGCCGGAGGGCCTTTCCCTTCTCTGAAAAGCTCTCGTAGGTGATGAAGAGATCGACCTTGCCACGGGAGATGTACTCCTTCACAGTGTTTCGGATATTGGCCTCGAGTGCATTAAACTTCTTCGGCATCTTGATGCTGAGATCCAGGAAACGGGAATTGACCGACTTCACTTCCACGGACAGGCGGTACTGGTCGTTCGAGACCTCGGCGCGTCCGAATCCGGTCATGCTTTTTAATTTCATAGATTACCTCGATGTGCACAGCCTGCCCGAGGGCGGCTTGCGTTTTTTAGTCATATGTAATAAATTATAGTCTACTATAATTTAGAAGTAAAGTTTTAACAGTTCAGGTCGTGGGGTCCCCTGTCTGAACTGTCACGTAAGGTTTTTGATATAGAAAGGCGATGTGCTATGGCATATGATGGACTGGTCGTTTCGGCGACCGTAAAGGAGTTTCGCGAGCGTCTGATCGGCGGCAGGATTGCGAAGATCACACAGCCGGAGAAGGATGAGATCCAGCTGACCGTGCGAAATCAGAAGGATAATGTGAAGGTACAGATCTCGGTCAATCCGTCCCTTCCGCTCTGCACCCTCACGGAGGATGCGAAGCCGGCGCCGATCAACGCGCCGACCTTCTGTATGGCCCTCCGGAAGCACATCGGAAACGGTGCGATCCTCGACGTGCGACAGCCGGACCAGGCGCTGCACGAGGACGGTCTCGAGCGTGTCATCCTCTTCACCATCGAGCATCTCGATGAGATGGGCGACCTCGGAAAGCGCTACCTCGCGGTCGAGCTGATGGGCAAGTACTCGAACATCATCCTGCTCCGCGATGACCACAGCATCATCGATTCCGTGAAGCGCATCTCCGCTTCCCAGTCCTCCGTGCGGGAGGTGCTGCCGAATCGTCCGTACTTCATCCCGGATGCGGGTGGAAAGAAGAATCCGCTGACACTCGATGAAGCCGCTTTCTGTGCGCTGCTCGCGCAGCAGCCGGAGCCGGTCTTCAAGGCGCTCTTCCATCACATCACGGGTCTCAGTCCACTGACGGCCTCCGAGCTCTGTCACCGCGCCGGTGTCGATCCCGACCTCTCCGCGAACTGCCAGCCGGCAGAAGCATTGGCCGCACTGTACGGAAGCTTCCATCATATTATAGAAGAAGTTGCGATCGAGCGGCAGCCGGATCCGGTCATCGTCTACCAGGATGAGGTGCCGACGGACTTCTCCGCCTTCGATCTCACGCTGTATGAGGCGGACGCCGCCTTCGAGGTCGAGCACTTCGACTCGATGAGTGAGGTCATCCGCCGCTTCTACAGTGAGAAGGATAGGAGCTCCCGTATCCGTCAGCGTTCGACGGATCTCCGGAAGGTGCTGACGACGCTGATGGAGCGTGCCGGGAAGAAGCTGATGATTCAGGAGAAGCAGCTCCGGGATACCGAGGGCATGGATAAGTACCGCGTATACGGTGAGCTGCTGCACACCTACGGCTACTCGCTGCAGGGTGGGGAGGATCAGCTGGTCTGCGAGAACTACTATACAAACAGTGAGATCACGATTCCACTGCAGAAGGATCTCTCTGCGGCGGAGAATGCGAAGCGCTACCTCGAGAAGTACCAGAAGCAGAAGCGTACGAAGGAGAACGTGACGGTGCAGCTCGAGGAGACGCGGAAGGAGGTCGAGCACCTCGAGTCGATCCGCACGGCGCTTGACATCGCGGAGTCCGAGGAGGATCTGCAGGATATCCGTCGGGAGATGATCGATTTCGGTTTCCTGCATAAGACGCCGGGAAAGGGAAAGAACCGGCTGCAGCGGAAGTCGAAGCCGTACCACTGGGTGACGAGCGACGGCTATGAGCTGTTCATCGGAAAGAATAATTATCAGAACGAGGACGTGAGCTTCCGACTCGGGGATGGCGGGGATCTCTGGTTCCACGCGAAGGGCGTGACGGGTTCGCATGTCATCGTGAAGACGGGCGGGCAGCCGATGGAGGAGGTGCCGGACCGGGTCTTCATCGAGGCGGCGGAGCTCGCGGCGTACTTCTCTTCGCATCGTGAGGATCCGAAGGTCGAGGTCGATTATACGATTCGGAAGAATCTTCGGAAGGTGCCGAATCAGGCACCGGGCTTCGTCATCTATCATACGAACTGGTCGGTGACGGTGGAGCCGAAGAACCTACTCAATGCATAAAAAAAAGACCGCTTACGCGGTCTTTTTTTTACTCCTCATTCTCTTCTTCCCAGTTGGTGTATACAGTCTGAACGTCCTCGGATGCGTCGAGCAGGTCGAGGGTTCTGCGAAGTCCCTTTACGACCTCTGGATCGGTAACCGATACGTAGTTCTGCGGGATCATCACGACGTCCGCTTCTGCCATCGGGATGCCCTGCTTCTCGATGTTCTCGCGAACCGTCTCGAAGTCCGCCGGATCCGTGATGATCACGTAGGAATCCTCTTCGTCGGTGATGTCCTCGGCACCAGCCTCGATGGCCATATCCATCAGTGTGTCGAAGTCCTTACCCATATCGTCCATCGCCTCACGGTCGAGGATGATCTGGCCCTTCTCGTCAAACATGAAGGAAACGGCACCCTGCGTTGCGAGTGAGCCGTGGCCCTTCGTAAATGCGGAACGTACATCCGCTGCAGCACGGTTCTTGTTATCCGTCAGAACCTTGACGATGATGGCTACACCATTCGGGCCGTAGCCCTCGTACTGAAGCTCCTCGAAGTTATCCGCATCCATGGATCCGGCTGCCTTCTTGATACCGCTGTTGATGGTGTCGTTCGGCATGTTGTTTGCCTTTGCCTTCGCGATGACAGCAGCGAGCTTGGAGTTGTTAGCTGGGTCAGGTCCACCGGCCTTTACAGCCAGTGCGAGCTCATGGCCGATCATGGTGAAAATTTTGCCCTTTGCGGCATCATTCTTTTCCTTCTTAGCACGGATGTTTGAAAACTTGGAATGTCCTGACATAATACTCTCCTCAATTACATATATAAAATTGATCGATGTTTAAATCAAACTCTAGTACTATAACGTAAAAACGGCGTAGAATCAAGCTTTTCTGACATGTTTGCATCTTAGAACGGCGGGCGGGTCGCAGGAATCATCTTCACGCATGCATCACGATTCCGAGCATGTCCGCCGTTTCCCTGGCGAGTACGCCGTGGGTTCCGTGGATATTTGCGGCCTGTCGTCCGGCTTCTGCATGGAGCAGGACGCCGGTGACGGCTGCGTCGAAGGCCATCCTGCGCCAGCGCGTACGCTGTTCTTCTGGCGGGACTTCGTTCAGTGCGTCGATTCGGTCGGCGCGCAGGACGGCATAGACGCCGGCGATGGCACCGGACAGGACGTCGCCGGAGCCGCCTTTACTGAGGGCCGGGCTCGCCTCCAGGTTCTGGAAGGCGTGTCCGTCGGCATCCAGGACGATGGTTTCCGAGCCCTTCATCACGGTTATGGTGCCATGTGCCGCGGCCAATGCTTCCGCCGCGTGGGCCGGGCACTGAAGGATCTCCTGTAGCGAAACCGCAGAGAGGCGCGCCATCTCCATCGGGTGTGGCGTGACGACCACCGGGATCTGCCGTGCGATCTGGTCGACGAGCTGCATGAGCTCCGGACGGACGCTCAGGATATTGAGGCCGTCTGCGTCGATCAGCAGAAGCGGGAATTTCCCAAGCCATTTCGACGGCGTTGCATCACACTGCGCTGCGATGGCCTGCAGCAGCTCGCGAACGAGCGTCACGCTCAGCGCCTCGGTGCCGAGACCTGGCCCCAGCACGAGGATGTCCGCCCAGGAGACATTGGCCTCGGACAGGACCCGGAAATTACTGTCCGAATCGTAGCCGGTGAAGATCGCCTCCGGAAGCAGGGACTGCACGATGAGGCGGTTCGACGCAGGGGTCAGGATGCGCACGAGGCCGGCGCCGCTGCGATAGGCGGCGAGACCGGCGAGGTAAGCGGCACCACACATGCCCTCCGAGCCGGCGGCCACGAGGATCTTTCCGTAGGTTCCCTTATTACTGTCGCTCCGGCGTGCCGGAATCTTCCTGAGATAGGTCGTCTTGTCTGTGTCCATCTGTGCCCTCCAGTATGGCAAATGCGATGACGAGCTCCTTCGTGTCGGAGATCGAGACCTGAATCGAGCGTCCGCCCAGCTCGTCATACAGTGTGCGGGCAGCGCCGTGAAGCACGACATAGGGTTTCCCGAGTTCATCCCGGAGCACCTCGACGTCGATCGGGCGGAAGCCGCGGAAGCCGGTGCCGAAGCACTTCGCGACCGCCTCCTTACATGCAAAATCACCGGCAAGCATGGAATCTCTTCCAGATGCCTGCCGGCGCTCATGCTCCGTAAAAATACGAG
This sequence comes from Oribacterium sp. P9, assembly GCF_046365365.1. Classification (NCBI taxonomy): domain Bacteria; kingdom Bacillati; phylum Bacillota; class Clostridia; order Lachnospirales; family Lachnospiraceae; genus Oribacterium; species Oribacterium sp. P9. The sequence continues at coordinate 4,061 of NZ_JBKEIS010000018.1, read as the reverse complement.
TCTCCGTGCCTGTTCGCCGGGTACTTTCGATACGGCTGATTTCCAGGATGTCGGTGCCGATACCGATCACCATCTTATGCCTCGTCCTCCGCTTCTTTCCGTCCGTAGGCTTCACCCATACGGTAGCTGAGACGCATCAGCGACTCGGAGAGATGCACGTTCTCGATGACGACATCATCCGGAACCTCGAGATCGACGTGCGCGAAGTTCCAGATACCAACGACGCCGTCGGCGATCAGCTGCTCGACTACCTTCACGGCCGGTGTCTTCGGGATGCAGACCGCTGCCATCTTGACATTGGATGCCTTCACGACCTCATCGATCTTCTCCATCGGAAGCACCTCGACATCGCCTACCCGGGTACCGATAACCGTCGGGTCCTGATCGAAGATAGCTCTTACGATGAAGCCGCGCTTTCGGAAATTTGTATAGTTCGCCAGTGCCTGTCCTAAGTGACCGGCTCCGACGATGATCATCTCATGCTCCTCATCGATGTTCAGGATCTTCGCGATCTCATCATGCAGATTTCGGATGTTGTAGCCGTAGCCCTGCTGACCGAAGCCGCCGAAGTTATTGAGGTCCTGACGGATCTGCGACGCCGTGAGCTTCATCCGCTTACTTAATTCGTTCGACGAAATGCGCTCGATCCCCTGATCCATGAGATCCTCGAGATATCGATAATATCTAGGAAGTCTCTGGATAACCGCCTGTGATATTTCTTTCTTTGCCATGTTAATGCGCTCTCCTGTGATATGATTTTGTAGATATTGCATACAAAATCATAGATTTCGTTCTAAATTATACAATCCTGTGAAATAGATGTCAAAGGCAAGTTGTAGAATTCTTAACAAATATATTGTTAAATAAGTATAAATAATAATCTTTTGTTTTCTATATTTTACAAGCACTTCCGCTGCCCTGTATAATGGGCTCATCAAAAAACGGAGGTGCTTTTAATTTGAAGGAAAGATTATTTCAAACGATCGATGGCGTTCGGGAAGAGCTGATCGCGATGGCCGACGATATCTTCGATCACCCGGAAACCGGCATGGAGGAGTTTCATGCCCTTGACGTTCTGACACAGTGGCTTATGCGCGAAGGCTTCGAGGTCGAAACCGGCATTGCGGGTGTCCCGACCGCATTTAAGGCAGTCTATCACCACGGGAACGGCGGCCCGAACATCGGACTGCTCTGTGAGTATGACGCGCTTCCAGGCCTCGGACACGCCTGCGGTCATCATCTGCAGGGTCCATCCATCCTCGCTGCGGCGAAGGCATTAAAAGAAGCAGACCTGGACCAGGCCTATACCATCACGGTCTACGGAACCCCTGCCGAGGAAAGCATCAGCGGCAAGATCCAGATGATCCGGAACGGCTGCGATTTCACCGATCTCGACGTGGCCTTCATGATGCACGGCGGTCCGAATACGCAGGTGGATGTGAAGTCTCTCGCGAACTCGAAGTATAAGGTAATCTACCACGGCACCAGTGCGCACGCTGCGCTCCGCCCGGAAAAGGGTCGCAGTGCGCTGGATGGCCTCATCCTCGCCTTCCAGGGCGTTGAGTTTTTACGTGAGCACGTCGCATCCGACGTGAAGATCCATTATACAGTCACCAACTGCGGCGGCACACCGGCCAATGTCGTGCCGGCCTATGCGGAGGCGAGCTTCTACGTGCGTTCCTATAACCGCGCTTACCTCGACAACGTCTGCACACGCTTCGAAAAGATTCTCCAGGGCGCGGCGATGATGACCGAAACCGAGGTGGAAATCATCCGCGAGAAGGAAGTCGATAATAAGATTCCGGTCATCCGACTGAACGATCTCGTGATGAAGCAGGCCGAAGAGATCGGCGCACCGCGGATCGCCCCGCCGAGAGCGCAGACCGGTTCGACGGATTTCGGCAATGTCATGCGCCGTGTACCTGGTACCTGTGCCCGCATCGCCTTCGTTCCGGAGGGTTCGACCGCGCACTCCCAGGCATATCTCGACGCCGGTAAAACCGAGGAAGCACACAAGGCAATCTTCTACGGTGCGAAGATCCTGGCCGGTGCCGCGTATGAGCTCATCACCGAGCCGGCACTGCTCGCAGACATAAAGGAAGAATTCAGAACGACGCTTGAAAAGGAAAATCAGGCCGCTAAGTAATTTCGGGTTCGGCCCGGATATCTCCCACTCCGATCCCTGATCTTCGGGTCGGAGTATAACACATCGTACCCCTTCATCTATACCCATAAAAACGAGGCGCCCATTGCAGTGATGCAATGGGCGCCTCGTTTATACTAGTATTTGTCACGCGATCAGATCTTCGGGGTTCTCTTCAGAATCTCGTGTCTCTCCGGACCATTGGAAACCATGGTGATCGGGGTCTCGATGTGCTTCTCGATGAAGTCGATGTAGTTCTTACAGTTCTCCGGAAGCTCGTCATAGTTCTTGATGCCGCGGATGTCGCAGTTCCAGCCCGGCAGGGTCTCATAGACCGGCTTTGCCTTGTTAAGGAGCGGTGTAACCGGGAAGTCGGTGGTTACCTTACCATCGATCTCATAGCCTACGCAGACCTTGATCTCCTTCAGGTAGCCGAGTACATCGAGGACGGTCAGTGCGACCTCGGTCGCGCTCTGAAGCTGGCAACCATACTTCGAAGCGACGGCATCATACCAGCCGACTCTTCTCGGACGTCCAGTGGTTGCACCGAACTCACCCTTATCGCCACCTCTTCTACGAAGCTCATCTGCCTCCTCACCGAAGAGCTCGGAAACGAAATCACCGGCACCGACTGCGGAGGAATATGCCTTCGTTACAGCGACGATATCCTTGATCTCATATGGAGGGATACCGGCACCGACGGCACCATAGGCTGCGAGTGTGGAGCTGGAGGTTACCATCGGATAGATACCGTGATCCGGATCCTTCATGGTACCGAGCTGACCCTCGAGCAGGACGGTCTTACCTTCCTTCAGTGCCTCACGCAGGAACTTCGAGGTATCGGTCACATACGGTGCGATCATATCTCTCTGACGATGCATCTCCTCGAGGAGCTCGTCGTAGTTGATCTCCGGTGCATGATAAAGCTCACGCAGGATCGCATTCTTGATTTCGATGACCTTGTGCAGACGATCCTGAAGGACCTCCTCATCGAAGAGCTCGCTTACCTGAAGACCGATCTTCGCATACTTGTCAGAGAAGAACGGTGCGATGCCGGACTTCGTGGAGCCATAGCTCTTACCGGCGAGTCTCGCCTCCTCGAGTGTATCGAACAGAACGTGATATGGCATCATAACCTGTGCACGGTTGGATACCAGGATCTTCGGGGTCGGAACGCCGGCGTCGACGATGGACTTCAGCTCTGCACAGAACCTCTCGATATCGAGTGCCACACCATTTCCGAGTACGGATGTGGTGTGATTATAGAATATGCCGCTCGGCATAAGGTGGAGTGAGAAACGACCATAATTGTTGATGATGGTATGGCCGGCATTTGCGCCACCCTGGAAACGTACAACGATATCCGAGGTCTCGGCAAGCACATCGGTGATCTTGCCCTTGCCCTCGTCGCCCCAGTTTGCTCCAACGATTGCTCTTACCATGTGAATCCTCCTAAGGATAGCATCCGTGTATGGATACTATGGATGTTCTTCACCTTTTTGACACAGTCCATCTCGGGCGTCCTCACCCGGATGTATGTGAGAGATTCGTGACCAGAACATCCTGCATTATTTTTTGTTTGTCAGTTTCGTGAACCAGATGAAGATGTAGATCACCACCGGTACGACGACCAGACAGAATAAACAGGCCAGAAGGTACTGGTTCGCTCCGGTCACCGCGAAATACAGTACGGCGACGAGGAGAAACGCGATGATGACCAGTGCGAGAATCGCGAGTATTCGTCTAAGCTCCATGGTCACTACCTCCTGTATCGTGATTACGCACAGACAAGGTTATTATATCGGGAATACGGCCTGATTTCAAGGGGTCTTGGCCTCTCGAGTTTATGGGGTCTGACCCCAATGTAGTCAACCCAAGGTCAACTTAAGATTGGTTACCAGAAGGATGATATAACAAA
>NZ_JBKEIS010000069.1:0-505 GCF_046365365.1 Oribacterium sp. P9 | reverse complement strand
ATGCGCATATTGCCTCGATGGACTTTTCGTTTCGGCCCGGCGCAGGGGAAGGCCGGGCCGATGTGCGGAGTTGCCTCTCCTGGAGGGATAGCAGCCTGGTGCTAGGCATGCACTTCCGCCTCCGCAGCATCCTGAGCCGCGCGCTCGGCAACGCGCACCTCATGGGTTTTGCGGTCGGATTTCACGAACACGATCACCAGAACCGCTGCAAGAAGGGCAAGCGGAGTTAGCACGAACTGGGCATTCGCCTGGTAGCCAATGGAAGTGACGATCGGCGAGACGATGTAGCCGCCAACGACCTGGGCAACGCCGGTCGCGAATGCCATGGTGGCGAGCACGAGGTCGGTCTTTTTCGGCTCGGGAACCAAGACCGGCGCGATTGCGCGGGTGCCCGTCGGGACGAGGGCTCCGGCGATGCCCATAAGGATGCAGGCGATCCAGGGGCCGGTCATATCGGCGCCGTCGGTGTAGAAGAAGAAGAACACGCACACCGCCACGATGAGGT
>NZ_JBKEIS010000068.1:0-505 GCF_046365365.1 Oribacterium sp. P9 | reverse complement strand
GGAATTAGCTAGAAAGAAGATTCCCGCCATGCGATTAAGTCATCCTTGGCGAGCAAGGCACGAGTCGTGGAATTCCGCACAGCGCACGAACTTTGTGGCGCACAAACGAGCTTAGCGCGGAAGATAAGATACGATTCCGTGCCGACCAACAAGAAGACTTGAAATTCGCAAGTCGATCAGCTGGGAGACGGCAAGCCAAGCGTGCTGCAAGTCAGCCCGCCGGCCACGAAAAGCATTTGCGCCGAAAAAAGTTCCACCTTGTGAGCTGATTCTGGCACAAAAACCGAGATGTCCCACTGAATAGAATCCGCACTAATAGGGTTCTAATTAACTGACCAGGCATTTTGCAACATCCGACCATCGCAATCCCCTTCGAACGCGCAATTTCCCCTGAATGAGACCTCAGAGGAGTGGGATATCTCAGTTTTTGTGCCAGAATCAAGTCAACTCGCCGTACTTTGGGCACAAGAAAGGCCCGCGAACGGGCCTTTCCCAATGATTAGCT
>NZ_JBKEIS010000017.1:0-43412 GCF_046365365.1 Oribacterium sp. P9 | reverse complement strand
ATAAGACCCACGCTTTCGCGTGGATCTAAATGTTAAGTTGACGACATTGGGGTCAGACCCCATAAACTGAAAGGAAATCAATGGTGATCGGAGTGATCGGAGGCGTCGGTGCGGGGAAATCCAGTGTGCTGGACGTTCTCACGCAGGAGTATCAGTTTACAGCGTACCGGACGGACGACATTGCGAAGTCGTTTTATGTCCATGGAGATCCAGTGTTTGAGGCACTTAAGGCGCTGCTCGGTGCGGATATCGAGCGGGCCGACGGCAGTGTCGATCTGCCGGTTTTCGCGTCGAGAATCTACGGTGTCGGAAAACAGAAGCTGCGGTCACAGGTCGACAGCATCGTCCACCCGGCAGTCTGGAAATACGTCGATGCGCAGGTGCGCACGGCGCGGAAGAGCGGGGCGGACATCGTCGTCGAAACAGCACTTCCGATCGCCCATTTCGTGGAGCTCTGCGACGAGGTATGGTTCGTCTATACCGAGGAAGCTGTGCGTATCGCCCGCCTCATGGAAACCCGTGGCTACTCCGAAGAGAAAGCCCGCGCGATGATCCACGCCCAGATTCCGGACGACGAGTACGCTGCGATGGCAGATTTCGTGATTGATAACTCAGGAAGCCGCGAAGAGACAGAAACGACGATCAGGGAGCATTTACACGAAGGGTAATATGAAACGTAGCAGCGAATCCGGGGCATGGCGGGCGCAAGGCTTGCGAATGCAAAGAACAGGTTCCGGCGAAATGTCCGTGGCAGATAGACAGAGATTGTCATAGCGGCCACGGACATTTCACCGGGGTCTGTACTGTGCATTGAGTGGGCCGCGCCCACCATGCCCGGATTCGTAGAGATAACAAAGGAAAGGCAAGAAGCATTTTATGAGATTTACGAGTATCGCCAGTGGCTCCAGCGGGAACAGCAGCTACATCGGCACGGACCATACGCATGTGCTGGTGGATGTGGGGGTGACGATGAAGGCTGTCAATCAGGGACTCCACGCGCTGGACCTCGAGCTTTCGGATGTGCAGGCGATTTTCCTCACGCATGAACACATCGATCATATCCGTGCCGTCGGTACGATATCCCGTAAATACCAGATTCCGATCTACGGCACGCTGGGCACGCTTCGTGAGGTGATGCTGAATCGTACGCTCGGTGATTTCGCGACGGATCTGCTGCAGCCGATCCTTCCGGATGCTGTGACCACCGTCGGCGACCTTAGCGTAATCCCGTTTTCCATCGATCATGACGCAGCGGATCCGGTCGGCTACCGTATCGAGGCGGGCGAGAAGCGTGTCGCCATCGCCACCGACATGGGGCACTACGACGATTACATCGTATCGCATCTTGAAAATCTCGACGCGATGGTGGTCGAAGCGAACCACGATGTCCGCATGCTGAGCACGGGCCCGTATCCGATGTCCCTGAAGCGCCGGATCCTGAGTGACCATGGCCACCTCAGTAACGAAAGCTCCGGGCATCTCATCGACCGCATCCTGAATCCGCATGTGAAGCATGTCTTTCTCGGGCATCTCAGTAAGGAGAACAACCTCCCGGAGCTCGCGCTGAAAACCGTACAGCAGGAGATCGACGGATCAGACTCCGACTACCGCGCCGGCGATTTCGACATCAGCGTCGCGCAGCGCGACCGCATCTCGGACATCATCGAACTGTAGACCCCGGCCATCTTAAGAATTTCGTAATGGGGTCAGACCCCATAAACTGGTAAAACTGCAGCTTACACTAATATAAAATCATAGAATGACTGCCATAAGTACGGGCTATCGAGGACAGGGTCACCCTGTCCTTTTTAGCATTTATGGACATGAGAAGCGCGATTTACGCATGGTTTTTTTCATAGACGAAGCGGAAAACAGGTTGCGTTTTACTTTTTTAAATGCTTAGATATTAAGAAAGCATGGAACAGACATGTTCTATACATATACGGGGATTTTATCCCGCATATAAACATGTAAATGTAGTATGTATGCAGAAACCGAGGCGGCGCTGGCACCCGGCAGCAGGCATAAGAGGAGGCTCTATGAAAAAAGCGATTATCACCGTAGTTGGTAAGGACACCGTCGGCATCATTGCGAAGGTTTGTACCTTCCTTTCCGAGAAGAACATCAACATCCTCGATATCTCACAGACCATCACCGGCGGATTCTTTAACATGATGATGATCGTGGATGTGTCGAACTCTACGGAGAGCTTCGACACCGTCGCTGCCGAGATCGCACAGTATGGTAAGGATCAGATCGGCGTCGATATCAAGATGCAGCTCGAAGAGATCTTCACGATGATGCATAGAATTTGAGGGAGATGTTTGTTTCGACAAACATCGACCGTAAATGGCGCAATCTGTGATTGCGTTCCGAAGGAACTGCCGCAGGGTCCATCTCAGGCCCAAGGCAGCCAGCGAAGCGCACGAGACTTTATCATAAACGAAAAGGAGAATCAGAATGGCAAGCTCTTTTGATGCGGTCAATGTCCTGGAGGTCGCGGAGACCAACAATATGATCGAACATAATAACCTCGATGTCCGTACGATCACCATGGGAATCAGTCTTCTCGACTGTGCAGCTGGTGATGTCGACACCTTCTGTGACAACATCTATAAGAAAATCACCCGCTATGCGCGTGACCTTGTGAAGACAGGAGAGGAGATCAGCCGCGAGTACAGTGTGCCGATCGTCAACAAGCGTATCTCCGTCACGCCGATTGCGATCGCGGCCGGCAGTGCCTGCAAGTCCTCTGCGGATTTCGTGAAGGTCGCCCATACCCTTGACAAGGCAGCGAAGGCAGTCGGGGTCAATTTCCTCGGCGGTTTCTCTGCCATCTGCCAGAAGGGCATGACCCCGGCGGATGAGATGCTGATGCGTGCGATCCCACAGGCGCTCGCCGAGACCGACATCGTCTGCTCCAGCGTCAACCTCGGCTCCACGAAGACCGGTATCAATATGGACGCCGTTCGTCTTATGGGTGAGATGATCCGTGAGGCGGCCGAGCGTACCGCCGACACCGACTCGAGCGCCTGCTCGAAGCTTGTCGTTTTCTGTAACGCACCGGATGACAACCCGTTCATGGCCGGCGCCTTCCATGGCGTTTCCGAGGCAGACTGTATCCTGAACGTCGGTGTTTCTGGACCGGGCGTCGTACGTGATGCACTGCAGCACGCGGAGGGCCTTGACTTCGAGGAGTTGTCCGAGCTCATCAAGAAGACCGCGTTTAAGATCACCCGCGTAGGCCAGCTGGTAGCGAAGGAGGCGAGCCGTAAGCTCGGTGTTCCGTTCGGCATCATTGACCTCTCCCTCGCACCGACGCCAGCCATCGGTGATTCGGTTTCTGACATCCTGGAGGCGATGGGACTCGAGCGTACCGGTGCACCGGGCACGACCGCCGCACTGGCGATGCTGAACGACCAGGTGAAGAAGGGCGGTATCATGGCGTCCAGCTCCGTCGGCGGACTCAGCGGCGCGTTCATCCCGGTTTCCGAGGATCAGGGTATGATCAATGCCGTCGAGGCAGGTGCCCTCAACATCGAGAAGCTCGAGGCGATGACCTGCGTATGCTCTGTCGGTCTCGATATGATCGCCATCCCGGGCGACACGCCGGCGACCACGATCTCCGGTATCATCGCGGACGAGGCAGCCCTCGGCATGGTCAACCAGAAAACCACCGCGGTTCGTGTCATCCCGGCCATCGGCAAGAAGGTCGGCGACCACGTCGATTTCGGCGGCCTCCTCGGACACGCACCGGTCATGGCGGTCAACACATTCGATTGCTCCGGCTTCGTGAACCGTAAGGGACGCATCCCGGCACCGATCCACAGCTTTAAGAACTAAGGCACTGATCAGCGGCTCATGTTTATGAGCATCTGAGCGGTTCGAAACGAAACATGATTTCATGCGCATGATGGAAAGTGAGATTTCCGTCGTGCGCTTTTTTTGATATATTTGTCTTGTATCTGAATCATGCAGATGATTCAACACGAATCGACATTATGAAAGATGACCAGGACTGCCGAGACCGCCTTCTGCCGGAAGCAAAGTGCTGTAGAGCGTTCGGATCCTGGCTGTGAGGACACAATGATCAACGGAAAAAAAGTCGTCGGTATCATCACCGAATACAATCCCTTCCATGCGGGACATCAGTACATGATCAATCAGATCCGCGCCGAGTACCATGCGGATGTCATCGTCGCCGCGATGTCCGGCGATTTCGTGCAGCGCGGCGAGCCGGCGATCTTCGACAAGTACGAGCGCGCCCGGGACGCACTCCTGCATGGCGTTGACCTCGTCGTGCAGATCCCGGTCATGTTCTCGACCTCCAGCGCAGAGGATTTCGCGGCCGGTGGTGTCGCGGTTCTGCGTTCCCTCGGCTTCGTGGACCAGCTCGTGTTCGGCTCCGAATCCGCTGACCTCGCGAAGCTCCAGCAGATGGCCACCCTCGAGCTTTCCACCGGCTCCACCGCCCATGCGAAGTTCAATGCTGTCGTCCGCGACGGTGTGGCCTCCGGCATGAGTTATCCGAAGGCGCGGGCAGAAGCGATGAAGCTCGTCCTCAGCGGTGATGACGAGGAGGCCTTCGAGATGATGCTCGAGAACCGAAGCGCATTTGATCTCCAGTCCAACGACGTGCTCGGACTCGAGTATATCAAAGCAGTGAAACGGCAGGGTGACTGCTTCGAGGTCGCCTGCATTCGCCGAAAGCTGAGTCTGCCGAGCGCCCACTCGATCCGCGACGCGATCCTGCAGAATGAGCTGTCGTGTGTGGCTGCGAAAGAAGAATCGGCCCCGGAGCGTGTCACTTCACAGGAGGTGGAAGAGGGCAGCAGGACGACGACAGCGGAGCTTTCGGCCCCGCCACTCCGTGGCATCCGTGGCGCGGCGCACCAGGGCTACGCGACGCTCGACATGCTGAGCGATATGCTGAGCTACCGTCTGCTGCAGCTCAGCTACCTCGACAGCGTGGCGCCGGAAGCGAATTCTGTGCTCTGCGATTACCTCGACGTCTCGCGTGAGATCGCCGACGCGCTCCGAAAACAGGTACGTGAGCGGATGCGTTTCCGTGAACGCATCGCCGCTGTGAAGTCACGGAACTACACCTACAGCCGTATTTCGAGGGCGCTGCTCCATATCCTCCTCGACCTCCAGCGGAAGGACCACGCCGCCCTCCGCGGTGCCTACTTCGGAGAGGCTGAAACGATGCCGTACGTGCGTGTACTCGGCGTGCGGAAGGAGGCGAAGGAGCTGCTTTCAGCCATCGCCACAACTGCTGTCACCTCCCCGGCGCGCTACCAGCGCACCCTCGACGCGTTTCACCGACAGACCATCGAAAGCCCGGAGGACCTCCTTATGAGCATACGCGCCGGCCACGCCGAGCTCATGTTCCGCAGTGACCTCTACGCCGCCGACCTGTACCGGCTGATCTACCACCCGTACGACAGTGATGTACACTTGGAAAATGAGTTTACAAGACGATTCATGGTGATCGGATAATATACGCAAAGGGGGGGAGCCGGAGGGCCGGCCCCTGTCAAAACAGTGCATTCATCCACCACGAAACCCATTTGTTTTGTGGAAAACGCCGCCCGGCTATGATAAAATAGAAGGCAAAATACGTGCTATGCAGGACAGAAAAGAGGTACAGTATGAAACTGATTTATGCGATTGTTCGTAACGATAACGAAGACGATGTGATGGATGCACTGAATAAGGATCACTTCCAGGTGACGAAGCTGGCGTCGACGGGTGGCTTCCTTCGGAAGGGCAACTCGACGCTGATGATCGCGACCCAGGATGATATGGTGGACGAGTGCATCGAGCTCATCAAGAAGCAGTGCGGCAAGCGCCAGAAGATTACGGTGAACATGCCTTACGTTTCCGGCACCTCGATGGGCACCTACACCACGATGCCGATGCCGGTCGAGATCGGCGGCGCGACGATCATGGTGGTCGACCTGGACCGTTTCGAGAAGTACTGAAACGCAGTCGTTCGAGACGACAGGGCGCTGCCGTAGGACGGATTTGTTATGAACTTGTCAGAATGTCCGTGATTTTGTGCACGAAAAGCGCTCCTCATGCATTGCAGAGCGCTTTTTATCGAGTATAATAGCAATGTCAAATTGTATACACGCATACCACGCGTGCGTACCTTCATGAATGAATCAGTGGGTTTCCACTGGTAAAATTGTATAAATAGCATTGAGAGGAGAAATCTGAAATGGCATTTATTGACACAATCAAGGCGAAGGCAAAGGCAGACAAGAAGACCATCGTTCTTCCAGAGTCCATGGATAAGAGAACATTCGAGGCTGCTGAGAAGATCTTAAAGGAGGGCATCGCGAACCTCGTGATTATCGGTACTCCAGAGGAGATCGAGAAGAACGGTGCAGGCTATGACCTCACTGGTGCAACCATCGTTGATCCGTTTACAGATCCGAACCGTCAGAAGTACATCGACAAGTTCGTCGAGCTTCGTGCGAAGAAGGGCCTCACCCCGGAGCAGGCAGAAGAGCAGATGACGAAGGATTACATGTACTATGCATGCCTTATGTGTAAGTGCGGTGACGCAGACGGTGCCGTTTCCGGTGCATGCCACTCCACTGGTAACACCATTCGTCCGGCACTTCAGCTTCTGAAGACCAAGCCAGGCATCAAGTCCGTTTCCGGTTTCTTCCTTATGGAGGTTCCGAACTGTGAGTTCGGTGAGCAGATCGACGGCAACGGCCTCTTCGTATTCGCTGACTGCGCAGTAAATACCGATTTCGATTCCGAGAAGCTGGCGGAGATCGCGTACCTTTCCGCACAGTCCTTCCAGACCTTCGTCGGCCGTGAGCCGAAGGTTGCGATGCTTTCATACTCCTCCAAGGGTTCTGCAAAGCATGATGATGTAACCAAGGTTGCAGAGGCTGTCAAGATCGCAAACGAGCAGCATCCGGAGATCGCCCTCGACGGTGAGCTTCAGCTCGATGCCGCACTCGTTCCTTCTGTAGCAGAGCTCAAGGCTCCGGGCAGCAAGGTTGCAGGCCATGCGAACGTACTTGTATTCCCGTCCCTCGAGGCTGGTAACATCGGCTACAAGCTCGTTCAGAGACTTGCGCACGCGGGTGCTTACGGTCCTGTTCTTCAGGGTCTCAGCATGCCGGTGAACGACCTCAGCCGTGGCTGTTTTGCAGATGATATCGTTGGCGTCGTAGCAATGACTGCGGTACAGGCACAGAACGCGTAATCGATAAGATTTGATTTCTTTTATCTGCTGCGTGTGCCTGGTAGAGTATCAGGTACTGCAGCAGATCATCATTATAAACATTTAGGAGAGTAATACCCATGAAAATTCTTGTACTGAACTGTGGTTCATCATCCCTCAAGTATCAGCTCATCGATATGGAGAATGAGGCCGTTCTTGCAAAGGGTCTCTGCGAGCGTATCGCCATCGAGGGCAGTAAGCTCACACATAAGGTACCGGGCAAGGAGGATTTCGTCATTGAGTCCGCTATGCCGGATCACAGCGTCGCTGTAAAGCTGGTATTTGATGCACTCACCGATGCAGAGCACGGTGTAGTAAAGACCGTTGATGAGATCGGTGCCATCGGACACCGTGTACTCCATGCTGGTCCAAACATCACAGAGTCCTGCATCGTAGACGAGCACGTGAAGGACGTTATCCGTTCCTGCTTCGATCTCGGCCCTCTGCACAACCCTGCAAACCTCATGGGTATCGAGGCATGCGAGAAGGTCGTTCCGGGCAAGCCAAACGTAGCTGTATTTGATACTACCTTCGGTATGACCCTTCCGGAGAAGGCGTACTACTACGCAATCCCGACCGAGTACTATGAGAAGTACGGCATCCGTCGTTACGGCTTCCACGGTACATCTCATGCATTCGTATCGAAGGAGACCATCAGGTTCGGCGGTCTCGATCCGGAGAAGGCAAAGGTGATCGTATGCCATCTCGGCAACGGTGCATCCGTTTCTGCTTCCATCGGCGGTAAGGGCGTAGATACTTCCATGGGTCTCACCCCTCTTGAGGGCCTGATCATGGGTACCCGTTCCGGCGATATCGATCCGGCGGTCGTTCAGTTCATCTGCAACCACGAGAACAAGACCGTGGATGAGGTTCTGAACATCCTCAACAAGAAGTCCGGTGTACTCGGCCTTTCCGGCGGTGTATCCTCTGACTTCCGTGATGTTGAGAACGCAGCGAACGCAGGCAACCACATGGCTAAGGTTGCACTCGACGCATTCCGTTACAGAGTAGCGAAGTACATCGGTGCATACGCTGCAGCTATGAACGGTGTAGATGCCATCGCCTTCACCGCTGGTGTCGGCGAGAACGACAAGCTTTCCCGTCAGATCATCATCGATGAGTACCTCAGCTTCATCGGAGCAAAGATCGATCCGGAGCGTAACAACGTACGCGGTAAGGAGGCTCTGATCTCTGCAGACGATTCGAAGGTCAAGGTCTTCCTGATCCCGACCAACGAGGAGCTCGCGATCGCAAGAGATACACTTCGTCTCGTAGAGGCTCAGTAATCTTCGCATCCTTTCAGACCTGGACGTTGTCCAGGTCTTTTTTTAAGCGGATAATGCCCCGAGCGCACGTGGGCTTACAGCGCAGGCAGAATAGAAAATAAAAGGTAAGGAGATTCCTTATGGCTGAAATACTGATAAAGGCAGCGTCTTTTGTTGCGATTATTTTTATGGGATATCTGTTGCGAAAGAAGGGGTTTTTTAAAGAAGAGGATTTTCATGTGCTTTCAAAAATCGTTTTAAAAATCACCCTTCCCGCAGCGATTGTATCTAATTTTTCAGGGGCGGATGTAAAGGTTTCGCTTCTGATCTTATCTGTGATTGGGCTGGGAGGCGGACTGATCCTTATGGCCGCCGCGTATCTGACCTCAGGAAAGGACAGGGAGGAAAAGGCATTTTTTATGTTAAATGCCTCTGGCTATAATATAGGAAATTTCACCATGCCCTTTGCGCAGAGCTTCCTGGGATCCGCAGGCGTGATCACAACCAGTCTTTTTGATGCGGGAAATGCGTTTATCTGTCTGGGAGGCGCCTACAGCGCGGCAAAAATGGTAAAGGGAGGGGATGGGAAATTTTCCCTGATGCCGATCGTAAAGACGCTGGTACGCTCCGTTCCCTTTGACGCTTATGTCTTGATGACCGTACTGTCCCTGATCCACGTGTCCCTTCCTGCGCCTGTGATCACATTCTCAGGCATTCTGGCCGGAGCAAATGCGTTTCTGGCCATGCTGATGATGGGTGTAGGATTTAAGATTTCCGGAGACACCAGCCAGAAAGGAAAAATAGTGAAAATCCTGACCGTACGCTACAGTATATCCATCGCCATGGCAGCAGCGCTGTATTTTCTCATGCCGCTTCCACTGGAATACCGTCAGGTTCTGGCGATCCTGCCTTTAAGCCCCATCGCATCGGCAGCGCCTGCGTTTACGGCGGATATGAAAAGCGACTTCGGACTCGCCAGTGCAGTCAATTCCATTTCCATCGTCATCAGCATCGTACTGATCACGGCAACGCTCCTGATCATTCTTTGATACGAAATGTATAGGTTTGACAGAAGCGGGGATAAGGAGATGATCACCAAAGAGAAAATACATACTCGTGACAGCATTGCCCCCGCGGAATTTCTGAAATTTCTACTTGCATTTCAGCGCATCTCGTAGTATCCTTATTCGAGTGTGCAATCGTAAAAACCTTCCAGGTTTTTGCTTGACATAAAAAAGCCGTATGGATATAATTACCCGGTATGACGAAGGAGGTGTAAATATGTCAATTTGTCCTAAGAATCATTCATCGAAGGCTCGCAGAGATTCTAGAAGAGCGAACTGGAAGATGGGAAAGATGAACCTTGTTAAGTGTTCTAAGTGTGGTGCTCTTGTTATGCCTCACAGAGTCTGCAAGGCTTGCGGATCTTACAACAAGCGTGAGATCGTAAAGGTTGAGGACTAATCTCCACCGAATAGAAGATAGAAGCCCGGAGTGAAAGCTCCGGGCTTTTCTTTTAGGTCATGATTTTGTTTTCATACATATCGGATTGGTGTAGACAAGAAACGAAAAACGTGTTAAATTTCGAATCGATAATCGTTATTGATTTGACGATGTTCCGATTTGAATTCTGCGAATTCGATGCTGGAAGCATCGATAAAAGGAGAGACTGCCATGTATTCTATTCGAAATATTACAGATGACGTCGTTTATGTAGGTGTCGAGGATCGTCGCCTGCATCTGTTTGAGAACATTTTCCCGCTGGATCGCGGTGTGACCTATAACGCTTACGTGATCCGGGACGAGAAGACCGCACTCCTCGATACCGCGGATGCGACCGTATCGCGGCAGTTCTTCGAGAACGTGGCGGCGGCGCTCGATGGCCGTGCACTCGACTACCTCATCGTGAACCACATGGAGCCGGATCACTGCGCACTCATCGCGGAGGCACTCGAGAAGTACCCGCAGGCGACGGTCGTGGGCAATGCAAAAACCTTCCAGATGATCACGCAGTTCTTCGCGCTGACGATCCCGGAGGAGCGGAAGCTCGTCGTGAAGGAGGGCGATACCCTCTCCCTCGGTAAGCACCAGCTCAGCTTCGTGATGGCTCCGATGGTCCACTGGCCAGAGGTTATGTTCAGCTATGATGCGACGGAAGGCATCCTGTTCTCCGCCGACGCCTTCGGCGTATTTGGCACGAACAACGGTAACATCTTCGCGGATGAGCTGGATTATAAGGCACAGGACTTCGTCGAGGATGCCCGTCGCTACTACACAAACATCGTCGGCAAGTACGGTATGCAGGTACAGAATGTTCTCAAGAAGGCCGCCGGCATCGACATCCGGATGCTCTGCCCGCTGCACGGACCGATCTGGCGTGAGGACCTCAGCTTCATCCTGAAGCTCTATGATCAGTGGTCCCGCTACGAGGCAGAAGAGAAGGCCGTCGCTGTCTTCTACAACTCTGTCTACGGCAACACCGAGTCCGTAATCAATGCCTTCACCATGAAGCTTGCAGCCCGCGGCGTAAAGAACATCAAGGCTTACGATGTATCGAAGACCGACGTCTCCGTGATGATCGCCGAGTGCTTCCGCGTGACGAACCTCGTCTTCGGCGCCACCACCTACAACAACGGCCTCTTCCCGAAGATGGAAAACCTCGTCGCCGACATGAAGGCCCTGAGCGTACAGAATAAGAAGATCTCCATCATCGAAAACGGCAGCTGGGCGCCGACCGCCGGCAAGCTCCTGAAGGCCGAGTTTGACACCCTGAAGAACTGCGCGTACATCGGTGACACCCTCACTATCAAGTCTGCTTCCTTCAGCGCCGAAGCCCTCGACGCCCTCGCGGACGCCGTCGCTGATTCCCTCCAGTAATACATGACATTCAGCCGAAGTCCCACGGGACTTCGGCTTTTGCGTTATCAGAGAAGCCAAGTGGTCTGACCCCCGCGTAGTGGTCGACGCTCCATGGATTTAGCTAGAAGGGGGTCTGACCCCCTGGAAAAAGCGGTAAATGGAGGCCGGAAGCCCTAAAAATTTGCCGTTTTCCGAGAAAGTGGTATAATAGCCCAAAAGTTTGAGCAAAACGTTGAGGTTTTATATGAAAAAGCTAAGTAGCATCCTGCTCATCCTTTGTGTCCTGCTCCTCGGATGTCAGCGGCAGAACCCGCTGGTCTATAACGTGAATAAATCCGACGAGCTCCGGGAATATGAATCCGAATCCGAAGAGGAATCGAGATTCGCCGAATCCCTGGCACAGAAGGAGAGTATGAAAGAGGCAGAAAGTCTCGCTGCAGCAGAAGCGGCGGTCTGGACGAAAAAGCTTCCACAGAAAACAGCAACGCGCGTCAAGGGAATCTACCTTACGGCAGTCACTGCCGGTTCCTCGCGCATGCAGGACATCGTCGGGCACCTCGATGAGACCGAGCTAAACGCCGTCGTGATCGACATCCTCGGCGATAAGGGCCGCATCGAGTACCAGATGTCCTCCCCGCTGATCGACGAGATCGGATCTCAGGAAGACACCATCCCGGACCTCCCGTCCCTGATGAAGACGCTGAAGGCGCATGGCATCTACACCATCGCCCGCATCGTCACCTTCCGTGACCCCTACCTCGCGACCGTGAAGCCGGAGTGGATGAACCATAACGCCGACGGCAGCGTGTTCACCGATAATTCCGGCATGGCCTGGGTCGACCCGTATAACCGCGACGCCTGGGAGTATAAGGTCCAGGTCGCGGAGCAGTGCGCCGACGCCGGCTTCGACGAGATCCAGTTCGACTACGTCCGCTTCTGTACCGAACGCGGCATGAACGGCGTCGTCTACCCGGAGGAGGAAACCCAGGGCATGGATAAGACGGACATCATCACCGAGTTCGTCCGCTTCGCCTCCGATCGCCTCGCAGCAAAAAATGTATTTATGTCTACCGACGTCTTCGGAACCATCATCGGCTCCTACGTCGATACCGTCTCAGTCGGACAGGACTACCCGGTGATGGCCGGTGCGGTCGATTATATGTGTCCGATGATCTACCCATCCCACTATGGAAACGGAAATTTCGGTCTCGAGGTCCCGGATCTCGAACCATATAAGGCCATTCTCGGCGCGTGCAATGCCTCCAGAAAGGACCTCGCCCTCGACTATACCGACGGCGTGCATCAGGCGATCGTGCGCCCGTGGCTGCAGGGCTTCACCGCCAGCTGGCTGAAGAGCTTCAAGCGCTACGGTGCAGCGGAGATCCGCCAGCAGATCCAGGCGGTCTACGACGCCGGCTATGACGAGTGGATTATCTGGAACGCCAGCAACGAATACGACTGGAGTGCCTACCTGAGTGATGAGCAGGCTGCCCAGGAAGATCAGCAGATAAAGGCGAAGCGTGCCGCCGACGCCCAGGCCGCCATCGACGCGAGTCGCGCCGCCGAGGAAAGCGAAGCCGCCAGCCGCGCCGCCGCCCTCGAATCCATCGCCCAGTCGAAGGAGGACGCTGCAAACGCCATCGAGACCGCTGCGGAGTCTTCTGAAAACTGAGTTATAGCGCATATGATGATACATTATGAAAGAGCCCTTTGACGCGGCACGGGTTTCTGTTATAATTGGAATTTGTGGAATAAACGTTAATTCGTAAGAAACTGAATCACAAGGGGATACAGATTATGAAGTATAATTTTAAAAAGATCGAACCGAAGTGGCAGGCGAAGTGGGAAGAAGCCCAGGCCTTCAAGGCGGTAGACTTCAGCGAGAAGCCGAAGTGGTACGGACTCGTCGAGTTCCCATACCCGTCGGGTGCCGGCATGCACGTCGGTCATATCAAGGCATACTCCTCCGTCGAGGTGCTCTCACGTAAGCGCAGAATGCAGGGCTACAACGTCCTCTTCCCGATGGGCTTCGACTCCTTCGGACTGCCGGCAGAGAACTATGCCATCAAGACCAACACCCACCCGCATATCATCACGGAGAAGAACATCCAGCACTTCAAGGATCAGATGGAGAAGGTCGGCTTCTCCTTCGACTGGAGCCGTGAGATCGCAACCTCTCATGAGGATTACTACAAGTGGACCCAGTGGATCTTTGAGAAGCTCTATGAGCATAATCTCGTATTCCGTGCGAAGACCCTCGTCAACTACTGCCCGCACTGCAAGGTCGTTCTCTCGAACGAGGACTCCCAGGGCGGTAAGTGCGACATCTGCCACAGCGATGTCGTACAGCTCTCGAAGGACGTATGGTATCTCCGCATCACACAGTACGCGGACCGTCTCCTGAAGGGACTCGATGATGTCGATTATCCGGAGTCCATCAAGCAGCAGCAGGTGTCCTGGATCGGCCGCAGCACCGGTGCGTTCGTCAACTTCGAGCTCGCCGATCAGGCAGGAAAGGCCGTCGATGACAAGCTCGAGATCTATACCACCCGTTGTGATACCCTCTATGGCGTCACCTTCATGGTCGTCGCTCCGGAGCATCCGATACTCGATAAGTACAAGGATCAGATTACGAACTGGGACGCGGTCATGAACTACCGTGACGAGGCAGCGAAGAAGACCGAGTTCCAGCGTACACAGCTCGTGAAGGAGAAGACCGGCGTACGCATCGAGGGTCTGTCCGCGATCAACCCGATCACCGGTAAGCAGATCCCGATCTTCATCGCCGACTATGTCATGATGGGCTACGGCACCGGTGCGATCATGGCCGTACCGGCACACGATCAGCGTGACTACGACTTCGCAAAGAAGTTCGGTGTTGAGATCGTCGAGGTCATCAAGGGCGGCGATATCTCAAAGGAGGCCTACACCGGCGACGGTGAGATGGTGAACTCCGGCTTCCTCGATGGCTTCACCAACAAGAAGGATTCCATCCACAAGATGCTCGAGGTCCTCACCGAGCGTGGCATCGGTCACGAGGGCGTACAGTATAAGATGAAGGACTGGGCGTTCAACCGTCAGCGCTACTGGGGTGAGCCGATTCCGCTCATTCACTGCCCGAACTGTGGCACCGTGGTCGTTCCGGAGGAGGAGCTTCCGCTGACCCTTCCGGATGTCGAGAACTTCGAGCCGGGTACCGATGGACAGTCCCCGCTGGCGAAGATCGACAGCTTCGTGAACTGCACCTGCCCGAAGTGCGGTGGTGCGGCGAAGCGTGAGACCGATACCATGCCGCAGTGGGCTGGTTCCTCCTGGTACTTCCTCCGTTTCTGTGATCCACACAACGATCGTGCCTTCGCAGATCCGGACAAGCTCAAGTACTGGATGCCGGTCGACCACTACAACGGTGGTATGGAGCACGTAACGCGTCACCTTCTGTACTCGAGATTCTGGCATCAGTTCCTCTATGACATCAAGGAGGTGCCGACACCGGAGCCATACGCGAAGCGTACCTACCAGGGCCTCATCCTCGGACCAGATGGCGAGAAGATGTCGAAGTCAAAGGGCAATGTCATCGACCCGCTGAACATCGTGGACCTCTACGGTGCGGATACCCTTCGTACCTATGTGCTCTTCATGAGTGACTACACCGCCGCTGCGCCATGGAGCGAGGAGGGTGTACGTGGCGTGAAGCGTTTCCTGGACCGTGTGGCCGGTCTCACCGACATCGCGACCCTCGAGAAGGAGGATCCGAGCCTCGAGACGAAGACCCACAAGACCATCAAGAAGGTCTCCGAGGATATCGAGCGTATGAAGTTCAACACCGCGATCGCTGCGCTGATGACCCTCATCAACGACTACACAAAGGCCGGTGCGATCACCCGTGATGACCTCATCACCTTCATCAAGCTCCTTCATCCGTTTGCACCGCACCTCACAGAGGAAATCTATGAGACCATCGGCGGCGAGGGCCTTCTGACCCTGAGTTCATGGCCGGAGTACGACGAGGCGAAGACGAAGGATGCTGTCATCAACATGGGTGTCCAGATCAACGGTAAGGTGCGTGGCAACATCGACATCCCGGCAGAAGCGACGCAGGACGATGCCGTCGCAGCTGCAAAGGCGAACGAGCAGGTAAGCAAGTACTTCGAGGGCAAGAACATCGTGAAGGTGATCTTCGTTCCTGGAAAGATCCTGAATTTCGTCGTGAAGTAAATAGTAGTAGCAGTTCAGTGCAGGGGACCCGGAGGAGCGGCAACGGAGGCACAGTACTCCGAGACCGGTTCAATCTAAGCCGGGGACCCTAAGCGGCACTAGGCCCTCTGCAATCGCTGAGTTTTCTTGATGAAAACTCAGCGTTGCTAGAGGGTGCTAAGGAAAATTGTACCAAGTGCCGCTAAGGGGACCCGGCTTGATTTCACACGGTCTCTACGTATGGCCTCCGTTGCCGCCCCCTCCGGGTCCCCTGCCTAAACTGTAAAATATTATGAATATCAAAAGCCGGTGGGCGCGCCAAGCGCACCCACCGGCTATTTCATCACTATGAGAGATAATACGAAGTTTAATATCGAGGAGGAGCTCCAGAAGCTGCCGGCGCTCCCGGGCGTCTATATCATGCACGGCCCGAAGGATGAGATCATCTATGTCGGCAAAGCGAAGGTGCTGAAAAACCGCGTCAAGCAGTACTTCCAGAAATCCTATAAGAAATCCGTGAAGATCCAGCAGATGGTGCATCTGGTGGAGCGCTTCGAGTACATCGTCGTCGATTCGGAGCTCGAGGCGCTGATGCTCGAGAATAATCTCATCAAGGAGCATAAGCCGCGCTACAACACCCTGCTGAAGGACGACAAGACCTATCCGTACATCAAGGTGACGAACGAGCTCTACCCGCGGATTCTGAAGGTGCGGAAGCAGTACCAGGACCGCGCCCGTTACTTCGGTCCATACGCGTCGAACGATCAGGTCAATGAGGTCATCGAGCTCATCCGGAAGACCTTCCATATCCGGAACTGCAACAAGTCGTTTACGGAGGATGCGCCGCTTGCGAACAAGTGCATGTACTATGACATCCACCAGTGCGACGGGCCGTGCATCGGGAAGCAGTCGCAGGCGGATTATAAGCTCCAGGTGGACCGAGCCATCGACTTTCTGAACGGAAAGTACGAGGACATCGTGAAGGAGCTGACTCGCCGCATGCAGCGCGCTTCCGATAACCTGGATTTCGAGACGGCACTCGAGATGCGGGATCTGATCCGGGCGATCGAGGCAATCCAGAACCGGCAGAAGATCGTGGCCTATGATGCCGAGGATCGGGACATCATTGGTATGCGCCGCTCCTTCGCGGACTGCATCGTTCAGATCTTTTTTGTACGTGATGGGAAGATCATCGGCCGTGACCATCAGTTCATCGACATTGACCCAGAGGAAAGTGACGAGAGCATCCTGACGAACTTCATCGAGCAGTACTACGACGGCACCCCGTTCGTGCCGCGGGAGATCTTCGTACAGACCGAGCTCGAGGAGAGGGCGGTGCTGGAGCAGTGGCTGAGCCGGGAGAAGGGGAAGCGTGTATACATCGTGACCCCGCAGATCGGGAAGAAGGAGAAGCTCGTCGAGCTCGCCATCACGAACGCCGGTATCCTCATGAACCGCTATCGTCAGCAGTACCGCGAGCAGGATGTGAAGAATGCCCGGGCCCTCGAAGAACTTCAGAAACTGATCGGACTGCCTGGACTTCCTCTTCGCATCGAGTCCTACGATATCTCGAATACGATGGGTGCGCTCAATGTCGGCTCGATGGTCGTCTACCAGAACGGCCGGCCGAAGAACAACGACTACCGGAAGTTCCGCATCCAGTCCGTCCAGGGGCCGGATGACGTCCGTTCGATGCGGGAAATGCTGACGCGCCGCTTCGAGCATGGCCTCTCGGAGATGCAGACGAATGCGCGGGACGGCAAGGATGATAAGCTCGGGTCCTTCTCGAACTTCCCGGATCTCATCTGTATGGATGGTGGCAAGGGACAGGTGCATGTCTGCGAGGAGGTACTGCGGGCGCTCGGCATCACGAGCATCACGGTCGTCGGTATGGTGAAGGATGATCATCACCGGACGCGGGCGCTGCTGTACCAGGACGAGGAGCTGCCGATCGCGGAGAACAGCGAGGCCTTCAAGCTTCTGACGCGCATCCAGGACGAGGTGCACCGCTTCGCTATCAGCTACCACCGCTCGCTCCGGGAGCAGAAGCAGATCCGCTCGCTGCTCGACGACATCAAGGGAATCGGTGAAGTACGGAAGAAGGCACTTATGCGGCGGTTCGGAGACATTGACCATATCCGCGTGGCCGGGCTCGAGGAGCTCCGGGACTGCCCGTCGATGGACGAGTATTCCGCGCGGCAGGTGTATGATTTCTTTCACAGTAATCCGGAAACGGCGGTCGGAACCTGGCGCGCCGGCGTCGAAGAAAAGCAGTGATATCGTGGCCGCCGGCATCGGAGAGAAGCGCAGCATCCGCGAGTACGAAAAATTACAAGAAAGCCTTCACAAAACCGTAAAAAATTCGTCATGTATTTCCTGGCTTCTCTCATGTACAAAGATTCGAAATCCTGTTAAGATAATAGGCGTCGTCTTCGGGCGGCGCTTTTTTAGTGAACCTTAAAACTTTGAAATGGCTTCAGGGAGTAAATATAGATAGTATGAGAGACGATTTTGAATATTCTGAGAAATCCAGAGGACAGTCCCGTGCACGCGGACAGTCCCATGCGCGTGGAGCGGCATCGAGAAGCGGCCACAGCAGTACGGGCAGTCACAGCAGCGGATATACGGGACCGCGTTCGTCGGGCAGCCACAGCAGCTATGCAGGCGGGAGCCGGTCCACTGCAGGCACTGGAAGCCGTACCGGTCGTTCGACTGGAAGAGCTGGGCGACGCGGCAGTGATTACGGACGGAGATCCCAGGATGGGCCGAACATGAAGCTTGTACTCGGCGCGGTGCTGGCATTTCTGATCGTGGGCGGTGGACTCGTGTTTGCCGTGCGCGGCGGATTTGTCGGCGGTTCGCACGAATCTTCGGCGGCTGCGGAAGAGACGACACAGAACGTTCTGTATACCGATACCGATACCATCCATAAGGACATCACCCTCGACCTCCGCGCGATTTCGCCGGACGCACAGAGCCTGAATCTGAATGGTATGAACCGTGAGGCGGTGAAGCAGGCCATCCACGGTGCCTACAGCTGGAACCTCGTCGTGAAGAACGCGAATCCCTCCATCGACAGCTTCAAGATGCCGGATCTTTCGGTCTATGATGAGGTGAAGGAAACCGAGACGAGCAGCGGCTCCGGAGAGAGTGACAATGATGGCTCCGTACAGAAGGTGGCGGTGGATAATCCGTATGCCAGCGTGACGATCCGTCCGGAGGCGAAGAGCTTCACCATCCCGGATCTGATCGGCGAGCAGGTGGATGCGCAGGTCGATCAGATCTTCACCGAGTATGCGGCGGCGATCGCGGAAGAATCTGCAACGGCGTCTGCCGGCAGTGAGACCTCGGGCGAAGCAGAGGAGAGTACAGACTCTTCGGGAGCGGAAAGTGAGACCGAGAGCACGACGGGTGCAGGCAGCGATTATACGCTGACACTGCCGGATATGAGCGCGCAGATCTCGGACTACATGAAGCAGCTCGCCATCGTATGGAAGATGAGCCCGAAGAATGGCGACATCACAAGCTACGATAAGGAGAGCGGCGAGTTCGTCTTCGGCGGCTCTGTGGCTGGCTATGCTGTGAATGCGGAGGCGACCGCACAGAAGGTGATGGCGTCGATCGGTCAGCATGTCTATGACGCGACCATCGAGTGCGAGGGCGAGAAGATCTCCGCGTCGGATTCCTCCATCAAGGACCTGTATGGTACGATCGGCAGCTTCACGACGAAGACCACGAGCAACGCGACCCGTAATAAGAACGTGAAGCTGGCAGCGGCCGCGATCAACGGTACCGTGCTCCAGCCGGGCGAGGAATTCTCCTTTAATAAGACCGTCGGTCAGCGTACCGAGGCGAAGGGCTATGGTGCGGCCGGCGCGTATAATAACGGCGAGGTCGTGCAGGAGATCGGTGGCGGTGTCTGCCAGGTTTCCTCGACCCTCTATAATGCCGTATTCCGTTCGGGTCTCACGACGACCTATCGTCGCTCTCATACCTTCGCACCGACCTATGTCACACCAGGTGCCGACGCGACGGTTTCCTACCCGGGCCCGGACTATCAGTTTATCAATAATTCGGATCACGCCATCGGTATCCGTGCATGGTATGAGGACCAGACCTGTACCGTTCAGATCTATGGTGTCCGTGTGCTTCCGAAGGGCGAGAGCTGGGAGCTCGTCTGCGAGAAGACCACAGACCTTCCGGTGCCGGCACCGAAGATCATCACCCCGGAGGAGGGAGCAGAGTCTGCGGGCTCTGCGGGCTCCGAGTGGCAGGCCTATAAGGTGATCCATAAGGCCGACGGAACGACCGAGAAGGTGAAGGATCATACGGCACACTACAGTGGTCATACACCGAAGCAGTATGCGCCGGGAACGACGGAGTCGACCGCCGAGTCCTCGATTGCAGAGAGCGGAGAGTCAACCGCGGAGAGTGGAAGCACGGCAGAATCCACGGTAGCCGAGAACGGACCGAAGCCGTCCACCGAAACGAAGCCGTCACCGGCTCCGGAGACGAGTCCGGCCGAGACCGCGAAGAAGCCGGAGGCACCGACCCCGGAGACGAGCGCCTCGAATCATGAGGTCATCGAAGCACCGGGGGCACAGGAAGGCCCGGATGACGATGAGATCATCCAGGACGGCCCGTAAGAATTTCGTAAGGGGGTCTGACCCCATTAAATTTTTCTAAACAGAATCTAAACAGAAGTTTATGGGGTCAGACCCCATGAAGATTTTCTTAAGAAGAGAGCAGTTGCAGTGGTGTGCGACTGCTCTTTTCTGTTACGTGGGGAAGTGACTGTACAATATATACTATAGTAGTTTACTAGGATATAATCTTTTTGTGCATTTCCTTGTATTTTATTTAGTAACGCTCCGTTTTTGTTTTGCATTTCATAGCGGAAATGTTATAATTCTTTTCGAGTATGATATCCCACTATGGGTGGGTACATATAACAACCGCTTCAAGTGGTAGTTCATTTTTTCAGGAGGAATTCTTATGGCAAGAAAAATGAAAACCATGGATGGTAACCAGGCTGCTGCACATGCATCATATGCATTTACAGAAGTTGCGGCTATCTATCCTATTACTCCTTCATCCGTCATGCCTGAGCATGTAGATGAGTGGGCCACTGAAGGCAGAAAGAACCTTCTCGGCGAGACCGTACAGGTAACCGAGATGCAGTCGGAGGCTGGTGCTGCTGGTGCAGTTCACGGTTCCCTCGCTGCAGGTGCTCTTACTACAACCTTCACCGCATCACAGGGTCTTCTGCTCATGATCCCGGATATCTACAAGGTAGCCGGCGAGCAGCTTCCAGGCGTATTTGATGTATCTGCACGTGCACTTGCATCGCACGCACTTTCCATCTTCGGTGATCACTCCGACGTTATGGCATGCCGTCAGACCGGTGCTGCTATGCTCTGTGAGTCATCTGTACAGGAAGTTATGGATCTTACTCCGGTAGCTCACCTTGCAGCGCTGAAGGGCCACATTCCGTTCATCAACTTCTTTGATGGTTTCCGTACCTCTCACGAGATCCAGAAGATCGAGGAGTGGGATTACGAGGATCTCAGAGATATGGTTGACTGGGAGTATGTAGATGAGTTCAGAGCGAAGGCTCTTAACCCGAACCACCCGGTTGAGAGAGGATCTGCTCAGAACCCGGATATCTTCTTCCAGGCTCGTGAGGCTTCCAACCCTTACTACGATGCACTTCCTGCAATCGTTCAGGAGTACATGGATAAGGTGAATGCGAAGATCGGTACAGATTACAAGCTCTTCAACTACTACGGCGCAGCAGATGCTGATCACGTCATCGTTGCTATGGGTTCTGTAAACGATACCATCGAGGAGACCATCGACTACCTTGCTAAGCAGGGCGAGAAGGTCGGCGTTGTCAAGGTAAGACTTTACAGACCGTTCAGCAAGGACGCATTCGTAAAGGCACTTCCTGCAACCACCAAGGTGATCTCTGTTCTCGACAGAACGAAGGAGCCGGGCTCCATCGGTGAGCCGCTGTACCTCGATGTCGTAGCTGCTCTTCAGGGCACAGAGTTCGCAAACTGCACCATCCTTTCCGGCCGTTATGGTCTCGGTTCCAAGGATACCACACCTTCTCAGATCGTTGCTGTTTACAACAACGTTGATAAGAAGAGATTCACCATCGGTATCGATGATGATGTTACACACCTTTCTCTGCCGGCTGGTCCAGCACTTGTTACGACTCCTGAGGGAACCGTTAACTGTAAGTTCTGGGGTCTCGGTGCAGATGGTACCGTAGGTGCAAACAAGAACTCCATCAAGATCATCGGTGATAACACAGACATGTACGCGCAGGCTTACTTCGATTATGATTCCAAGAAGTCCGGCGGTGTTACCATGTCTCACCTGAGATTCGGTAAGAAGCCGATCAAGTCTACTTACCTGATCCACAGAGCAAACTTCGTAGCCTGCCACAACCCGGCTTACATGACCAAGTTCAACATGGTTCAGGAGCTCGTTGATGGTGGTACCTTCCTTCTCAACTGCGTATGGAACAAGGATGAGATCGCAGAGCACATCCCTGGCCAGGTTAAGAAGTACATGTACGATCACAAGATCAACTTCTACATCATCAACGGTGTAAAGATCGGTATTGAGACCGGCATGGGCCCGACAAGAATCAACACCATCCTTCAGTCTGCATTCTTCACACTGACCGGTATCATCCCGAAGGAAGAGGCTAACAAGCTGATGAAGGACGCTGCACAGAAGACATACGGCCGTAAGGGTGAGGATGTCGTTAAGAAGAACTGGGCAGCAATCGACGCTGGTGCAAACGCATTCGAGAAGATCGAGATCCCTGCAGACTGGGCAAACGCACAGGATGAGGGCCTTGAGTTCAAGGATAAGACCGAGGGGGCCAAGGATGTTCTTGATTTCGTAAACAACATCCAGAATAAGGTTTCCGCTCAGGAGGGTAACTCACTTCCTGTTTCTGCGTTCAATGCTTATGTCGATGGTACAACTCCTTCCGGAACAGCTGCTTACGAGAAGAGAGGTATCGCTGTAAACGTTCCGCAGTGGAATCCGGATAACTGTATCCAGTGTAACTTCTGTTCTTATGTCTGCCCGCACGGCGCGATCCGTCCGTTCGCATTTACTGCTGACGAGGCTGCAAACGCTCCAGAGGGTATGCTGACCAAGGCGATGACCGGTATGCCGGATTACAAGTTCGGTATCCAGGTATCTGTACTTGACTGTACTGGTTGTGGATCCTGCGCAAACGTATGTCCTGGCATGAAGGGCGCGAAGGCACTCGAGATGAAGCCGATCGCTGAGGAGCTCGACAGACAGAAGTTCTTCGACTACGCAGTAAAGCTTCCTGAGAAGGATGACGTCGTTGCGAAGTTCAAGGAGACCACCGTTAAGGGCTCACAGTTCAAGAAGCCGTTACTCGAGTACTCCGGTGCATGTCCTGGCTGTGGTGAGACACCATACGCTAAGCTCATCACTCAGCTCTTCGGTGAGAGAATGTACATCGCAAATGCGACAGGCTGCTCATCAATCTGGGGTAACTCTTCACCTTCTACACCGTACACTGTAAACGCGAAGGGTCAGGGCCCGGCATGGGATAACTCCCTCTTCGAGGATAACGCAGAGTTCGGTTATGGTATGTTACTTGCACAGAACGCAATCCGTACCAGACTGAAGAAGGAAGTAGAGGAGCTCGCTGAGAAGGATGCATCTGTTAAGGATGTCGCTCAGGAGTGGCTTGATACCTTCGGTGTCGGCGCTACCAACGGTGCAGCTACCGATAAGCTCGTTGCAGCACTTGCTGATAAGACCGATGATCTTTCCAAGGATCTCGTAAAGAATAAGGACTTCCTCGCTAAGAAGAGCCAGTGGATCTTCGGTGGTGACGGCTGGGCTTATGATATCGGCTTCGGCGGCCTCGATCATGTACTTGCTTCCGGCAAGGACATCAACGTAATGGTATTCGATACCGAGGTTTACTCCAACACAGGTGGACAGTCCTCCAAGTCGACTCCGACCGGTGCAGTAGCACAGTTCGCTGCAGGTGGTAAGGAGACCGGCAAGAAGGATCTTCCTGGTATCGCAATGTCCTATGGTTATGTATATGTAGCTCATATCAACATGGGCGGCGACATGCAGCAGACTGTAAAGGCGATCGCAGAGGCTGAGGCATATCCAGGACCATCTCTGATCATTGCATACGCACCTTGTATCAACCACGGCATCAAGAAGGGCATGGCGAAGGCTATGACTGAGGAGAAGCTTGCACTCCAGACTGGTTACTGGAACAACTTCAGATACAACCCGCTTGGTGGCGATAAGAAGTTCACTCTCGATTCCAAGGAGCCGGATTTCACCGGATACCAGGATTTCCTGAAGGGTGAGGTTCGTTACCTGTCCCTCGGCCTTAAGAACCCGGAGAGAGCAAAGGCTCTTGACGAGAAGAACCAGGCTGAGTCTCAGGCTAGATATGAGCACCTCAAGAAGCTCATCGACCTGTACAACAATTAATTCACCTGAACTTCGGTTCACGTGATGTGAGAAGGGAGCCGGCGCAAGCCGGCTCCCTTCGTCGTATAGCCCGTGGCCACGGGTTTGAGGACGGATGAACGGAACTTGCCGATTTATGTATCTCATGCTAAAATTATTTAGTTAAATATGTCAATATATAGCATGTGGGCCTTCGGGCACCACGTAGTAAGGTGAAGATATGAGAAAAGTGATGGTGGCGGTGGTGGGCCGTCCAAACGTAGGTAAGTCTACGCTGTTCAACCTGATTGCAGGGAAGCAGATCTCCATCGTGAAGGATACGCCGGGTGTGACCCGTGACCGTATCTATGCGGATGCGGAGTGGCTGAATAACAAGTTTACACTGATCGATACGGGTGGTATCGAGCCGGATTCCCAGGATATCATCCTGTCCCAGATGCGTGCGCAGGCACAGCTGGCGATCGACACGGCGGATGTCATCATTTTCGTCGTGGATGTACGTACCGGTCTCGTCGATGCAGACTATGAGGTGGCGAATATGCTCCGGAAGTCCGGAAAGCCGGTCGTTCTCTGTGTCAATAAGGTCGACAGCTTCCAGAAGTTCGGAAATGATATCTATGAGTTCTATAATCTGGGCCTAGGCGATCCGTTCGGCGTATCCTCGGTAAACCAGCTCGGTGTCGGTGACATGCTCGATGAGGTAATCAAGCACTTCCCGGTCGAGACAGCAGAAGTAGACGAGGATGATTCGGTGAAGGTCGCCCTCATCGGTAAGCCGAATGTCGGAAAGAGCTCCGTCATCAATAAGCTGCTGGGTCAGAACCGCGTGATCGTCTCCAACATTGCCGGCACAACCCGTGACGCGATCGATACGAAGATCGTGCATAACGGAAAGGAATATACCTTCATCGATACGGCGGGTCTTCGCCGGAAGGGAAAGATCGACGATGATATCGAGCGTTACTCTGTCATCCGTACCGTCGCGGCCGTGGATCGCGCGGATATCTGTCTCGTGCTGATCGACGCGACCCAGGGAATCACGGAGGGCGATGCACGCATCGCCGGGATCGCGCATGAGTCCGGAAAGGGCGTCATCATCTGCGTGAACAAGTGGGATGCGGTGCCGGATAAAAATGATAAGACGATGAAGGAATTCCAGACGAAGCTGATGGAGAAGTTCTCCTACATGCCGTATGCGCAGTACCTCTTCATCTCGGCCGAGACCGGACAGCGTCTGAATAAGATCTTCGATCTCGTCAATCAGGTACGGGAGAGCCAGACACTTCGTATCCGTACGGGTGTGCTCAACGACATCATGACGAGAGCGACGGCGATGAAGCAGCCGCCAAGTGATAAGGGCAAGCGTCTCAAGCTGTTCTACATGACGCAGACCGCGGTCGAGCCGCCTACCTTCGTGATCTTCGTGAATGACCAGCAGCTGATGCACTTCTCGTATACGAGATACATCGAGAATCAGATTCGTGAGGCCTTCGGCTTCCCGGGAACACCACTGAAGTTCCTGATCCGTGAGCGCCAGGCCGGAGAGGATGAGTGATGAATATACAGCATATGATCATTTCCCTGGTCGTGGGATATATCTTCGGTAACATACCGAATGGCTATCTGTATGCGAAGTCTCAGGGCATCGATATCTATAAGCAGGGCTCCGGTAATCCGGGCTCGACGAACATCAGCCGGACGCTCGGAAAGAAAGCAGGAGCGACCGTGCTGCTGCTGGATATCGCGAAGACCATCGTTCCGATCCTCATGATGCACATGATCTACAAACCGGCGACGATCGATGAGGGCACCCTCATCACCGTCTTTGCGGGCTTCGGTTCGATCCTCGGACATGATTTTCCGGCACTTCCGATGCTGCACGGTGGAAAGGGAATCGCCTGTACGGGTGCGCTTATCATCGCCTTCGACTGGCGGATGGCCATCGTACTGTTTGCGCTGTTCTTGGTGATCGCGAAGGCCACCGGCTATGTGAGCGTCGGCTCGATCTGCGGCGTATCCCTGCTGTTTATTCTGACGGCCATCTTCGGATACTTCGGACTTCTTCCGATGTCCATGGCGATCTACCCGATCGTACTCGTCGTGTTTTTCCTGATCGCAGCGCTCGGGGTATGGCAGCACCGCTCAAATATCGTGCGGCTGAAGAATGGTACGGAATCGAAGTTCCACTTTAAGAAGTAATCTGCTTTAAATTGAGGAGATTTTATGAAAGCATCAATCATCGGCGCAGGTACCTGGGGTACGGCCCTCGGCATTCTGCTCGCCCATAACGGACATGAGGTGACCATCTGGTCGAAGTTTCAGCAGGAGGTGGATGCGCTTCAGGAGACCCACCGTCATAAGAATCTGCCGGGTGCCGTGATTCCGGAGAGCATGTGCTTCAGCTCCGATCTGGAGGCTGCACTGAAGGATCAGGAGCTCGTCGTGCTGGCGGTGCCGTCCATCTTCGTGCGTGCGACGGCGCATGAGATGAAGCCGTATGTCGGCGAGGGTCAGGTCATCGTATCCGTGGCGAAGGGCATCGAAGAGGGTACACTCTATACGATATCGGATATCATCGAAGAGGAAATCCCGCAGGCAGATGTCGCGGTTCTGTCCGGACCGAGCCATGCCGAGGAGGTATCGCGTTTCATTCCGACGACGATCGTGACTGGTGCGCATACCGAGAAGACAGCGCTTTTCGTACAGAACGCGTTCATGTGCGACTGCTTCCGTGTCTACATCAACCCGGATATCAAGGGCATCGAGATCGGCGGCGCGACGAAGAACGTCATCGCGCTGGCGGCCGGTATGGCGGACGGTCTCGGCTATGGAGACAACACGAAGGCAGCGCTGATCACACGCGGTATCGCGGAGATCGAGCGGCTCGGCGTGAAGATGGGCTGCCGCATGGAGACCTTCAACGGCCTGAGCGGTATCGGTGATCTGATCGTGACCTGTGCGTCCATGCACAGCCGGAACCGCCGTGCCGGTATCCTGATGGGCGAGGGCAGAAGCTACGAGGAGGCGATGCAGGAGGTCGGTCAGACGGTCGAGGGTGTATATGCTGCGAAGGCGGCACGTGCACTCGCGGAGAAGTATGAGGTTTCGATGCCGATCGTCGAGGGCATCAATCAGATTCTCTTCGAAGGCAAGTCGGCCAGGGAAGCGGTCCGTGATCTGATGCTCCGCGACCGGACCATCGAGAACGTGAACGTTCCGTTTGATAAATAATCTTAAATTCACGCAGGGCCTCTCCGGGGCCCTGTGTTGTTCTGAGAAAAATATATTATAATACATATTCTCTAACGTTATAATATAAGCTGTAAATGTGAAAAAATGTTATAAAAGTTGTTGACTTCCATAACTACGAACTTTATAATGATGAAAAGTTTTCAGAAAGCTTGTATTTTAGAAAACTGAGAGGAGAAAAATTATGAAAAAGGTATTAAGTGCAGTACTTGCAGCTTCGATGGTTGCGTCTTTAGCAGCCTGTGGTTCTTCATCTACGCCGGAGGCGACGACAGCCGCTGCCGCTGCAGGCGATACGACAACTGCTGCAGCAGCTGAGGGCACAACCACAGCCGCTGGTTCTTCAGATCTTACATGGAAGATCGGTGCCCAGGGACCGCTGACTGGTGGTGCAGCTATCTATGGTAAGTCTGTCATCAATGGTGCTCAGGTTGCGATCGATGAGATCAATGCAGCCGGCGGTATCAATGGCTACCAGGTAGAGTATAAGACGGCAGATGATGAGCATGATCAGGAGAAGGCCATCAACGCATACAACTCCCTCAAGGACTGGGGCATGCAGATGCTGATCGGACCGACCACTTCCGCACCGACCATCGCGGTTGCCTCTGAGGCACAGAATGATAATATGTTCCTTCTGACTCCGTCAGGCTCTGCAGTTGACTGTACCGCAGCACCGAATGCATACCGTGTATGCTTCTCGGATCCTGCACAGGGTGCCAAGTCCGCAGAGTATATCGGAACACACAAGCTGGCAACCAAGATCGGTATCATCTATGATTCTTCGGATGTTTACTCCTCCGGTATTCACGATTCCTTCGTTACCGAGGCCGGCAATCAGGGTTTTGAGATCGTAGCGGATGAGCAGTTCACGGCGGATTCGAAGACAGATTTCTCTACGCAGCTTCAGAAGATGCAGAGCGCAGGTGCAGAGCTCGTATTCCTTCCGTTCTACTACACAGAGGCAGCACTCGTTCTGACACAGGCAAACACCATGGGCTACAAGCCGACCTTCTTCGGCTGTGATGGTATGGATGGTATCCTCGATGTGGAAAACTTCGACAAGTCTCTCGCAGAGGGCCTCATGCTTCTGACCCCGTTCGCAGCGGATGCGACCGATGAGAAGACCGTAAGCTTCGTAACAGCTTATAAGGATAAGTTCGGTGATACACCGATTCAGTTCGCAGCGGATGCGTATGATGCAGCATACATCATGAAGGCTGCCCTCGAGGCTGGTAATCTGACTCCGGACATGTCTGTATCTGATCTTGGTACAGCGATGGAAGAGCAGATGAAGTCACTCAAGTATGACGGTCTCACCGGTACCGGCATGACATGGAGCGAGAACGGTGATGTCGATAAGGAGCCGAAGGCGGTCATCGTCAAGGATGGTGCCTATACTTCTGCCGACTGATCGGAAAAGTGATGAAGCATCATGAGAAAATCTTCTTTTTCTGCATGATGAAAGAGCATAAAGGGTTGCTTGCTACAAGCAACCCTTTATTGAATTCAGTTTATGGGGTCTGACCCCATTACGAAATGATGAAGGTTCCGTAAGGAATTTGTAAGGGGGTCAGACCCCATAAATTTTCAAAGAGGTGTTTAGAGATGATGAGTTTCATTTCCTACTTGCTGAGTGGTGTCAGTTTAGGCTCGATCTACGCGATCATCGCCCTGGGCTACACGATGGTATATGGAATCGCAAAGATGCTCAACTTCGCCCATGGTGATATCCTCATGGTCGGTGGTTACGCAGCGTTTATTGCATTGAACCAGCTGGGGCTGCCGATCCTGGTGTCGACCCTCCTGTCGATGGTGATCTGCACCCTGCTGGGCGTCGTCATCGAGAAGGTCGCGTATAAGCCACTCCGTCAGGCCAACTCTCTGAACGTTCTGATCACCGCGATCGGTGTATCGTATCTTCTTCAGAATGTGGCGCTGCTCCTGTTCGGTGCGAATCCGAAGAGCTTTACCTCCTTTGTCCCGATCAAGCCGGTCAAGCTCGCCGGTGGTGCACTGACGATTTCCGGTGAGACCATCGTGACGATCCTGTGCTGTCTGATCATCGTCGGCGGACTGGTGACCTTCATCAACAAGACGAAGGCCGGGCAGGCGATGCTGGCGGTTTCGGAGGATAAGGGCGCGGCGACCCTCATGGGTGTCGATGTCAATAAGACCATCTCGATGACCTTCGCCATCGGTTCTGCACTGGCGGCGATCGGCGGTATCCTGATGTGCTCTGCGTACCCGACGCTGACGCCAACCACCGGTGCCATGCCGGGCATCAAGGCCTTCGTTGCGGCCGTGCTTGGAGGCATTGGCTCCATCCCGGGCGCGTTCATCGGCGGGATCATCCTCGGTGTGCTTGAGAATCTGTCGAAGGCGTACATCTCCTCGAAGCTTAGTGACGCCATCGTATTTTCAGTACTGATCATCGTTCTTCTGGTGAAGCCGACGGGTATCCTCGGTAAGAAGATCATGGAGAAAGTGTGAGTCGGCATGAAAATGAAAACTACATCTATGTCAATGTCTACAGCGAAGGCGAAGACCTTCCGCTCAAATATGATCACCTACGGTATGGTGATTCTCGCGTATATCATCGTCGAGATCTTCCTGAATGCCGGACAGGTCAGCTCCCTTATCAAGGGACTGCTCGTTCCGCTCACGATCTACAGCATCATGGCGGTGAGCCTGAACCTCGTGGTCGGTATCTCCGGTGAGCTGTCGCTCGGCCATGCCGGCTTCATGTGCGTCGGTGCCTTCGCCTCCGCGACCTGGACGATGCTGATGAAGAGCAGTGCGATGCCACCGCTTCTTCGTTTCATCATCGCGATTCTGATCGGTGCAGCGGCTGCGGCTGTCTTCGGTTTCCTGATCGGTATCCCGGTCCTTCGTCTGAAGGGCGACTACCTCGCGATCGTCACCCTCGCGTTCAGTGAGATCATCAAGAACATCATCAACGCACTGTACTTCGGTATCGACGATCACGGCGCGCACTTCTCGCTGAAGGATTCGCTTTCTCTCGGTATGGATGGCGGCACCGTCATCATCAAGGGTGCGCAGGGCATCACCGGTACCCCGAAGCAGGCGACCTTCACGATCGGCGTGATCCTTCTGCTGGTCGCACTTTTCGTGGTACTCAACCTCATCAACTCGAGAACCGGACGTGCCATCATGGCCATCCGTGATAATCGTATCGCCGCCGAGTCGATCGGGCTCAATGTTACCCGCTATAAGCTGATGGCCTTCACCATCTCTGCAGCGATCGCGGGTGCAGCCGGCGTACTGTATGCACACAACCTGAGCTCGCTCCAGGCGCTGCCGAAGAACTTCGGCTACAACCAGTCCATCATGATCCTCGTTTTCGTCGTCATGGGTGGCATCGGTAATGTCCGTGGCTCCGTCATCGCGGCGGTCATCCTGACGCTCCTGCCAGAGGTTCTGCGCGGACTCAACGACTATCGTATGCTCATGTATGCGATCGTCCTGATTCTCATGATGCTGTTTACCTCGGCACCATCCCTGATCGCGCTTCGCCAGCAGATCATGGCCCGTTTCAGTAAGAAGAGTGACGAAGGAAAGGAGACGACGTAAGCATGGCTATGTTAGACATTGAAGCACTGGGCATCTCCTTCGGTGGTCTGAAGGCAGTTGATAATTTCCATGTGCAGATCGAAAAGAATGAGCTTTACGGTCTGATCGGCCCGAACGGTGCCGGAAAGACGACCGTATTTAACCTTCTGACCGGTGTATATAAGCCGACCAGTGGTCATATCCTTCTCGACGGAGACAACATCACGGGTCTCAGCTGTGAGGAGATCAACAAGAAGGGCATCGCACGTACCTTCCAGAACATCCGTCTCTTCCACAACATGTCCGTACTGGACAATGTAAAGGCCGGACTGCATAACCATTACACCTATTCTACGCTGGACGGTATTCTGAGAACACCGAAGTACCGTAAGCTTGAGAAGGAGATGGATGCGAAGGCACTGGAGATTCTCAAGGTATTCGACCTTCAGGACTTTGTGGACTATAAGGCCTCCAACCTCCCGTATGGTCAGCAGCGTAAGCTCGAGATCGCCCGCGCGCTCGCAACCGAGCCGAAGCTCCTCCTGCTGGATGAGCCGGCTGCCGGTATGAACCCGAGTGAGACCGAGGAGCTGATGCGTACCATCCGTCTCGTACGGGATGAGTTCGATATGACGATCCTTCTGATCGAGCATGATATGAAGCTGGTATCCGGTATCTGTGACCGTCTGACCGTCCTCAATTTCGGTCAGGTACTGAAGCAGGGTAAGACCGCCGATGTACTGCATGATCCGGAAGTCATCAAGGCATATCTCGGAGATTAAGGAGGAGAAGACATGAGTACGATTTTAGATGTACAGGATCTCAATGTATACTACGGTGTGATCCATGCATTAAAGGGCATTTCCTTCCATGTAGATAAGGGCGAGATCGTCACCCTGATCGGTGCCAATGGTGCCGGCAAGACGACGACGCTGCAGACCATCACGGGGCTGATTCCGGCGCGTTCCGGTCATGTATTCTATAACGGGAAGGAAATCACGCATACACCGGGCCATAAGATGGTCGGTGCGGGACTCGCCCATGTACCGGAGGGCCGGCGTGTATTTGCACAGCTTTCGGTCTATCAGAACCTGATGCTCGGTGCCTATACCCGGAAGGATAAGGATGGCATCGCAGAGTCGCTCGAGACGGTCTATAAGCATTTCCCGAGACTGGAGGAGCGTAAGAATCAGGTCGCAGGAACGCTTTCCGGTGGTGAGCAGCAGATGCTCGCGATGGGGCGTGCGCTGATGAGTAATCCGGAGATGATCGTCATGGATGAGCCGTCCATGGGTCTGTCCCCGATTTATGTAAACGAGATCTTCAACATCATCGAGAAGATTCACGAGACCGGTGTGACGGTGCTTCTCGTCGAGCAGAATGCGAATAAGGCACTCGCGATCGCGGATCGTGCGTATGTGCTGGAGACCGGTAAAATCACGATCGAGGGTCGGGCGCAGGATCTTGCGAATGATACGAAGGTCAAGGCGGCTTACCTTTCTGAATGATAAACGCGGAGGGACATCCCTCCGCGTTTTCTTTATATGAAATCCATACAGACATGTGAATATGTTTATAGAAAAGAAATATTCACTCTGCTATAATGAAAACAGCGAAATTAATTTTCATTTGAGAGAGGGAGGCCTGTATGAAGCTTCATTTTATAGGTGCGGATCATGAGGTGACGGGGTCGCTGCATTATGTAGAGGCAGCGGGGCTCAGGATTCTGGTGGACTGTGGTATGGAGCAGGGGCGAAATTACTATGAGAATGCGCCGCTGCCGATCAAGTATTCGGAGGTCGACTACATCCTTCTGACGCATGCGCATATCGATCATGCGGGGATGATCCCGATGGCCTATAAGAAGGGCTTCAACGGGACGGTGCTGACGACGAAGGCGACGCAGGCACTGTCGGAGATCATGCTGCGGGACTCGGCGCATATCCAGATGCAGGAGTGTGAGTGGAAGAACCGGAAGGGGCGTCGTGCGGGTCTGCCGGAGGTGGAGCCGATCTATGATCTTACGGATGCGGCGAATGTGCTGCAGCACTTCCGCGGGGTGAACTATCATGAGATGATCGAGCTCGGGGATGGCGTTCGTGTACGTTTCATCGATGCGGGTCATCTGCTCGGTTCTGCATCCATCGAGATGTGGCTGACGGAAGAGGGCGTTACGAAGAAGCTCGTGTTCTCCGGTGATATCGGAAACTTTGATAAGCCGCTGATTCGGGATCCGGAGTACATCAAGGAGGCGGATTATGTGCTGATGGAGTCGACCTATGGATCCCGCTTCCACGATACGACGGTCAACCATCTGCAGGATCTCCTGAACATCACGCAGCGGACCCTCGATCGGGGCGGCAATGTCGTGATGCCGGCGTTTGCGGTGGGCCGCACGCAGGAGCTGCTGTATCTTTTCCGCCAGATCAAGCAGGAGCATCTCATCGTCGGGCATGACAACTTCCCGGTCTATGTCGACAGTCCACTGGCGGTCGATG
Source organism: Oribacterium sp. P9 (assembly GCF_046365365.1). Lineage (NCBI taxonomy): Bacteria > Bacillati > Bacillota > Clostridia > Lachnospirales > Lachnospiraceae > Oribacterium > Oribacterium sp. P9. The sequence continues at coordinate 10,023 of NZ_JBKEIS010000017.1, read as the reverse complement.
CGACGCATGTCTTCTCGCAGAATCTCGATGAGTGCTACGATGATGAGACGCGTGCCATCGTTGATAAAGGTATCAACCCGATTTCCTTCCGGGGACTTAACCTCGCCATCACGCTCGAGGAGTCGAAGGCCATCAACTTCGATGAGACCCCGAAGGTGATCATCTCGGCCTCCGGCATGTGTGATGCCGGTCGTATCCGCCATCATATCAAGTACAATCTCTGGCGTCCGGAGTCGACCATCGTCTTCGCCGGCTATCAGGCGGAGGGAACGCTGGGACGGGCACTGATAGATGGTGCTGATCACGTGAAGCTCTTCGGTGAGGAGGTGGCGGTAAAGGCGGAGATCGCGCAGATGGCCGATATGTCGAGCCATGCGGATCAGTTCGGCCTCATGAACTGGATCCGTGCCTACGAGCAGGCGCCGGACCGTGTCTTCCTCGTGCATGGCAATGATGACGGCATGGAGGTACTCTCGAAGCTGATCGAGGACGAGCTCCACTACACGGTGAACTGTCCGTACTCCGGTTCGGTTTTCGACCTCCTGAAGAATGAGTGGGAGACCGTGGCAGAGCCGAAGAAGATCGAGAAGCCGACGTATGTACTGGTGGAGGATGGCTCCTCGAAGCGGAAGAAGACGAGCGATGCCGCCTACGATCGCCTGCTGGCCGCCTACACGAAGCTGTTGGCCGCCGTCAAGGCAAACTATGGTGGTGCCAATAAGGACCTCGCACGCTTTACAAACCAGCTGCTCAGCCTGTATGATAAGTGGATACGATGATGACCGGTTCCCTCCGCCTGTGATTCCTGCAGGTGGAGGGATATACGTATGGGTCGAAGGCATTGGCCGGGTCAGAAAGAAAGGACGTAAAGCTCCATACGGGGAGCTTCTGATATACAGATGAGAAAACATGTTTCAAGCCGAATGCTCCGGGGGATTGCACTTCTGGTACTGATCCTTGCGGCGATCACCCTGGGGATTCGGATCTATCTTGATCAGGCGCTGATCCGCCATGCGTCGATGGTGACGACGGAAGCTGCTCCCTCCGAAACGAGGGAGCAGCTGATCGTTGCAGAGACGACGCCGGTGCAGGAAAGTGAGGCAGCGGAAGCGTCTGTCGACCAGATCGCGCAGTTCGAGTCTGCCTTCGCCGAGATCCGGGCACTCGAGGACATCGCCGCCGTCGAACAGCAGGGGAGTGCGCTGAAGGAGGACTATACGACGATCGCGAAGCTCTGGAACCGGGAGCTCGAGGCGCTCGGCCGTGCCATCACCGCGAACATGACAGAGAGCGAAAAGGACGCCTACATCGCCTCGGCGAGCGCGTTTCTGATCTCGCGGAACCACGAGTGCATGAAAGAGCTAGACCAGGATAAGCTCAGCGTGATGGAGAACATCGATTACCTGAGCCGTGAGATCGCCCTCACACGCGAACGCTGCTACGACCTCCTGAAGGATTACCGCTCCTATCTTGCAAGTTTCTGAGCGCTGTGCTATATTTTACGAGTTAATGTCTAAGATGCCCGTAAAGGGCTTATATATGAAACAAAGCAAGGAGAGAACGAGAATGCAGTACAGAGGCGTAAATGAGCTGCGTGAGCTGTTCCTGAGCTACTTCGAGGAGAAGGGATGCTTACGGATCAACAGTTTTTCACTGGTTCCGCATAATGACAATTCACTGCTCATTATCAATTCCGGAATGGCACCGATGAAGCCATGGTTTACAGGACAGGAGATTCCGCCGAGACGCAGAGTCACCACCTGCCAGAAGTGCATCCGTACCGGTGACCTGGAGAATGTTGGTAAGACAGCCCGCCACGGTACCTTCTTTGAGATGCTCGGAAACTTCTCTTTCGGTGATTACTTCAAGAAGGAAGCGATTCCATGGGCATGGGAGTTTCTGACCGAGCGTGTCGGCCTGGATCCGGACCGTCTGTATCCGTCTGTCTATGTAGACGATCAGGAGGCGTATGACATCTGGAAGAATGTGATGCATATCCCGGAGGACCACATCTACAAGTTCGGCAAGGAAGACAACTTCTGGGAGCACGGCTCCGGACCTTGCGGACCATGTACCGAGATCTACTATGATCGTGGTGAGAAGTACGGAAACGGCCCGGAGGACGTTATGGGCGGCGAGGGCGACCGTTACATGGAAGTCTGGAACGTCGTATTCTCTCAGTTTAACAATGATGGTAAGGGAAACTACAGTGACCTCGCGCAGAAGAACATCGATACCGGTATGGGGCTCGAGCGTCTCGCCGTCGCTGTTCAGGATGTAGGATCCATCTTCGACGTCGATACGCTGAAGGATCTTCGTGATCTCATCTGCGAGCTCGCCGGTGGCGTCAAGTATGAGGCACCGGGCTGCGAGGAGAGCGACGTATCGGTACGTATCGTGACCGATCACTCCCGTGCGATGACCTTCATGATCTCCGATGGTATCATGCCGTCCAACAACGGCCGTGGCTATGTACTCCGTCGTATCATCCGTCGTGCCGTACGTCATGGACGTAAGCTCGGCATCGGTGGCTCCTTCCTGCCGACGCTGGCAAGCCGTGTCATCGAGACCTCGAAGGACGGTTATCCTGAGCTTGAAGAGAAGAAGGACTTCATCCTGAGCGTTATCAAGGCGGAGGAAGAGAAGTTCGAGAAGACCTACGAGCAGGGCATGGCGATCCTCGAGGAGATGGAGGCGAAGCTCGCCGCAAGCGGTGCGCATGAGCTTTCCGGCGAGGATGCGTTCAAGCTTTATGATACCTATGGCTTCCCGCTCGATAATACGAAGGAGATCCTCGAGGAGAAGGGCTTCACCGTTGATGAGGCGGCCTTCCAGGAGGCGATGGACAGCCAGAAGAAGCAGGCACGTAACGATCGTCTCGCTTCCGGTAAGATGGCAGATTACAGCGGCCACGCAGCGACCGTATATGATGAGCTCGATCCGGCAATCGCAAGCAGCTTCGTCGGCTACGACAAGCTTGAGGCGGATTCGAAGATCGTGGCGATGGTTTCCCTCGCAGCAGGCGATGCCGATGCAGAGGATGCCGTCGTAGAGGCACTTTCCGATGGCGAGCACGGCGCGATCATCACGGCGGAGACCCCGTTCTATGGCACCATGGGTGGCCAGGTCGGTGATACCGGTGTGATCGAGCTCGGTAGCGAGGCCGCGTTCGAGGTGACATCCACGGAGCATGTCGGCGGCAACAAGATCGCCCACATCGGTGTGATGCGCAAGGGTATGCTGAAGCTCGGCGATACCGTGACCCTGAAGGTCGACGAGAAGAATCACATGGCGACCTGCCGTAACCACAGCGCGACCCACCTTCTTCAGAAGGCACTGCGTGAGGTACTCGGTACCCATGTTGAGCAGGCCGGCTCCTTCCAGGATGCAGGCAGAACCCGTTTCGACTTCTCACACTTCCAGGCGATGACGAGAGAAGAGCTTCAGAAGGTCGAGGACATGGTGAACGAGAAGATCCAGGAGGGTCTCGAGGTTCGTACCGATGTCATGACCCTCGAGGAGGCGAAGAAGTCCGGTGCGATGGCGCTCTTCGGCGAGAAGTACGGTGCAGAGGTGCGTGTCGTTCGCATGGGCGATTTCTCAACCGAGCTCTGCGGTGGTACCCATGTGAAGAACACCCTGCAGATCGGTCAGTTCAAGATCCTGTCCGAGACCGGTGTTGCAGCCGGTGTGCGTCGTATCGAGGCACTGACCGGGGACAATGTTCGTAAGTACTACGAGAATCTCGAGCATGAGATGATCGCGGCCGCTGAGCTCGTGAAGGCGACGCCGGCGACCCTGAAGGAACACATCCAGTCCCTTCAGAAGGAAGTGAAGGAGCTTCGCAGCGAGAATGAGGCCCTGAAGAGCAAGGAGGCGCAGAACGCACTCGGAAACGTCATGGATTCCGTGGTCGAGATCAAGGGCGTGAAGTTCCTCGGTGCACACGTATCCGGCGTGGATATGAACGAGCTTCGTAATCTCGGCGATGATCTGAAGACAAAGCTCGGTGAGGGCGTGATCCTCCTGATCTCCGACAAGGACGGCAAGGTGTCCATGGTTGCCATGGCGACCGATGGCGCTGTGAAGAGCGGTGCCCATGCCGGTAACCTCATCAAGCAGATCGCACCGATCGTCGGAGGCGGCGGTGGCGGACGTCCGAACATGGCACAGGCCGGTGGTAAGGATGCTGCAAAGATCGATGAGGCGATCGCAGCCGCTTCTGCAGCTGTCGAGGCGCAGATCAAGTGATGATTTGAGCTGATTTGTCACGAAAATTTGAAGAATTTCCTTGACGAAGCGATTTTATGTGCTATACTACATATTAAGTTTGCACCCGAAGGGAGGTTTGGGTTTCAGCATGTCAAATGTTATCGTAAAAGAGAACGAGTCTCTGGACAGCGCACTGCGTAGATTCAAGAGAAACTGCGCGAAGGCAGGCATCCAGCAGGAGATTCGCAAGAGAGAGCATTACGAGAAGCCATCTGTAAGACGCAAGAAGAAGTCTGAGGCGGCCAGAAAGCGTAAGTTCAACTAATTATAGATGATTCTTAATAGATGATTCATGTAGCCCTGATTCAGTGATGAATTAGGGCTATCTTTTTTGGTATTTTTATTTTATTATTCGGGATAGGGTCACGCTGGCGCAGAGACACGCCGTCCGCGGCGTGTAGCCCGAAGTGTGATTATAGTCCACGAAAGACCGTCGAAGGGCGGCGAGGAGGAAGCCATTGGCAAGCGTAGAAACAATTTTTGATATCTCGATGGAGCACGAGCAGAATGTTCTCGGGCTTCTCGACAGCAACCTGAAGAAAATCGAGCGTAGCTTTCATGTCACGATCATCGATCGAAACGGCGTTCTGAAAATCATCGGTGAGGAGAGGGATACCGAAAAGGCGAGAGCCGTGCTGAAGAATCTTCTCGAGCTCAGCCAGCGCGGGAACGACCTGACGGAGCAAAACGTAGATTATGCGATCTCTCTCAGCTTCTCCGAGAAGAGCTCGGGCAGCGACATGGTAGAGATCGACAAGGACATCCTCGCACGCACCGCACTGGGCAAGCCGGTCAAGCCGAAGACCCTCGGCCAGAAGGACTACGTGGATGCGATCCGTGAGAACATGATCACCTTCGGCATCGGTCCGGCGGGTACCGGTAAGACCTACCTCGGCATGGCGATGGCCATCACGGCCTTCCGTCAGCAGGAGGTGCAGCGCATCATCCTGACCCGTCCGGCGATCGAGGCCGGTGAGAAGCTCGGCTTCCTGCCGGGTGATCTCCAGTCGAAGGTGGATCCGTACATGCGTCCGGTCTACGACGCGCTCTACAGTATCATGGGTGCCGAGCAGTACCAGGCGAACGCCGAGAAGGGACTCATCGAGGTCGCACCACTCGCCTATATGCGTGGACGTACGCTGGACAATGCCTACATCATCCTCGATGAGGCACAGAATACGACACCGGCGCAGATGAAGATGTTCCTTACCCGTATCGGCTTCGGCTCGAAGGTCATCGTCACGGGTGACCTCACGCAGAAGGACCTCGAGGAGGGCAAGAAGTCCGGTCTCGAGGACGCGATGCGCGTCCTCCGTGGCGTGGAGGGCATCTCCTTCATTGAGCTGACCAGCGCAGACGTCGTCCGTCACCCGCTGGTACAGCGCATCGTCAACGCCTACGAGAAGGACGAGGCGAAGCGTGCGCGTCGCGCGCAGGCGATGCAGAGTCCGCGAAGCTACGGCGAGCATCGAAACGAAAACCGCCATCGCAGCGAGTAAGGGCGGGTACATAAGGTCTGCATTGGCCGAACGGTGTGCGGGCGGGTGCACAAGATCTGCATTGGTCGAACGGCGCACGGGCAGGTGCATAAGATGTGCATTGGCCGAATATAGAAGAGCTCTCGAACTGGTCAGGCGGGAGAGGAAGGAAGCTATGACGATTAATATCGATTTTGATACAGAGAAGAAGCTGGATCTCGATTTCGAGGCGATCATCCGGGACATCATCGCGGCGGCGATCGAGTATGAGCACTGTCCGTATGAGTGTGAGCTCAGCGTGATGATCACGGACGACGACGGGATCCACGAGCTGAACCGCGAGACCCGCGGGATCGACCGGCCGACGGATGTGCTGTCCTATCCGATGGTCGACTGGGCGCGCCCGGCCGATTTCGACGCGATCGACGAGGACGATGACGATATCTTCAATCCCGACAGTGGAGAGCTGCTGCTCGGGGATATCGTGCTGAATCAGGACCGCATCGCGTCGCAGGCAGCAGAGTATGGTCATCCGGAGCGTCGGGAGCTGGCCTTTCTCGTGGCCCACAGCATACTGCACCTCTTCGGCTATGACCACATGGAGGACGAGGAGCGCATCGAGATGGAGCGTCGCCAGAAGGAGATTCTGGAAGGAAGGGGCTACTTCAGATGAATGAACGACCATCCAGACGTCCATCGACGCGTCGGCAGGTGAACCCGCAGAGCGTGCGCGTGCAGCGGACCGCCGGTGAGCAGCAGCGGCAGAACCGCCGGAACAACTTCATCGTGCAGGGCTCCCTCCTCGCCATCGCGAGCATCATCGTGCGCATCATCGGTATGGTGTACCGGGTGCCGCTCACGGCAATCATCGGCGATGAAGGAAACGGCTACTACACCAGTGCCTTCAGTATCTATACACTCCTGCTGATCCTCAGCAGCTTTTCCATGCCGACCGCGGTGTCGAAGATCGTATCGGCGAACCTCGTGAACCGGCAGTACCGAAATACCGCTCGCGTGCTTCGTGCCGCCTTTTTCTACGCGACGATCGCCGGTGCCGCGATGTGCGGTGTCCTCTGGTTCGGTGCAGATGCCATCGCCGAGGTCTTCCTGAAGAAGCCGTTCTGCTCCTTCGCGCTGCGTGCGCTGGCGCCGACGGTCTGGCTCATGGCCTACCTCGGTATCCTGCGCGGCTACTTCCAGGGCAGCGGCAACATGGTGCCGACGGCGATCTCTCAGATTCTCGAGCAGATCGTCAATGCTGCCATCTCGGTGCTCGCCGCGAGCATCCTGTTTCACCGCGGAGAGACGGCGAACGTCCTCTACCAGAGTGAGGAGTACAGCTATGCCTTCGGTGCCGCGGGTGGTGCGATCGGTACCGGTGCGGGTGCGCTGACGGCGCTGCTGTTTTTCGTGATCCTCTTCCTCAGCCAGGTGCCGGCGATGCGCCGGGATATGCGCGAGGATACGAGTGAGGTCGACAGCTATGCCTCCATCGGTTTCCTGCTGCTCGGCACGATGCTCCCGATCCTCATTTCCTCGACGGTCTACAACATTTCCTCCGTCATGGACGACGCCATCTTCGGAAACGTGATGGCGAAGCTCGGCCACGGCGACGAGATCGTCACGCAGTGGGGCATCTTCGGCGAGTACCACATCCTCTTTAATATTCCAGTGGCCCTGGCCAATGCTCTGTCATCGTCACTGATCCCGAGTCTGACGCGGGCGGTCGCGGAGCATAACCGGCGCGATACGGTGACCCGTGTGCGCTACAGTATCCGCTTCACGATGCTGATCGCGATTCCGTCGACGGTGGGGCTCTGCGCGCTGGCGGATCCGATCTGTCGCATGCTGTTCCCTGGAAAGCATGTCGCGATGCTCATCATGCTGACACGGATCGGTTCGCTGGCCGTCGCGTTCTACAGTCTCAGTACCATCAGTAATGCGATCCTGCAGGGACTCGGACACCTGAATGTGCCGCTGGTGAATGCGCTGATTTCCCTCGTGTTCCACGTGGTCTGCCTGCTGCTTCTCCTGATGACGGGCATGGGCGTATATGCGGTCGTGATCTCAAACATCCTCTTTGCGTTCATGATGTGCTTCCTGAACCAGCTGGCGATCCGGAAGCACGTGCGTTTCCGCCAGGGTGTGGCGAAGACCTATGTGATGCCGGCCATCGCGAGTGTGGTGATGGGCATCGTGGCCTTCGCAATTTCAACCGGGGTGCGGATCGTGCTGCCGGAGGCAGAGAAGTACTCGCGGATCGGCTCGGTGCTGATGGTGGTGCCGGCGGTGATCGTGGCGATCGTGCTGTACTTCGGTATGTTACTGGCGATGCATGCGTTTACGCGTGAGGATCTGGATCATATGCCGATGGGTGGACGGCTGAAGCGCTTTGTTTCGTAATTTAACAGGCCCCGGTGGGCAGCCTGTAGAAACACAGTACTTCGAGGCCGGAAAAATCACATTATTAAGGCCCCCTGTGGGCTGGCTGCAGAAGCACAGTACTGCGAGCTCGGAAAACTCTAAGTCGAGCTCCCTAAGCGGCACTAGGCCCTCTGCAATCACTGAGTTTTCTTTATGAAAACTCAGCGTTGCAGAGGGTTCCAAGGAGAGATAACACCAAGTGCCGCTAAGGGAACCCGACTTGATTTTTCACGATCTCTTCGTATGGCTCCTGCAGTCAGTCCACAGGGGGCCTTGATTGTATGGCGTTTTTCGGTGTCTATGTATGGCTTCCACTCAAGTTTTAGGAGCGTTCAGTATGGAAAGTAAGAGAAATGAAAACAGGAAGACGACAGTGGCGGTGATCGGTGGTGGTGCTGCCGGGATGATGGCGGCGATCGAGGCGGCGCGGGCCGGTGCGATCGTGACGCTGATCGAGAAGAATCCGCAGCTGGGGAAGAAGCTGGCGATGACGGGCAACGGGCGCTGCAATTACACGAATCTCGATATGAGTGATCGGATCGGTGGGAAGTTCCGGGGCTTTCATCCGGAGTTTGCGGCACCGGCGCTGGATGCGCTGCCGCCGGAGGCGGTGCTGGACTGGTTCCGTGCGATCGGGGTGGAGCCGCGTTTCCGTGGAAGCTATGTCTATCCGAATTCGGATCAGGCGAGTGCTGTCGTGGATGCGCTCCGGGAGGAGCTTCACCGTCTGTCGGTAAAGGTGCACTATAACGCGGAGGTGAAGAATATTCAGCGCATCGAGAAAGATGCGGGATATTTTATGATTCAGTGTACGGATGCGACGGTGAAGGCAGATCGAGTGATCCTCGCGGCGGGTTCGAAGGCGGCACCGAAGACGGGCTCGAACGGGGACGGATACTTCATCGCGCGGAAGCTGGGGCATACCATCGTGCCGTATGTGCCGGCACTCTGCGGGATCCGCTGCGCCGGAGATGCGTTTCGGGCACTCGCCGGGATCCGTACAGAGGCGGCGCTCGAGCTGGTGATCGACGGGCACAGTGTCGACCGTGAGGCCGGGGAGCTTCAGCTCGTCGATTATGGGATCTCGGGCATCCCGGTGTTCCAGCTGTCCCGTTATGCGGCGTATGCGCTGCAGGAGGGGAAGAAGGCCGCGGTCTACATCAATTTCCTGCCGGGATTCACAGAAGCAGGTGCAGCAGTACGAAATTCGAAACGAGCGTCTTCGGCTTCTGGGATTTCGACGATCGAAGTATCGGCGGCAAAAAATGCGCAGAATGCGCGAGCAGAGGTGTCGTGCTGTGCTGCAAAGGCAGAGGACCCGAAGGACCTCGCGGTTCAGCTGTACCGGCAGCGGCAGGAGCGGCTCGCGGGGCGGAAGATGGAGAGCTTCTTTACGGGGCTGCTGCACCAGAAGCTTGGGCAGCTTCTGCTTCGGATGGCGAGCGTGCGTCCAGAGCTTCCGGTCGCGGAGCTCAGTGAGAAGCAGCTTCGAAGCCTCGCATCCCTCAGTGTTCGCTTCAAGGCAGAGTGTGTCGAGATGAACGGCTTCCTGCAGGCACAGGTCGTGGCCGGTGGTGTCGACACGACGGAGGTTGATCCGGGCACCATGGCTTCCCGTCTCGTCCCGGGCCTCTACTTCGCCGGTGAAGTCCTCGACATCGACGGCATCTGCGGCGGCTACAACCTCCAGTGGGCCTGGGCCTCCGGCTTCGTCGCCGGGCGGCACGCCGCAGCGTGACCGTTCAGACAGGGGGCCCGGCGGGACGACAACGGAGGCACAGTACTACGAGACCGGTTCAATCTAAGCCGGGGACCCTAAGCGGCACTAGGCCCTCTGCAATCGCTGAGT
>NZ_JBKEIS010000067.1:0-511 GCF_046365365.1 Oribacterium sp. P9 | reverse complement strand
ATGTTATGGCGTTGTAGTGGTTGACCGCTTCGTCAAGGTCAAGAATTTTATCGATGACCTCCCTGTCCGAGTCGGGGATCCCCCCATGATTCAGCGCATAAGCAACTGTTTGCTGGAAAAACGTGCCCAGGTACTCGCCCTTATCGCCAGGAAGTACGTTCAAGGGATTGTATACAATAGCGGGGACGAGAAAAAGGCAGATGAAAGCAGGGGCAAATCCCTGCACGAGTATTGCCGCAATATGCTCGCGTTCAAAGACTACAAGAACGACGGCACAGGCGATGATAATGAAGGCGTTCGGTTTTTTCATCAGTGATGCAATTGTCCCCCAAAGCACAAGCAAAATAATCATTTTGCCGGATTGGAGGGAGGTGCCCTTAGTTCGAATCGCCTCGGCGAAGTAAATGGCCCACACAACAAAAGCCGCAAGTGCTATACAGTCGTTAAAGGGGCTCACAGCGTACATAGGAAAAGTTGGGAATAAGGCAAAGAACAGTAGGCCTACAAGTTG
>NZ_JBKEIS010000066.1:0-511 GCF_046365365.1 Oribacterium sp. P9 | reverse complement strand
GAAATAACGCTATGACCGCGCTTACCGCCATCGCCATGATGTCGCGCACAGAATACGCTGCCTACAGCCTGCTTGGCGAAGAAGATGCAGCAAGGCTATCCCTTGAGCAATTCAAAGGTTTCGTCCTCTCGAACAAACTTGACAACAAGCAAACCCTGTTGCAAATAGACAGCTTCAGCAGCGAAAGACACGAGCATATTATTGGCGGTTTCCACGCCATTGCAAAATCCGTCAAGGCGATGGAACTCGAACCTCCCGAGGAACCCAAGGAGCTCCCGTCGGGTGAAGAAGCGAACGAGGAGGCAACCGATGAGTAAGTGCATCATCTGCAAGAAAGAGCTTCCCGAAGGCACAAGGATGCCCGTTTGCGAATACCACCGCGCACAAGCGAAGGAAAAGGGAACAGCAGCGGTAGGGGTTCTTGGAACAGGCGCATTGGTTGTCAAGGCAGCGGCCCCTAAAGTTGTGCCGGTCATCAAGGAAAAAGGCCCTGAAGTCGCGAAGACGGCTA
>NZ_JBKEIS010000016.1:0-53145 GCF_046365365.1 Oribacterium sp. P9 | reverse complement strand
TCGGTTGCCCTTACAAAATTGATACAATCACACGATTGCCCCTTTTGTACTCGTGAACGATGAACACTGTGTGCATTATGAACGATACGCACAGTGTGCAAGGTGTGTGCATAATCGAACGATAGCTTTTGTGCGTACATCGGCGGCACCTCCTTTCTCAGAAAATTCGTCAGCTTTTATTCTTCGTCTTCATCATCCTGAATCTCCGGCAAAGAGGAATTATTCCCAAAAGCCGAATTGATTCCAATACCCGCACCTACCGCAGCAATCACAATACCTATGCCCATCAGAATTTTGTTTCCCATTCTGTCGAGAAATTTCTTATTGTTCAAATCCGCTTCTGCTATTTTATCGGCTACAGCAATCATATCAACAGTAATTGACTGTCGTTCCTGATCAGAAATCTCTTCCTTTTCCATTCTTTTCGCCAAAGCATCAAGAATGGTTTGATACCCCTTGACAACTGATGCTTGACTCTCTTTATTATTTTCTAAGATGCTATTACACACTTCTGTGTATCGTTCTATAGCAATCTTTCCAAAATCCGCATATACCGGAAATTGATTTATAATGGCAATGGCAACATCTTTATCCATGTAAGGAATCATAGATGCAAATTGCATCACTTTATCTTTTGATAGGTTGCGAAACGAATCAATCTTTAAAGCACGCTTGACTGCATCTTCGCTCACATATCTTTTTGGTAGATTCTTCACAGCTTCCTCCTTCTATTTTGCAGCGACATTCTCTCCATCCGTGTCCAATGCTTTCAGTCTTTCAAGCCATCGTATAACAGATCCATTCGCAAAGAATCCAAGCAATGCCCCATCACAAAAACGTTCTGCACGGACAGCTCCAAGAATCATGGCAAATACACATTTTGCATCAAGATTTTCAACTACCGCTGTTGACATTGAATCCATGCCCCATTCGATGCCATTTTCTTTAAGGATTTCTGCATAGCTGCGTAACTCCATTTCTTCGTGCTTGTCCACGAAAGAATAGACATCATCAGTAAAGTCCCTGACCAGTCCAGAATAATTCACATAAGGCATTTGTATAGGATGCTCTGGTGTTCCGTCATTCTCATTGTCAATGATCCACATACCCTTTTCATCACCAGGAAACTCCAGCAAATATTTAGTTAGGCTCTCATACACGACATTCACCTCGCATTTACATCAATTCGACCTTCAGCTGATTCTTTATCTTTTTTCTTCTGTCTGAAACAAATTGCAAAAACTCATCGTAACTATACTGCATTTCCGGCAGATAATTTATTTTGCGATACTGGATTTTATCTGTATCTGTCGGGCATATCTCTGCAAACCATTCTTCAAAATCCTTGTCCTGTTTTTCAATATTCGGAATTGCCGCTAAGAGCTGAAGGTTACTGATATCATTCACATGATTCATGTATTCTTCGACTTTATCCTGCGCAATTCCCTTCTTCAGCAGAGATGTCTTAGTAAACTTGCTCTTGGGATAGATGTGGTCTATATGGAACTTGTTGTTGTAATCCAAAGAAGGATACAGCATCATCAAAACCATCAACGTATCTGCTCTACCATATTGAAGCTCTAACAGAGCCTCAATATCATCCTCCGTAAATACAATTGTTTTACTGGTTCCACGCAGTCTGTTGATAATTTCATCCAGCGGAAATTCCTTGTTTCCATTCGCTTTGATGACCTCGCGCAGAGGACGAAGAATGCTGTCTGCCTGTCCGCCAAATGCCCTTTTTATCAGGGACATTGTTAGCCATTTCTTGATTTTCTTCCTGTTATTAACCGTATTAGAAGAAACCTCGAAATTGCTCGGATTACCAATCATCATAAGATAATATGCAATCGGAATAACAGCATTATTGGATTTCAAGCTGTCTCTTGAAAATCCAAAGCTTGAAACAAGCAAAAATGCCTGAGTAATAGATGTTTTTATTGTTTGCCAGTTCTGCTCAATCTTGAGCATGTTTTGTTTGTTGAAATTATCGACCTTAAAAGCAATATCGCTAAACCCAGTCAACACCAAGGATGCCTTCAGAATGAAATCCTTGTTTACGTTAAAGCCAGAACCTATCGTGTTGATGTAATCGACAAACTCTGTGATTTCTTTCCTTGCATCTAAAGATTCCCACTGTGCTGTAGCAATCGATAATAACAAATCCGAGTAACTCAATACTGTACCACCGCTATTGACGCGAATGAAAATTTGCAGAACTTTGTCCAGTTCCTCTGATTTTACTTTGTAATAGCTGATGCTCGGCTGAGTATGGATCACCTTAAAAAGCTGCGATAATGTCGCATTTGCAAAGATACACTGATCCTGTGTGTAAGCACCAGAAAAAGCTATATTTTGCATCAGATAATTCATGACATCTCCTAATTCTGTCATGTCAAGTATCTTTCCAACTTCAAACCAGTAATGATCTGTGTCGTTCTTCACCTCATCAGCAGTGAGAAATGAAAATTCATATTTATCCGTTTCGTCTTTCGCCTGTTCAACAATATTCAAATAAAGCTTTCTCTCCGGGAATGCAGAGTTGTTCTTCCACTGTTTAAACGGCATTTTGAATGCATAAGTTCCCTTTAAGCCAATATAAATAGATGTCAATCTTTGCTGACCATCCAAAACAGCCATAACGTTGTCATTTCCAGTTAAGTTTATCTTCGGATTATGCCGTGCAGTTTTCTCATGATAATTCTGCAAAAAGGAATAGAAGTCATAGAGAGTATTTTGATCCTTAGACAGTTCCCAAAAAAGAAATGCGCCAAACGGATAGTCCTGCATTACACTGTCAAAAAGTCTCTCAATTTGTGCGGTACTCCATACAAATTCTCTTTGAATTGACGGGAGAACATATTTATTAGCAGAAATATCCTTCACGACTTCTGCTATCGTTAATGGTGCCTCATATGCCATTGATTATGCCTCCTCTTTTTTTACATATGTGAGCTGAATATCATAACCGAGAGCATCCAGCATCTCTACAAAAGTTTTATTAATAACGCCATCACCCTTTTTGATGATACGATTTACATATTGTCCTGTTGAACCAATCATCTCTCCCAGCTGTGCCTGTGTTTTTCCAGCTTCTATACACTTGATTTTTACATCTACTTCTATATTATTTTTCAGCATTCGTATCACCTCATCTGAAATTTGTAAAATAACACTAATCGGATAATATTATAACACATCTTTGCTTTCACTTCAATCTACTCATCTCAAAATTTGCACTTTGTACACATAGAGTGACTTGTCAAACTAACTTCCACCCCTCTTCTTCCAAAGATGGAACTTACTTATTCCAAATGCCATAGTGGAATTAAGTAATTCCAAATGCTATTCTTTGCAGGTTCATCGATGTATTCCCTCCGGCTCCATTGGAGGAACATATGAGCAAGAATAAACATCTCGTCCTGGCAGACCGGTGCGTTATTGAGCAGGGGCTCAATAACAGATCCAGCTTTAAAGAGATAGGTGCCCTTGTCGGGAAGGACTGCACCACCATTTCCAAGGAAGTTCGAAATCACATTTGTTTCGTAAAGAAAGGCGCACCGTACAGAAACTTCAACGACTGCGTCCACAGATTCCACTGTCACTATTCTGGTGATCTTTGCGATGAGTGCACACGTAAGCAAAAGAAAACCTGCAGCCTTTGCGGCAAGTGCACCTCCGTTTGCCCGGACTATGTAAAGGAAGAATGTTCTTTTCTCAAAAAACCGCCGTATGTATGTAACGGCTGCCCTAAACGGAATGCGTGCACACTCGAAAAACATCTCTACATAGCTCACGACGCCCAGCGTGAGTATGAGCTTGTACGAAGCGAATCAAGATCCGGCTTTAACCTTACGGACCAGGAGAAGGAGCTGTTAGACTTGGTCTTCACTCCTTTGCTGAAGAACGGTCAGTCCATTCATCATGTCATGGTGAATAACGCCGATCGGATTCCGCGCTGTTTAAAGACGATGTACCGGTATGTTGACGGTGGCGTTTTAGGTGCAAGAAACATCGATCTTCCACGGAAGGTAAGATTCAGACCTCGGAAGGCGATATCTGTCCCATTAAAGGTCGACAAGGCCTGTCGGGTGGGGCGGACCTACGAGGACTTCAAGATCTATCACTTTGAGCATCCTGAACTGCCTATCGTAGAGTTGGATTCCGTTGAAGGAGTAAAAGGCGGAGCCGTACTTCTGACGATTCATTTCGTCCGCCAGAAGTTCCAACTCGCTTTTCGCAGAGATGCAAATGACTCATTCTCTGTTATTGAGATCTTCAACGACCTGTACGAAAAGCTGGGCAAAGAACTATACATGCAGCTGTTTCCTGTCCTGTTAGCGGATAACGGCAGTGAATTCTCAAACCCTACTGCATTGGAATACGGTCCAGATGGCGAACTGCGTTCAAGGGTGTTTTACTGCAATCCTTCTGCGCCACACGAAAAAGGTGCGTGCGAAAACAACCATGAGTTTATTCGGAGAGTTATACCGAAAGGCACTGATATCGGTCCCTATTCACAAGACCAGATCGACCGGATGATGAACCACATCAATTCATACAGTCGTCCTGAGCTTGGAAACAAGCCTCCGTATTCTCTGATGGAGTTTTATTACGGAAAAGCGCTTTTGGAAAAATTTCGCTTTTCTGTGATTGCTCCAAACGACATCGTTTTGAAGCCTTCATTACTAAACCGTCATGATTAACAAAACGTAAAGGTCGGAACGAAGTCAAGAGACAGTACGCTGGGCGCTGCGCGCCCGAGCAGCTCTTGACGGAGTGACGAACCACATCCTCCCGCATGAGCAGCAAACGAGTTGCTGCCCTGCTTCCGGCGAGGACGGGTCTGGGCAGAGCCCAGTGAACCTGAAATTGTACTAAGCAAAAATTTTAGTCACTTTAGATCAGAGTTTCTGCGTAAGCAGAAACTTCCTTTTCAAAAGAAGAAAAGCCGGAACATAACGCATTCGATGACTCCTATATCTCCTAAACAGGGTGGAATTCACTAACTCCAAACAAGAAAATGTGAACTCGACTTCTCATTTTTATACGCATTTTTCCGACTTTTCTGTAAGTATAGCGGCGTTTCTCCGATTTTTCCATCGTTTCCGCTCTTTTTCGGCACAAAAAAACTCCACCCCGTGGAATTTACTCCTACAAGGTGGAATTTAGTCTTACAAACTGGAATTAGCTTTTACAACTGACCTTTGTACACATAGCAAAAACACCCAGGACATAAATCCTGAGTGTCGTATCTGCTTTATATCTTATTCTGCTTTCATTTCGGTGCCATCTTTGAATACCACCGTCACATCTTCCTTGCTTTTTACTACAATTTTCTCCACCAGACTGCTCCAAAGGGCATCGTCAAATTCTGTGATAACGCCTTCCTGGTCTTTCAGGACTGTGATGAATCTGCCCATCTGTTCATACCTTGCTTCATTGTCAGAAATTGCGGTGCTGACTTCATCGTACTGTGCTTTCAGCCTGTCATAGCGTTCCACCAAGGCGTTGTAGCGTTTATTGTAATCATCCTGGTCTTGTGCCACTCGTGCGTTCTCTGCTACCGCATTCTGCGTAAGTTCAACCGTCACAGCGATTTCCTCCTGCAGGGCATCACGCTTGGCTTCCAGTTCAGAATTATCGCAGAGCATCTTTCGTATCATTTCTGTGTTGGCAATGATCTCATCCTTCTCGGTAATCAATCGGTTTATAGCCTTTATAAAATATTCCCTGATTTCATACTCCGTCAGGTGCGGAGTTGAACAGCCCGTCTTATTTCGGAATTTGTTATTGCACTGGTAGATGATGCGGCGGTACTTGTCATTGGAATGCCACACCTTGGAACCATACCAGCCGCCGCATTCCGCACACTGCACTTTAGTAGAGAAAATGCTGACTCCGCTGTAGCGTTCTTTCCCTTTATTTCGCTTTGCAATTTCAGCCTGCACCAATTCAAAAATCTGCGGATCAATAATTGCCTCGTGGTTATTTTCTACATAATACTGCGGCACTTCGCCTTCATTGGTTTTCGTCTTCTTCGTCAGAAAATCTACTGTGTAGGATTTCTGCAGCAGAGCATCACCCTTGTATTTTTCATTGGTAAGAATACTCCGCACCGTTGACTGATTCCATTTATCCTTGCCGCCGGGTGTCTTGATGCCGCGTTTGGTAAGTTCTCCGGCAATGGTATGCATGGTCATGCCGTCTAGGAACAGCTTATAAATCAGCCTTACCGTTTTTGCCTGCTCCGGCACCACTACAATCGTTCCGTCCGGGCCTTTCTCATATCCAAGGAAACGGCTGTAAGCAAAGCTGACCTTTCCGTCTGCAAAACGCTTCCTGTGTCCCCATGTGACATTCTCCGAAATTGAACGGCTTTCTTCCTGTGCAAGGGAACTCATGATCGTAAGAAGCAATTCTCCCTTGCTGTCGAAGGTCCATATATTTTCCTTTTCAAAATAACATTCGATGTTGTGTTCCTTCAATTTTCGGATAGTCGAGAGGGAATCCACCGTATTTCTTGCAAATCGGCTGACCGATTTTGTAATGATAAGGTCAATCTTTCCTGCCAGGGCATCGGCAATCATCTGGTTGAATCCATCTCGGTGCTTTGTGTTGGTGGCACTGATTCCCTCGTCTGAATATAGTCCTGCGAACTCCCAGTCATCTCTTCCTTTGATATAATTCGTGTAATAATCCACCTGTGCCTCGTAGCTGGTCTGCTGATCCTCATGGTCAGTACTGACGCGGGCATATCCTGCCACCCTGCGTTTTTTCTTACTGTCCACAGGCTTTGCAGTGAACTTATTGATGGTGGCAGGAATCGTGGTTACTTTTCTTTTTGCCATGCTTTTCCACGCTCCTTCCTGAGATTTTTCATGCTCTCACTCATCTGCCGTTTCACTTCCGGTGTCCAGCGTTCCTTCATCAGCTGACGCATGTGCTGTTTGTATTCTTCCGTGTGAGGAACTCCTCGTTTCTTTTCCTCATAGCTTTGGCACTCGGTATGTCCATCCTTAAAATGGAATGTGGCCGTGCCATCCTTAATGACAGCCTTTTCTATTTGCACATCCATCCGTTCTTCCGAAAACGTATCTAACCCCAACACTTCACTGACGAGCGTTTCCATAGTAGACTGCTTGATTCCTGTATTTCCACAGGATTTGCAGCATCTCCAGTATCGATTTTTTGTACCATCAGCGTATGTTGTTCCCTGACTGCGATAATTTTCACCGCAGTTTCCGCATTTTATGAATCCAGTGAATGCTTTGTAACGGGACCGATTTGGATTGGTGGATTTGTTTTTATGTCTTTCGCCCCATTCTTTCCTGCGTTCTGCTGTCCACCAGTCGGTTTTGGCTGTAGATGACCATTTTTTCTGTTGTATCGTACCATCGGTAAAATGAAACTCAAGTGTATCGTCTCCGATAACTGTGATCTGCTCTACCTTCTCAGAGAATATCGTCTCATCAAATTCCTTAAGCCCCAGTATCTCGGCACAAACAGCTTTCAGCTTTATCTCCGGTATCGTCTTAGAAGGACAGGCGGCTTTTCCTTTTCTGTCATAAGTCTGGCATACCCAAACGTAATAGACTTCGTTTTTGTCTTTTCGCTGTCGCTTGCCGCTTCTTCTATAGCTTACACCACAGTTCCCACATTTGATTTTACTTGTAAAGCACGAGGTGTTTATGCTCCAGTTGGCAAACACCCCAAGCTCTCTGCGCCGCTTACGTTCCTCCTGAACAGCTCGGTATGTCTCCAGCGGAATAATTGCTTCATGTGTGTTTTCAACCCAGTATTGCGGCAGCTCTCCACGATTGATTTTGGATTTTCCCGTGATAGGGTCTGAAACATATTCCTTCTGAAAAAGCAGGTTTCCGGTGTAAGTAACATTGCTCAAAATCTGTCTGATGGATGTATTGCTGAAATGCTGTCCTTTATAGGACTTAACACCCATCTGCTCCAGTTTCTTTTCGGTGCTTTCTGCTGATAGTCCATTCAGGAAATCATCAAAAATCATTTTCACGATTTCTGCTTCCTCCGGCTCGACTACAAGATGATCGCCTTCCCAGCGGTATCCATAGATTTGGAAGCGTCCATTCGGAATGCCCTGTTCAAAGCGTTTTCTCGTACCCCACTTCACATTTTCGGAAATAGAACGGCTTTCTTCCTGTGCAAAGGATGCAAGGATGGAGAGCATCAACTCTCCGTCACCACTCATGGAATTGATATTTTCCTTTTCAAATCTCACTTCCACGCCGATGTCCTTTAAATGTCTGACCGTTTCCAGAAGGTCAACAGTATTTCTTGCAAAACGCTGTATGGATTTGGTGAGGATAATATCAATCTTTCCTGCTTCGCAGTCGGCAATCATACGAAGGAACTCCGATCGTTTGGCTGTACCGGTCCCGCTGATGCCATCGTCAGCATATACCCCTGCAAATTCCCATTCCGACTTTTTCTGTATCAGTGCATTATAGTAACTGATCTGTGCGGAAAGGGAATGGTGCATCCTCTCGGATTCCATCGAAATTCGTGCATAGCCAGCAACCTTTTTCTTTGCTGCAACAGCTGGCATGGTCGGCTCTATTTTGCTTATTTTTCGCACAAAATCAACTCCTTTCGCTACTATATATCACTCTGAACGCCGGTTATAGCAAGTCAATGTCGGCAAATAATGTACCCAAAGTTGGCTGGTATTTTTCCTGCATTTTTGTATCAATTACGGCGTATTCTTCCTTCGATATCAGGCTGTTTTTCAGCATCTTTCTTGCTATGCTCATGGTAGTCTGATACAGCTTTTCTCTCGTCATCCGTTCTTTACTCATCGCCGCCACCAAATCTATGAGCAATATAACAGCTGTGGGAGCAGTATTTTCTGCCGCTGACAGCTGCAAAGCGTTTATGACAGTTTGGGCATTCCGTCTCTGCGGCTTTTTTATGCTGAACCAGCTCCCGGTGAGAATTCCACCACTTCATACGACATTGATCTGAGCAGAACTTTTTCAGCTTTCGTTTGCTGTCCTGCGGCACTGCCACACCGCACTGCAGACAGAAATGCTCCGTTTCGTTTGCCTGTTTTGGAATTTCTGTAATCTCAGTCGGCTTTGTCAAATTATTCCTGCGGCAGTATGACTTTACCGTATTCTGTGAAATGCCAAGTTCCTGTGCTATTTTCAAATATCCGATACCCTGTCTGCGAAAGGATATGATCTGCTGTTTCTGTGATTCTGTCATGCTGTGACCTCCGTTCCGAGGGTGCGTATCGTGTTGTCTGCCCTCTACTGGTGAAAGGACAAAAGGTCACGCTTTAAGAACTGAAAGGCCAAAAAATAATGCCCACCAAGGAATCAACTCCTCGATGGGCATTGCTGCTGTGCACTTATTCAGTTATCTGAGCAGTTCATTGACACGCTTCTGCATCGCAGAATAATCATAGCCTGCCGCTGTCAGCTTCTGCTTTCTCTCTGCTCCGTTTCCCCATTTGCCCTGAATCACTTCACGAGCAATGGTGTCCACAGATTTCTTTGCCGCAGCCGCAGGATAGATCTGCTTGCCGTTAGCATCAAAAACGGCATAACCGTTGTTATTGTCGGCACATTTTTTGGCATTATCCAGGTTCTTGAATGCGCCCTTCTGCGACTTTACATCTGCCCAGGACTTACGCACACGATAAAATCCCGTTGACGGAGCAAATGGTGTAACAGTGCCGCTGCCAAGATTGGCTGTTACCTTCGCCGCCAGATCACCAAGCCTTGCATAGAGCCAGTTGCCGGGGCAGCTTTTATTCGCAAACCACCGATGCACCGTCAGCACCATCTCATCAGACTTCGGTGTGTAGTTCAGCGTTTTCGTCTTGTCATCAAGCCACAGGAGCTTTTTCTTTCCGTTTCGCTTACAGATGTCGGTGCAGAGCTTTACGAGGGAATCGTAAACTATGCTGTTCATCGCATACGGCTCAGACATATCGCTGGCGCACTCGATGGTGACGGCACGCTGGTCATTGCCGTTGGAAGAAGAACACCAGCTGCGGTTCTTCTCCTCCACGCAGAGCGAAACTCTGCCGTCTTTGCCAATGCCGTAATTACAGCTTGCCTGTCTGGACGGACTGGTAAAGCATCCACAGATGCTCTCGCAGGAAAGCTGACCTACCACGCAGTGCGGCGTGATGCGGTCAATGCTGTGTGTACGCTGCCCGGAGTGGTTTGGACTAAGCTTGGTGTAGGACACCAGAGAACTATTTGTATATTCCATATTACTTATCCTCGCTTTCCGCTCTGTCGTGGAGTTGCTCTAATACGATTTTGATTTTCTCCGGAACAGGCAGGCCAAGATGAGCTGCGTTCTCCAGAAGGCTCACACCTTCATTGGAAATATAGAAAAAGATCACAGCTGTACGAAGCACACTGCCGGTACCGATGACCTGCACATCAAGGACGTTTGCAATTCCGACCAGCAGGAAGATGAGCACCTTTCGGCAGATGCCCTTGAAGCCGACCTCGCTGGAGAGGTTCTTGTCAGCAATGGCACACATTACCCCGGTGATATAGTCGATCACCACAAAGGCAAGCAGTGCGTAAAGCAGACCGTCACAGCCGCCAAGGAAGTAGCCAAGCCAACCTCCGACTGCCGCAAATACAAATTGAATCGTGTTCCAGAATTCTTTCATGATGTTGTTCCTCCTTTAAAAAAGCTCCTTGCACATTTTTCAGTGCAAAGAGCCTAACTTTATTACAGATATATACTTCTATACCGTCCAGTGAATGGACGGGCCTCGTTCCGTGTTCTATGCTATCTTCGGATACGGAGGGTTTTATAATGAACGCATTAGAAAATGCATATAATATTGGTTACCTCGATGGCAGAAACCATGTGTTGGCACTTATCGTACTTTGGAGCAAAAAGAAAAAGCCCGAAACGATTCTTCATACGCTCTCTAATAAAGAGACTCTTGAAGAAACACTCGAAGCCTTCGACCCAGGGTTCTTTAATAACTATGATGCTTATTTGGGACCTGTTGATTAGCGTAGATTTCCATCATTCCTCTGTAATGATGTATGTGATTTTCATGGTCTTATCTGCGGTCTTGATGACCGGAGTGCCGAGATTATTGATGGTGGCAAGGTAGGGAGTAATCAAGAACAGCTCCCGGTACAGACTGTAGACATTCGACCGAAAAATCCATTCGCGAAGTGCATATGTTTTATACCGTGCCATCTGATTTCTTCCCCAGGATGCGTAGCTTGCATCTGGCGCATCTCGTACATAGAGCTTTGGCTCGCCGTTCAGAAAATACCAGCCGTTGATCACGATGTCATCATCTACGATATAGGTCCACATGGTTGACGAGACATAGGTGATATTCGGTACCAGCTCAATGTTTGCAACGTTTGTGGTATCAATGCGATACACCTGATTGCCCGTATAGCACATGAGCCATTTTCCGCTCATACCAAAGCTGTAGAATTCATTGATTCCACTTGGAGCTACGATTTTCTGCGTGGTGCATTTATTGCCATCAATACAGTCCATGTACCACTCGTAATCCAGGTGAGTGTAGTAATCCGTGTTGCCGCTGGTGTGACTATATTTACGATTTTCTCG
This sequence comes from Oribacterium sp. P9, assembly GCF_046365365.1. NCBI lineage: Bacteria > Bacillati > Bacillota > Clostridia > Lachnospirales > Lachnospiraceae > Oribacterium > Oribacterium sp. P9. The sequence goes on along the minus strand of NZ_JBKEIS010000016.1, from coordinate 41,538 downwards.
CCTGACTAATCCATACCATTTTCCATCAGCGCCATGATACAGGTAGTTCCAGATTTCAGAATTATCGTTATATGGTTCCTCCGTTCCATCCTTCTGTCCTCCAATGTAGCGGCAGTAGGAAGGGTAATGGTTCAGCTCAATCGTGGTTTCCTCATCGGCCTCTGTGATCATTCTTGTCAGCGGCCGATCAACGAGCGCTGCATGAAGATAATCATCATGAATCTTTCGAAGCGTGGCCTGCGTAGAGTTATTGTAAGTGGTCATTTCCAGGCGATAACCTTCACCAATATAAACGCGCTTGTTTCCGCGCATGCAGTAAGGCTTATATTTATCCTGAACATTTGTTGACCAGTAACCAATTCTGACCATGTAGTTACCGGCATACTGAGTTCCTTTTCCGGCCAGCGTATTGGAAAGGCAGATAGCAGAAATCGTTCCATTTGCCTGTGAAGTAGCAAAGTCCCAGACAAAGCGGTACCCGCCATCCACTTCCTTGCTCTCGGTGAGATTCCGACTGCCTCGCCGGATATCCTCTGTATTATTGGCATCATCCGAAGCATAGCCGATCAGCGGATTATTCAGCGGAGCGTAGATATTGTCTGCTCGTTCTTCAAGTGCATTCTGATACAACAGGATGCCGCCCATGATATTTTTCTTAAGCGGAAGCATCCAATCATCCCCATTGGATCCATTAAATGCGGTGTTGTTATAAAGCATTCCTTTAATGTTGCAGTTTAGAACATCCATCGCGGCTTCCGTCACCAGGTTTGTGTCTTCATAGCATTCTTTTTTGCCGGTATGGACATCTGTAAGTTCGATTACACTTTTTCCTTTCAGCATCGTTATTCCTCCGTATTCAAATAGTCGGTTGTGATGGATCTGACAAAGCCATTTGCACCGCTGATGATAAAGCGATATTTTAGCTGTCCGGTAGTTGCTTTCTCCGCCCAGGAATCCACACTGATGGCTTCGAGAGCAATCTTCAACATTCCGGATTTCTCCTCGGACAGCTTTGCCCACACTGCATTGATGCAGCTCCACCAGCTTGCTCCATCATCAAAGGAGACAGCAAACAGCACCTCGTCCGAGCAGTCAGCCGTTACCTTTTCAATGCCAAGAATCGTGGAATCTGACATATCGATGTTTTCGGAATAAAGCACCTGTGGAATTGGTACTCCTGTGTAGCTTACCTTCATGTCCGGGAAGATATTCTCGGAATCATGCCAGTAAAGAATGGTTGGATCATGCAGCGTGATGAGAAGCTTTCCATCCGGGATATCCTGTACACCACGCGTCTCAAAAAGCTCTGCTGTGAGGTTGGTTTCCTCCAGTTTAATAAGAGCATTTTCTCCTACGGTATACAGTGCGCCATCGGCATCCGAAATGAGATACCTTCGATTGTATGGATCAAGAAAAGCAGGCGCATGATCCACATATTCAAAGCCATTTCCGGATTCGTCCTTTGGTTTAAAAGAGATGATCTTTCCGGTAAGGGCCGTAAAGGGAATCGTTCCATCCCCGGTAACCAGACTGGAATCTGCCAGGTAACTGCTGTTGGTTGGGATGGTGTCAAAGGAGACACAGATTTCTCCGGTATCGAAAAGAATTGCATCCCAGACCATCCGAGTGGCATCGATTCGATTGCCGTGTACGGAGTAGCCTTCCCAGCGGATATGAAGGAACTTGAAGGTTCCCCAGACCGTGCCTTCTTCTCTTCGAAGTGTCATAAGATCGGTATCCCTGCGGACGATTTTCAGCTGCTCCGTATTCTCACCAAAGCCGATCCAGGAGTTGCCGCTGACGTAAAGAGTAGAGGCTGTTTTTCCTTTGTACTGAAACCAGTCAACGCCTTTCACGGTATCGGTGCCATCATCCTGCAGAGAATTATTTCGAAGGATCTCCATGTGCTCTGTGCTCTTTAAAAGATCATCGATAGTTCCATAATCAAACATTACTTACCTCCAGTTCTGTTATTTCGGTCATGTTCTGAAGCCCAAGTGAAAATGCAGCAAGCCGTCCCCGGTCGATCTCCTGATCCTGTCCGGAAATGCGTGTGTTGAAGGATTTCTTCAGCTTTACGGCACCATCGGTAATCTCAGTAAAGCTATTCAGCGGAAGGTCAGCAGCATACAAAACCTTCATATTGATAAAAGGAAGCGTGTCAAATGGCCGGATCGTCAGATCGGTCAAGCTATCGAAGTGTCCTGTTGGAATTACAAGCTTCAGCATCCGGCCACGATCAAGGCGGACATTGTTATTTCCAGAGAGGGCATACTCTTTTCGAAGCTTGAATTCCTCATCATCAAGGACATATTCCTTTTGGTAATGCATCTTCTTTTTATCAGCGGTTTCTACCACATCATGTACAATCGGTGCAAAGAGGCGAAGCGAGTCTTTCATGGACCGTATCGGCATTCCGGTTAAGGAGATAGATGCCATGTGGTCGTTTAATCCTGTCTTTTTCGGAGCAAGGAAATGTACCGTAACCGTGTCATGCAGCGTATGTGTAGGCATAGAGGAAAGAAGAATCTTCTTCAGGGTATCGTCTGCCGTGATTCGTCCATCCCAGCGTTCCTGCACACCAAGTCCCTGTCCGGTGATGGTCGCCATGATATTTTGTGCCTCGATATGCCCGGTTCCATTTTGCATGGAAATCAGCACCTCGAAGGTATGAAGCTGATTTGCCGTAAGGCCGATGATCGGGTAATAGAGCGTCAGGAGATGCTTGCCGCTGAGCCAGGATTCCTTCGGGTGGAATTCCTCAACCTCATGACCATCCAGCACATAGAAAACGGAAAGTGTAGTTTTCCCATCCTCGTTCCAGGAAAGCGGAAAAGAAATCACCTTCTTGTTTTCAACTTCGTTTCCCTCGTCATCTGTGGTTGTTCCGAGATCAATGGTTGTTTCTGCAGTAAGCATCCGGGTATCAGGATTGCTTTCCACTTCCATGATCGCCTGGGCATGAAATTCAGCATTGGTCTCATCACCGGATGCAAACTCCATGTTGATAATGGACAGCCTTTCTTCTCCGGCATCCAGTGCCAGGGCATTGGTGAAGGTGTAGATGCTGAGCTTCGTTTCGCCAATGGAGCTGATCAGTCCACTGATGTTTTTGTCGTTCTTACTTTTTGCTGCAGCAAGCCTTGGATTTTTGCCGACGCATTTCACAGTTTGCTTTCCATTGATTTTCGTATAGATAGAAGTGATTGCAGATTGCTTGGTTTCATCTGCATGGCCGCCGGTAAAGCGAAGTACATCTCCCAGGTCCAGTGCAGGATTGCCGATGGTTTCTGAATCAAAGGGTACATACTCTACAGACGAAACCACATCGAGAATCGTGTTAATGATTCGTTTCCTCGTTTCTTCCAAGCCAAACTGCAGAAGCGGATTCACGCCAAGATTCATCGTCAGTCCATCATCCGGATCTTTGGCATAGTATTCTGCTGTTTCCGTCTTTTTGTTGGTAGAGCTGACCGCTGTGTAGCGAGTAACGAAATCGGAAAAGCTGCTGCTGAACCGATGACGAATATCAATGGCCATGACCGGCGTGCTCCCGTAAGAGGTCAGACAGAGCTTTCCATAACGATCAATGGCTGCAAAGCAGCCAAGCGTCTGGGCAAGGTAATAGAGAAAATCACGCCACGATTCGATGTCATTATCCTGATAGATACCAAGCAGCTCCGTGCCATTCGGCAGGGCTTCGATTTCTTCCTTTGTTTGCGCAAGCTCCACATGGCATGCCTTCGATAACAGAGAAAGAAATTCATAGGGAGCTGCACTGGAAAGGCCTTTATTAAAGGATTTATCCAGGTTCAGCATTCCATCATAGGCTTTCAGCTCCAGTGTTTTGATACGGCGATTGGCTTCGGCCACATAGAACACACCCATCGGAATGCTCTCCGTACTGTCATCGTCAAGCAGCAGATGGAACCAAATCTCGATTTCAGCGCCGTCCAGGGTGTATCGGTCGATATCACAAAACAGGCTGATGCCAAGCTCTGCGGCATACACAGAGCCAAGTTCAATTTCAGAGCTCCCGCAGCACTGTCTTGAAATATATCCGCTGCCTTTTACGATATCCTCATTTCCAAATTCATAGGTTTTCTTATCACTGGTGGTGATTGTGCCGGTCCAGTAATATTTTCTTGTGTTGCTTTTGATTGCCTGCATAAAGGCATCCGATACTGGATACACAGCGCCACCTCCATTAAAATTCGTTCAGGGTAAAGCTCACTGTCCATAGTCCCTTGTAGGATGTGTCCTTTTTGAGCTTCGCCTTAAATCCGCTGATGTACATTTCTGTTTCTTTCTGCGCCAAATCTTCAGTATCAAAGTAAAGAACAGTAATTTTCGGCAGTTTGGAATATGTCGTCAGCTTTTTAAGCCACACAGGTGACACTGAAAAGGACACTGCGATTTTTACCACACCGCTTCTCACCACATCCCTCTGCGTAGTTCCGGCTTCTGTTTCTCCGCTGGAATCTGCTTCAACATCGGAAAGGTCGATATCGTAGGAATCCGGCAGAGGAAGGTCAGTGCCGTCGAAATTCAAATACTGCATAAATGCCATCGTTACCGACCTCCGCTTCTAAGATTTGCCCTCTGCTGGGCATTGACAATGACCTCGTCCAGCAGCGTGCCGCCGAGGTACACAGGAATAACAATATCGCCGCTTTGATTATTCATCTGCGACAGTCCCTCACGAATTGCCATCGTAATGCCGGAGAGTGTATCAGCTGTACCTGCGGACACTGCCGCAGTTGCCGTCTCCATTCTGCCAATCTGCGGATTGATCACCATATTAGCCGCAACACCATCCATTGCCTTGGCTACCAGACCTTTGCTCTGTTCGATGCCTTTGGCAAGTCCCTGCATAAAGTCCGGCATCCAACTCTCGTAGTCTGTCAGCGGTCCCTCATCCGGCACAGAGAAGTGCAGGACTGAACGAATCTTATTTGCCACGCCTGTTACCGCATCGGTGACTGCACTGATGCAGGACTTGATGCCGTTAACGATGCCCATAACGAGGTCTTTGCCCCAGTTAAATGCCTGAGATGCCAGTCCCTTCACATAACCGACCGCTTTTTCAAATCCGGAATGGATCACATTGTAAATCTGTCCGATAGTGCTTCCGATGGCGGTTTTCACATTGTTCCAGATGCTTGTAACCGTACTTTTGATAGCATTCATCACTGTGGAAACCACAGATTTGATGCTGTTCCATACGGAAGAAACCACGCTCTTGATGGCATTCAGTACCGTTGTTACAGCAGTTTTGATGGCATTCCATATGGTGGTTACCACATTTTTTATTGCAGTCAGCACCGTAGTAATAACGCCCTGAATTGCTGTCCAAGCCGTCTGGAAAATGTTTTTGATGGTTTCCAGAATCGGAGTAAGGAAGGCCACGATGCCATTCCAAATCTCACTGATTTTCTGTGATATTGCGGTTAATGCCCGTTCTATCAGAATGCGGATTGCTTCAAATATCGTTTCAAACAGATATCGGAATGCTTCCAAAAGCGGCGAAATCGTGTCGTAAATGCTTTGCCAGATGGAAGTAATCGTGTTCCAGATGGTAGTCATGACTCCGCTGATAGCTTCCCAAGCGGAGGTGAACACGCCCTTTATGCCTTCCCACAGCGTAGAGAAAAAGCCAGAAATTGCTCCCCAGACCGTCTGTGCCAAAGAAAGAATGCTCTCCCAAGCAGTTGAGAGGAAGGATGTAATCGCATTCCAGGCTGTAATGACCGCCTGTTTGATACCTTCCCACAAATCGATCCAAAACTGCCGGAATCCCTCGTTCGTGTTCCAGAGATAAATAAAAGCCGCCACCAGTGCGGTAATGGCTGCGATGATGAGAACGATAGGATTAGCAAGCATCGTGACATTCAGAGCCGCAAATGCTGTTTTCACTGCGCTGATGGCACTTGCAATTTTCGGAACGACCGTCATAATCGTACCAACCGCAGAGATTACCTTGCCAATCACGATGAGCACAGGTCCCAGAGCCGCGGCAAGCAGTGCAACCGTTACGACCACTTTCTTTGTGCCTTCGTCCATGCCGTTGAGCCAGTCCACGAACTTTTGCACCCAGCCGACAATCTGCTTGATGGCGGGCATCAAAAGCTCACCAAAAGATATGGCAAGCCCCTCAAGAGCAGATTTCAGGATAGTGATCTGTCCCTGCAGGTTATCCAACTGAGTATCCGCCATCTGCTGTGCGGATCCGGCGCTGTTGGTGATAGAGCTTTGCAGGCTGTCCCAGGTATCGCCGGTGTTGGCAAGCAGTGCATTGACCGATGCAAGGTCGGTCTTATTGAAAATGGTGGCGATAATGTTGGCTTTATCCGCCGAGGTCATGCCATCCATGCTCTTATTGAGGTCACCGAGGATATCGTTGAGGGAGCGCATATTTCCATTAGAGTCATAAACAGAAACTCCCAAGGCGTCCATCTGCGCCGCCGCTTTGTCGGTTGGATTCTGCAAAGACAGAATCACATTTCGCAGATGGGTACCGCCTTCAGCACCTTTGATACCATTGTTGGCAAGGATGCCAAGAGCAGTGTTCAGCTCTGCCGTACCGCCCTTGATGGACTTTGCCGTTGCGCCGATGGTCAGGATACCTTCGCCAAGCTGTGCCACCGAGGTGTTGGTGGACGAGGCGGTCTTTGCCATCTGGTCAACCATCTTCGTGGATTCATTCACACCCATACCAAGTGCAGACATGGCATCTGTTACCATATCCGATGCAGACGCAAGGTCAATATCGCCTGCGGCGGCAAGGTTTAAGACGGTGGGCAAGGTGTCACACATATGCTGGGTGTCGTATCCAGCAAGAGCCAAATAGTTCAGAGCATCCGCACATTCCTTTGCAGAGAATGCGGTTTCAGATCCCATTTTCTTGGCAAGCTCCGACAGCGTGTCCATCGTATTGACCGACTGACCATCGACTGTAGACATGGAATCTTTGGTGATTCCCATCGTTGCCTGAACCTGCGACATGGACGATTCAAAGTTTGCCGCTGTGGTGACAGCTGCTGTTCCAAGTCCAGTGACCGCCGCAGTAACGGGGAGCATCTTCTGTCCGGCAGAAGAAATGTTGTCTCCGACCGTTTTCAGTTTTTCACCGTTTGCAGCAATCTTCTGCAGTGCGGCATCGGACTGCTTTGCCTGTTCCTCCAGCTTTTTGAGGTCTTGCTCGGTTTCGATGATTTCCCTCTGCAGGGCATCATATTGTTCCTGCGAGATATCACCATTGGCAAGTGCAGTGTTTGCTTGTTCTGCCGCTGTCTTTAGGGTAGTCAGCTTGTCCTTGGTTTCGGATACCGCATCCGAGAGAAGCTTCTGCTTCTGTGCAAGCAGCTCCGTATTGCCTGGGTCAAGCTTTAAGAGCTTTTCGACATCCTTCAGCTGTGCCTGGGTATTCTTAATTTCCGAATTGACACCCTTTAAGGCTGTCTGTAGTTTGGTCGTATCACCGCCGATTTCAACAGTGATACCCTTGATTCTGCCTGCCGCCATAGCGTACCTCCTCTCTGCAAAATGGGCATAAAAATTGCCCGGCATTGCTGCCGAGCGTTAAAATAAATCGAAGTCTTTTTGCGTAGCCATCTGCGAATATCCTTTATACTCATCATTTCCGCTTTCTGCGTACATATCGTTGACCATTCCTATCGTGAGCAGATCCAGGTCACGAATAGAAATGCCAAGCTGTACGCAGCGGAGCAGAAATAACGGTGTTGTCATTTTTCGGTCAGTTGGGCGAAGTTTTTTTTTGAAGAAACATCCGTCTGTACATTGAGTCCCCACAGCTCGATGATCTTCGGCAGCACCTGGTAAATGGAAAAGGTGCTGAATTCATCCAGCCATTCCTCTGGGGAGTCAGGGATAGACGGGTCTGCGTGCTTTGCCATCACATAAGCGATGTTCTCGAACATTTCAAGAGAGAACATATCCAGGCGGGAGTTTTCAGCATCGCCATTGCCCACTGCCTTGCCGAGTGCATCCAAGTCTTTATAAATGTCCCGATGAAACTTAATACGGTAAATACGAGGAATCGCCGCAGATGCCTTAAACGGCACCTGCTTTCCGTCAATTTCAATTTTCTGAATCATACTCATGATTTATCACTCCTTCACTGCCTTTGCGGTGGACTTGGTGCTTTGCTCAGATACATCCGATGTGGCTTCTGTGGCCGCCGCAGGAAGATATACAGCTTTGTACCAGTCCGCATAAGTCTTTTCTGTGGTATCATCCCCGGTCTTGGCTTTCACATAGCCGCTTGCCAGCGGAGTAGCCTTGACCGACAGAGTTTCCGTCTGTACCTCAATCTCATCCTCGTTGGTCTGGGATTCGATAGACGGACGGCTTGCCGCACAGTTATACAGCACATGGCGAATTTTCTTCACATCACCGTCAAACTCGAACAGTAATGCGAAGTTTGCCGTTTCCACATTGGCGTTCTCCACCAGTACCTTGTTGGTATCCAGCGTTTCTTTCAGTACATCGGTACGGAAGGATTCAGGAATCAACGCAAGCTCCAGATCACCCTCATAACCCATGTTGTTGCTGATGGTGTAATAAGCGTAGCCGTCTGCATAGAAGTTGCTCGGCTCACCGTTTGCATCCAGGGAAAGGGATACCGCACCGGGCATCGGGACAGGAGTGTCAAAGGACACATCGCCGTTGTCACCGATGGTCTGCAAAGCATAATGCACATTGCAGATATTGAATTTCACCTTATTTTTCTTGGCCATATCAGTTTACCTCCATTTCAAATGTGTACAGGACTTCATATAACTTCTCCGACTCAATCCACACCTCGGATTTCTCATAAAAAATGCCATGCTCATCCAGCACAGCTTCAACCCTCTGTTCTGCCGACAAGTCCTTGCAGTCGGTATATAGCTCGATATGGATCTCATTTATCTTGTAATAGACCCTGCCGTCAGCAGAGAAGTTGTCGCTTTTTGGAAACATATAACAAATAAACGGTGGGTCCGGACTCTCACCCTCTGCAAAGTGGTCATACGCAAAGGGAAGTCCGATTTCTTCAAAAATAGCTATGATTTTCTCCATTGATTATCCTCCCAGTGCTTTTTCTACTTCGGACTCCAAGGTCTGCACCGCCTTTTCTTCCGCAGGTGCAATATGTGGTCTTGCGGCAACTCGACCACCGCCGCGCTTGGCATGACCATGCTCCAGAAGATGAGCGATCTGGTATCGGTTTTTAGAATGCACCACCACATCCAGCGAGTTGGAGGTTTCCTTTACCGTTTTGACCGCCCAGCTCTTTGCATATTTGCCAGTGTCCTTAGGAGCGGTCTGCGAGATTTCATCCTTTACGGATTTGCCAGCTTTCTTTACTGCTTTTTTCAGATCATCTGTGGCAAGGTCAGTATATTCCTGCAAGCCTTCCATAATAGCCGATGCCATACGGTCAATCGGTACTCTGTCAGATGCCATGCTCACCGCCTCACTTTCTGGCATTTCAGCTTGATGGATTTCTTCTTGAAGTTCATGTGGTCGACGCCAAGGATGTTGTAGGTGATGCCGTTATAGACCACTTTGTACTTATCAGAAGTGATCTCTGCAGCATTTCGGCACCAGCGAATCGTAAAGTCCATCTTGCTGTTATCCACGATCATTCCGGCATCGGTATCTTCATTCGGAGATTCGGAACTTACGGTCGCATAGCAGGAATACCAGTCCGACCACACATTTTTATGGTTGCCGATGCTATCCACCACTACTTCATTTTTCTGTACGGTAATCCGCACATTCAAAAGAGCCACATTCATCAGAATCCCTCCCTGCGGATGCCAAACAGCAGTGAACGGAGCGACATGGTCAAATCGTGATGGTCTGCGTCTTCCCGATGCTCATAGAAATATGCCACCGCATACATGACAGCAATCTTTGCCACAGGCTCTTTGACAAAGTCCTCTGCGGAGAGCCTTGCCACATCTGCGCAGAGCGTTTCTGCCGACTGCAGAGCATTTGAAAGAAACTCATCATCGTCCGGGAAATCCAGACGCAGATACTGTTTCATCTCGTCCAAAGATACAATCATATCTATCACCACCTCGAATCAAAAGATTAGGCACAGCTCCGTTGTTTAGAGCTGTGCCGTATAAAATCAGTCGTTCTTGAGCTTCAGAATCTGCACTGCTTCCGGCAGGATCAGCTTGCCATCGACACGCTCCTTGGCTACATAGCCAATCATGCCGTTGCCAGCGAACAGTTCGTTGAGCTGCTTAAAGGAACGGGTGCCGCGGTCACCGATGTTGTAGTAGCTGTAATCACCGAAAGCAATGGCATTCTCCGGCGCATACGCAGAGGTATGAACAGCGTAGCCCAGCACCTTGTCCGGCTCACCTGCCTGATAGGACGGCTGCCAGATGTAGGCACCGTTGTTGTCCTTCAGCTTGCGGAGCTGTGCCAGTGTCTTATCGTTCATGATGAAACTTGCGTTCTTGCGGTACGGACGCTTAAGAGCGTATACCAGGTCAAGCATATCATCCGACTTGATGGCAGTAGAAAGCGTACCTGCCACTGTACCGCCGCCGGTCGCAGCGAAAAGGCCGGTCGGCTTGCCGGAGCCGTCACCGTTGAGGAACGCATCCTCCTCGGCATTGGCGAGTGCCTTGCCGAACTCGGTGATGATATAGTTTTCCAGACCGAACGCATTGTCGTAGAGAAGCTCCTCCGTCACCTTGATAGCAACATGAAGCTTGTGGGCATCCAGAAGGACCTGACTGAAGGTTGCGTCACCAAAGGTGAGCGCACCGCCTTCCTCGATCCATGCCGCCGCAGGCTTGGTAGCTGCGATGTTGATCTTATGCTCACCGGAAGTCGTGATGATGTGACCCAGGCTTCTCATGATGTTCTCTTCGGTAAGAACATCGATCAGTCGGCTGTCATACTCCTCCGGCACAAGGTAGCCGCCGTCAGCGTCCACACCTTCCTGCAGAATATTGGAAACCTGCTTGAAGTTGCTGCGGAGTGCTTTCAGCATACCCTCGCGGTATTCATCGGACGCACGACCGGTTTTCGGCTTTTCCTTGCCGTCCGCGGTCATCGGCTTTGCCACAATAGGCGTATTCACCGGCTTGGAAAGCTCGTTCTCCAATGCTTCCATCTGCTCCATGCGCTCAATCTCGGCACTGTAGTCCTTGATTTTCTTTTCCATGTCGGCATAGGCAGCGGCATCCTCCGCAGAAAGCAGACCGTCCTTGTCACGCTTGCTCTCCACAAATGCCTTTGCACCCTGCCATGCCTTGTTGCGTGCTTCACGAAGTTCATTGATCGTCATAATAAATTACCTCCAGTTCTTGATTAACTCGAGCCGTTCCATCAAGGAATCGGCATTGGTCTTAGTTTCGGATTTCTGTTCGATTCTGCACTTGGCAGCGATCTTATCCATGAGATGATTGGTGACGGCAGTACGGGAATACACATTGCTGACCTGCGGTGCTTCCACAGCATCAGCTGTATTTCTCTGCATGATTTCATCCGCAAATCCCATCTCCACCGCGCTGTTTGCGTCCATCCAGGTTTCAGCGTCCATAAGGCGGGACAGCTTTGCCCGGCTCATGCCAGTCTTGATTTCATAGGCATTGATGATGGACTCTTTCACTTCATCAAGCATAGAAATAGCCTTCTGCATCTCCGAAGAGTCACCGAAGGCTACTGTTGCCGGATTATGAATCATGAGCATGGACACCGGGGATACCAGCACCTTTGTGCCTGCCATCGCAATGACGGACGCGGCACTGGCGGCGATGCCGTCAATCTTAACGGTCACATTGCCCTTGTAGTCCATGAGCATATTGTAGATTTGTGCCGCTGCCACGCAGTCACCGCCAGGTGAATTGATCCAGACGGTAATATCACCGCTGCCGCTATTCAACTCATTCTTAAACAGCTGTGGTGTGACATCATCGTCAAACCAGCTTTCCTCTGCGATGGTGCCGTTCAGGAACAGAGTTCGTTCCATTGTTTCCGTCTGCGTCTCCTGATTCGTCACCGTCTTGTTTTTCCAGTTCCAGAACTTCTTCATCGGAATTGTTCTCCTTTCCGCTGGCGGCGAAGATGCCCGCGTCTGCCAGCTTTGTCATATTGCCGTTGATGAGATAAAGGTCACCGCCGTCCTCGGCAGGGATGCGGTCAAGGTTCTCAAGCTCACGAATGTCATTTGCTGACATCCAGCCGTTCTGCCTTGCTGTGGCGTAACCGTTCATGCGGCTCTGATAATCACCGCGAAGCAGACCGTCCACATTGAACTTGATGAAATACTGAGATTTGTCACTTGGAGAAATCAGCACCCTCGCCAGTGACTGCTCCCATCGTACAAGCCAGGGCTCCAGTGTGTATTTCACGAATTCCAGCGACTGCTGCTCAATATTAGAAAAGCTCGACTTTTCAAGGTCACCGACCATATGCGGCGGCACTCTGAAAATTCGAGCGATTTCATTGATCTGAAATTTTCTGGTTTCTAAAAACTGCGCTTCGTTGGGCGAAATGGAAATCGGCGTGTACTTCATTCCCTCTTCCAGCACAGCAATCTTGTGAGCATTTCCGCTGCCGCCGAAGGTCTGTGTCCAGCTGTCACGCACCTTGGACGGATCTTTCAGCGTTCCCGGATGCTCTAATACACCGCTCGGTGCAGCACCGTTGGCATAGAACTTACTGCCATATTCCTCGGCTGCAATTGCAAGACCGATGGCGTTCTTTGCCATAGCGATGGGTGAATAACCGACAAGACCGTCAAAGCCAAGACCGGGAACATGGAGAACGTCGCTTGGTTTCAACCGAACGGTGCCTCCCTTGGTGGTCTTCGCTTCATCAGACGAGGTCTGATATTCGTAATAAAGGCGTCCTTTATCATCCCTGTCCACCATCATGCGGTTGGGCATCAGTGGATACAGAGCCACGACCTCGCCCTTGCCGTTTCGGATGATCTGTGCGTAAGCATTGCCCCAGAGAAGCAAGTGCGTCATGAGCGTTTCTCGGAACACGAAACTTGTCATTTCCGGATTTGGCTCATCATGCAGCACAAAATACAGCGGATGGTCAATTGCCTTTTCCTTGCTGCCGCCATCGGTGTATCTATAAAGATGAAGGGGCAGTCCTGCGACTGCTTCCGACAGAATTCGCACACAGGAATACACCGCTGTCATCTGCATGGCAGAGCGTTCATTTACCTGTTTGCCGGAGCTGCTGCCGCCCATGAAAAAGCGGTAGGCACTGCCAGCTGTACTGTCCTTGGGAGCATCTCTGCTCCGAAATAATCCGCTAAAAATCCCCATACAGACCTCCTATTCCCTGGTTAATGCCTTCTTTGAAAACAACCAGCCCAATCAAAATTATTGTCAGCATTTCATCACCTCAAAAAACAAGCAATCCTCTTGTGTCATACACGCTTTCGCCTGCATCATTTCCACAACGGATTGCTCGGTCTAGTGCCATAATCGTTGCCACAGCACCGTCTATCTTTTCTGTTGACTTTTCCTTATCCGCCTTGATGTTGCCTGCCGGGTCAGTACGGATGTAGATGTTGTCCATCATCCACCGAAGTACCGGATGACCACCGTGGGCGATGCGTTTTTCAAGCACCAGCTTCATCAGCTCTTTGGTCGGAGGGGACATATCCTTAAATCCCTGTCCGAACGGAACGACTGTAAATCCCATGCCCTCAAGGTTCTGCACCATCTGCACAGCACCCCAGCGGTCAAAGGCAATCTCCCGGATATTGAACCGTTCACCAAGACGCTCGATGAATTTCTCGATGTAGCCGTAATGCACCACATTTCCTTCCGTGGTCTGCACATAGCCCTTTCGCTCCCACACATCGTAGGGAACATGGTCACGTCTGACACGAAGGTCAAGAGTTTCCTCCGGCACCCAAAAGTACGGAAGAACGATGTATTTATCATCCTCGTCCAGCGGAGGGAACACCAGCACAAAGGCTGTAATGTCCGTTGTGGACGAAAGGTCAAGACCGCCGTAGCAGACACGCCCTTCCAGTTCATCCTCATCCACTGGGAACGCACACGCATCCCATTTTTCCATCGGCATCCATCGGACTGCCTGCTTGACCCACTGGTTCAGACGCAGCTGTCGGAAGGAATTCTCCTCGCCGGGATTCTGCTTTGCCGAGTTGCAGGCAGCTTCAACTTTATCGATACCAACTGTGATATCCAGGCTCGGATTGGCTTTTCTCCACACCTTTGGGTCTGTCCAATCGTCCGAATCATCCGCACCGTAGATCACAGGATAAAAAGTAGGATCAATCTTTCGTCCGTCCAGAATATCCTTTGCTTTCTGATGCGTTTCGTAGCATATGCTGTTGGTATCCGTTCCGGCTGTCGTAATCAGAAAGTACAGCGGCTGCATTCTTGCATCGCCGGAACCTTTGGTCATAACATCAAAGAGCTTTCGGTTTGGCTGTGTGTGGAGCTCATCAAAGACCACGCCATGAATATTGAAGCCATGCTTGGAGTAGGCTTCTGCCGAAAGCACCTGATAGAAGCTGTTGGTCGGTGTATAAATAATCCGCTTCTGCGATGCAAGGATTTTCACGCGCTTGTTTAGAGCCGGACACATCCGCACCATATCCGCCGCCACATCAAACACAATAGTGGCCTGCTGTCGGTCGGCAGCACAGCCATAGACCTCGGCTCGTTCCTCTCCGTCACCGCAGCAAAGCAAAAGTGCCACAGCTGCCGCAAGCTCTGACTTACCCTGTTTCTTTGGAATTTCCACATATGCAGTGTTGAACTGCCGGTAGCCGTTCGGTTTCAGCGTACCGAACAGGTCACGAATGATCTGCTCCTGCCAGTCGATGAGTTCAAATTTCTTTCCTGCCCATGTACCCTTGGTGTGGCACAGACTTTCGATGAACATCACCGCAAAATCGGCGGCATCCTTATCGTAGGTGCTGTCCTCGGCTTTGAATTTTGTGGGTGTGTATTTCTTCAGTTTTCTCAAAATCTCACCTCCGGGCATAAAAATAAGCCGCATTGCTGCGACCATCGAACTGTATCGTATAACGAGGAACACACCCTTGCGGGCGGTTCTTCGGGAGTCTTCTGCTTCAGTTGTATTCCTTCATCAAAATGGCAAGTGCCGTCTCAGTTGCTTTGTCGGTTGGGGCGATGTCCAGCCCTCTGTCGTAGCTGTAGGTGATTTTGCCGTCACGCTTTAACATCAGCTTGGAAATCCTGCCGCCGTCAATGCCGTAGTTTTCGCTCGGCTCTTCGTAGTGCTTGACCCAGTAATGGAAAATGCTGTTCTGAACCTTGATGCTTCCTTCTGCCCACATGGTTTTGCCCTCCTTAGTTCAGCTTGAAAAGGTATCCGTGTGCCTTTTCATACTCATCGCTCATGAAGGCTTTGTGCTGGCTGTTGATCTCAATGAGTCCAGCCAAGGTGCATCCGGCTTTCTGGAAAAGCCATGCGGTTTCAACTGCGCTGCTCC
The DNA here is from genome assembly GCF_046365365.1 of Oribacterium sp. P9. Lineage (NCBI taxonomy): Bacteria > Bacillati > Bacillota > Clostridia > Lachnospirales > Lachnospiraceae > Oribacterium > Oribacterium sp. P9. The sequence continues at coordinate 26,054 of NZ_JBKEIS010000016.1, read as the reverse complement.
ATGTGGAAGAGAAGGTGAAGGTTTCAATACCGTATTCCTTCATGCAGGCTACCAGGCCTTCGACTGCGTCATCACGGATGGTGTCATTCAGGTCGATGTACTCGTTGCCGCAGTCCTTGGCGGTTTCATAAGCGTTCCAGATGTGCTTCTCTGCGCTGCTTAAGCCATCAAGCTTTGCGGTTGCCTGCTTGTAAATGGCTCTTGCTGCATCCTGCTCAGCCGTGTTAGTTGCTGCGGCGTAAGCCTTTTTTGCTTCCTGAATTCCTCTGTAAGCTTCTTCAAAAATGTTCATCATGGTGTGTGCCTCCTTGTTTTCTTTTGGTAGTACATATATCACTCTGAAAGCACATAATAGCAAGCGGATTACGGACAATATATGTACCAAAAATTAGCTGCTATATGGATGAGAAAACTGTGTATTTTACAGCTTCTTCACGCGGTCCACACCGTTGATTACATTGAGGCCAGAACCATTATCCCAGTCCACCAGGAGGCTGCCGGTATCATCCACACCAGTCACCGTTCCCTGGATGCCGATGGGCGGTGCCTGAACATCGTCCATCTCTACAAGCTCCACTCTGGTTCCAACCGGGTATTGTCTGCGTACCTGCTCCACAATCTCTTTACTCGGAAACCTCATCGTCTGCCGCCTCCTTCACTGTTTTGAATGCGCTGCTGCCTGTCAGATTTTTCAGCAGGATCTTTCGGTCTGCCTTGTACTCTGCGCCGATAAAGCCAAGCCGCAGGAGAAAGCATCGGAATGCGTATTTCTCATTGGTGACGTCCTTTTCGGTGGCATTGATGCGTTTCTGCTCCTTGCTCATCCTGCACAGTGCGGCAATGAAGTCGGTATAGGCTTTCGCTGAGTCCAAATCTAGGCTGAGTGAAAACCAAGGGAAGGAAACCGCATCTTCGCCAATTTCTATCGGAAGTTCTGCGATGCCCAGTGCCTTTTTAATCAGGCTGCCTTTGGCATCAAGGAGCTTTGTAAGGTTGCCTACTGCGACCTTGTCAAGCGGAATCGCCACCGTAAGCCCTACGCTTTCGCCCTGTGGCTCGACAGCCGCGTCCTCGGATGCTTTCTCGGCGGCTTCTTCCTCGCCGTTGTCGGCGGCAGTGTCGGGCATTTCTGTAGCAGCAAAGCCACGCTCGGCAAGTTGCTCCAGCAAAGTTTCAATCTCCTCGCTGTCCGCCCGGTCATCAAACTCCAGTGCGCCGTCCTTGGTGACGGTAAAGCAGTCGATTTCATATGCACAGGTCGGCATAAACTTGTATACCGCCGCAGCTCCCGTAATTTCTGAAATCGCTTTGACCAGTTCTTTTCGCTCTGCTCCTGTTCTGTTAAATTCAATTCTCATCATGGATACCTCCTTGTTTTTTCGGTAATACATATATCACTCTGAAGCCGATAAATAGCAAGGATTCTGTGGGGTTTTCGGTGTAGAATAACTCAAAGCAAAAATGGTGGAAACTGTGAGTAGTACACAATGCCCGCCAGTACAAAGCAGACATTCGGAAGTGCCACACCATTTCCCCACATTTTATACTCCGCCGCATCGGAATACGGGTCTTTCAGCCATTTGATGATCTGCTTTTCCGTCTTTGGCTTCGTAGAAGTCCCCATGATTTTTCTGTGGGTTTCAAAAACCTCAGACCAGTATGCAATATCTTCTTCGGTCGGATTCTCCGTACCGATATCATCGCACCACCAATCCGGGAATCCCTGCAGCCTTGCACATTCCGTTGGGGTAAGCCTGCGGATAATGTACTGCGGTTCTTCCGCTACGGTCGGTGGGTCTTTGTAATCGGTAGCCACCAGCGTATTCGCCAGATTTTCTTCCGCTTCTGTATGGTAGGAGTTTTTGCTCGTGCTGTAGACGAGGGTTTCTGAACCGCCGCCGTACATTCCACCGCTTGCACGAAGAGAACTGCCCGTATCGTTTTCCACATATTTGTCATAGGCTTCCTGCGAAAATGCCACCGCATGGCGGTCTGCCGTATTAAGCGTAAAACTGACATCTTCTCCGATGCCGCTGCCCTGAGGACCATTCTTCTCGGCTCTGCCGATCATGAAACCCTGCACCGCCACCACAGCCATGCCGCCCTGATTGCATGACGGATTGCCGCCGTTGGCATCCAGACATCGGCTCGTTTCTGCTTCATAGAAACCGCTGTGCGGATTGTCTGATTTCATGGAATTGCTGTCTTTGGAGCAGATACCGTAGCACTTCGGTACAAACACTGTCTGGTCGTTATTGCAGGCAAGTGTGGCTGACAGATTGTTCTGAACTAAAGCTCCCTTGCCGCCGCCCTCACAGCCGGAACGGATTTTCAGCGTCTTTGGTGTTTCCAACACAAACGGCTGATTGTTGCCGCCCATCCCATAGGTTGAAGAAACCGTCTGTGCCACAGCAAGCGGTCCCTTGTACCGGGTGTCCTGACTGTGGTTTTCAAACACAAGCGGAGGATGGTTGGATGCCGCACGCAGCGTTGCGGTAAAATCCTCTGTCACATCCATCCGCTGACCGCCCTGGTCGTTTAAGCACAGGCTTGACGCTCCAACGCTTTCTTCAGCACTTCCGGCAGTTCCTTGCCACGAACGGAAGCCCTGCGGAGTATACCCTGACACGCCTTCGGACTCAAATAATATTTTTCCGGCACTCCCGCCATCAAGATCTGCGACAAGGTAGATGCGTTTTCTGCGTTGGGGAACTCCCCAATACTGCGCATCGAACAGCCGCCATGCGAGGGAGAAATCCTCTCCCATGATGCAGCCTGCATTGTCCCATTTTCCGTTTGGAAGTTCAGGCACAGCATAGTCTTCTCTTTTGATTTTGCACAGTGAGCTGAGGACTGCCCGGAAGTCTTCGCCTTTGTTAGACGAGAACGCTCCCTGGACGTTTTCCCAGACCACAAATCTTGGATACTTGCCATTGGTTTTGCACCTCATTTCTTTCACAATCCGCACCGCCTGATAGAAAAGCGAAGAACGCTCTCCGTCAAGGCCGCTACGCTTTCCTGCCACCGACATATCCTGACAGGGACTGCCGAAGGTGATGATGTCCACAGGCGGGAGGTCAGCACCATTTTGTGCCGACACATCACCGTAGTGTTTCATCTGCGGCAGGCGTTTGGTAGTGACACGAATAGGAAACGGCTCGATCTCCGATGCCCACAAAGGGGTAATGCCGGAAATCAAGCCGCCTAATGGAAAGCCGCCGCTGCCATCGAACAGACTTCCAAGTGTTAAGTTTTTATTCTCCATCGGCATGTACCTCCAGGTCATCAAAACGGATGGTCTTGCCGTCACGCACCACAGATACATTTTCCGCAGTGCCGACCTGCTCGATATAGCGTTTCACGATAACATCGCAGTATTTCTCGTCCAGCTCAATGGTGTGGCAGATTCGGTTGGTCTGCTCACAGGCAATGAGTGTACTGCCGCTGCCGCCGAACGGGTCAAGCACGATGCAGTTGCTCATGCTGGAATTCTTAATCGGATAGGCAAGCAGAGGAACAGGCTTCATGGTCGGATGGTCACCGTTTTTCTTCGGCTTATCAAACTCCCAGATGGTGGTCTGCTTGCGGTCGGAATACCACTGATGCTTGCCGTTCTTCTTCCATCCGAACAGACAAGGCTCATGCTGCCACTGATAAGGACTTCTGCCGAGAACAAGACTCTGCTTCTTCCAGATGCAGGTGCCGGACAGATAAAAACCTGCGTCTGCAAATGCTTTTCTGAAATTCAAGCCTTCCGTATCTGCGTGAAACACATAGATACTGGCATCGTCTGCCATTGCTTTTTCCATGCAGGTGAAAGCATCGAAAAGGAACTGATAGAACTTGTCATTTTCCAGGTTATCGTTCTTGATCTTGCCTGCGGTGCCCTGATAATTCACATTATACGGAGGATCCGTTACCACAAGGTTGGCTTTCTTGCCGTTCATGAGCAAGGTGTAACTCTCTTCCTTGGTGCTGTCACCGCAGAGAAGTCTGTGATTTCCGAGCAGCCACAGGTCACCGCTTTTTGTGACAGGCGGCTTTTCCAACTCCGCATCCACATCGAAATCATCGTCTTTCGCATCATCAGCAGTATCAAAAAAGCCTGCCAGCTCCGATTCATCGAAACCCGTCAGACTTAAATCGAAATCTTCTGCTTGGAGAGCTTCAATCTCCACCTTCAGAAGCTCCTCATCCCATCCGGCATCCATTGCCATACGGTTGTCTGCGAGGATGTACGCTTTTTTCTGCGCCTCCGTCAGATAATCCACGAACACACAAGGCACCTCGTTGATGCCTTCTTCCTTCGCCGCCATGATTCTGCCATGACCAGCGATCACATTGAAGTCCCGGTCAATAATTACGGGATTGATAAAGCCGAACTCCCGGAGGGAAGAACGGAGCTTGTTGATCTGCTGTGCGTTGTGGGTACGAGCATTATTTACATAGGGGATCAGCTTATTGATATCAACGAGCTGCATTTCTGTCGTTGTCTTGCTCATCATCCTCACCTCCATCAAAAAAGACCCCACTCGGCAAACTTCTCAAAACCGCCGATGGAGTCTATATATTCTTTCGCTTCCGCGACAATGTCCGCATATGGGACACCGTCTACCGTATCATCGCCAATGGCGCACACCAGTGATACAGGCTCTCCCAAATCCTGAGCTTTCAGAAATGCGTGGATATTCACAGACACATCTGCTTTCGACAGATCCTTGCCATGCAAGCCACCGCCTGTAACGGAATCCGCCATATCGGAACCCAGCTTTCTATTGGTGGCACCGGTATCAACATCGGTGCCGCCTGTCCAGTCACCGAGGGGATTGACCTCCGCATTCGGATAATCACACATGAGGTCATAGCTGTCAGCGTTGCTCTGGCAAATGATCAGGCGATTGCCGTCCAGAATGTACTTTCCATCAGAAGTGTACTTTTCATAAATGGAATGTGCAATTTCGGACAGCTTTTTCTGCTCCTCCGTCAAAGGCACACCCTTGAAGATACCGTTGTCACCGCAACGGAACTGCCCGGATTGGTTTTCGGATAGATGAGCATCCTGCGGAACGATCACAATATCCGGCTGTACATCTCCGGCAATGCGGCTGATGACATCCATGATATCTCGAATGTTCAGCCTGGCATCAGTTTCCACAATCGCATGGCAGAAGCCATGTCCAATCAGCACCTCGACTGCAATCTTGGGATTTTCTTCTGCTGCATATGCCAGGTCAACGATTGCTCCGGCAATGCGGTCTGCCACCTTATCCGGGTGGCTCGGATTCACTTTCTCTATCATGCTATTTTCTCCTTGCCCGGAGCAGAAGCTCCATCGTATCGTTTGGGTTATCCTCGAACACCTCGGTGCAGTTCTGCTTGACGATGTCGTAAATTTCATACCAGATAAGATTTGCGCTTTTCTGGTACTGCTGGCTCATCTGCACGAACGGGGAAGTGATCACACCTCCTGTGGTCGGATGCTTGCCGAGCAGACCATAGGTGCTGGTAGCTTCCTCGCACTGAATGTATCTGGCAAATGCCTGCGCATAGGCTTCGATGAGTCTTGGATTGACCAGTTTCTCGCAGTTACGCTCTTTCAGCCACAGCCAGGTTTCCTTGTAGATTTCATCCGCACCGAGGGGAACACCGTTTTTCTGCCTTGCCGACAGGTAATCGCTCGGCTTTGGCATCTCCACGCCATTCATCACAGCGCCTTCCGGCAGGTCAACCGCCTCCAGTTCTGTGGGACTCAGTGTGGGAATATCATTTTTCAGTATCTGGACTTGCTGTCCTTTTTGTATTTTTTCGGCGGCAGGTGCCGGTTTATCTCCGGCGCGCACTCGTCTACCGCCACGATTTGTGCCGTCTCTCGCCATAATTTTAATTTCCTTTCTCGCCCTGGGGTTTAATACCCTGTTTGAACCGCCGTTTTTGTGCGTTTGAGGGGGCGCCGTTTTCCGGGACCTAAAGCCACAGAGATTTTGACCGCCCCTACCGGGTCACGCACACAGCTATCTGTCACCAATCTCATGGTGTATTTTGTTATGACAGCTTTTGCAAAGGCTCATCAGATTGCTTTGGTCATGGGTGCCGCCCTGTGAGATGGGAACCTTGTGGTGCACCTCTTCCACAGGAACAAGGATGCCTTGTTCAAAGCACCTCTCACAGAAGGGATGCGTCTTGACATAGCTGTCACGAATCCGTTTCCATGCTCTGCCGTACTTTTTATGCACCGCTGGGTCACGACTGTACTGCTCGTAGTTCTTCTCCATCAGCTTGCGGTGCTGTTCGCAGTATCTGCCGTCCGACAGATTCGGACAGCCGGGGTAAGCACAGGGCTGTTTCGGTTTTCTCGGCATCGGCTCACCTCCTTGTCGGCATAAGAAAAGCCCTCACAGGATTGCTCCCATGAAGGCTTTGTGCTTTACGCAATTTTCTATACTACTATTATACTCATTTCCTATGTGTCATTCCATTCCAAAACGTGTCAACCTTGGTTTGGGACAGGAAAATTTCTAAGTGCGGATGCATGAATCCGATGGACGGTACTCATGGAGACCGACAGATCTTCTGCAATCTGCTCCCAGCTCTCGTTGTTGAGATAACGGTAAGTAAGGAGAAGCCGTTCTTCCCGGTCTGCCACACTTTCCAAAGCCGCAAGAATCTGCTTTTTTAATACGACCAGTCTGCACAGTTCTTTCTGTATCTTTTCTTCCATCTCCATAATGTCGCCGAGATACTTTACAAACGGTGCATCAAGATTTCTGCTGCTCTGTACTCTTTCTCCAAAATTAGGACTGCTGATTCTTCCTGCCAGATCTCTCAGCCGTTCCAGCTCATGGACATCAGAGTCAATAAGTTCATTCAGCCTGTATGCCTGCTGTAAATATTCCTTTGCTGTCATAGCCTAACCTCCGAAAATATAAATTTCCCTCGGATTGACTCTGATTTTCATTGATTGTCATAGATTGGCTTTTACGGCACTGATCAGTGCGGACTGAGAAGCGTCCTTCGTTTCCAGAGCCTTCATGATCTGTTCGTCCACTGTGCCTTTGGTGATAAGGTGCTGAATCACCACTGTGCTTGCTGTCTGTCCCTGCCTCCACAGTCTGGCATTGGTCTGCTGATACAGCTCCAACGACCATGTAAGACCAAACCATATAAGGTGACTGCCGCCGCTTTGAAGATTCAAGCCGTGTCCTGCGGATGCCGGATGGATCAGGCCTACTGCAAACTCACCTCTGTTCCACATTTCGATACTGCCGGGAGAAGAAATCCTGGCGTATTCCACCTTCAATTCTTCCAGTCGTCTGCAGATGCGTTCCAAATCGTGCTTAAACCAATATGCCACCAGTATCGGTTTCCCGTTTGCAGCTTCAATGATATCCTCCAAAGCATCCAGTTTCTTTTCGTGTATTTCCAGAACTTTCTCATCATCCCCATACACCGCACCGTTTGCCATCTGTGACAGCTTTCCGGTAAGGCTTGCGGCATTGGCAGCTGTGATCTCTCCGTTGGGGAGCTGCAGCACCAGGTCCTTTTTCATTTCCTCGTACTTTTCCTGCTCCTTTTCGGAAAGCACCACTTCATACTGCGTGCTGATCAGCTCCGGCATTTGCAAATGGTCAGTGGATTTCATGGAAATCGTGATATCTGAAATTTTCTGATAGATTGCATCTTCTGCTCCCGGCAGCGGCTTGTAGCTGTAAATGATCTGTCCATTCCTCTTGTCTGGTGCAAAGAAGGCGGTGCGGTACTGGCCAATAAATCTTCCAAGTCTTGCTCCCATATCAAGTAGCTTAAATTCTGCAAACAGATCCATCATGCCATTGGAAGACGGAGTGCCTGTCAGACCTACGATACGCTTCACTTTCGCTCTTGCCTTCATGAAAGCCTTAAACCGCTTTGACTGCCAGTTCTTAAAGGACGAAAGCTCATCCACAACCACCATATCAAAATCAAATGCAATACCGCTCTTTTCTATCAGCCACTGCACATTTTCACGATTGATGATGTAGATGTCAGCTTTACTCTTCAGCGCCGACAGCCGTTCATCTTCCGTTCCAACCGCAATGGCATACCGCAGAATGTTCAGATGCTCCCATTTCTGTATTTCATCGCTCCATGTCGTTCTTGCCACACGAAGCGGCGCAATCACCAGAACCTTATGCACCTCAAAGGAATCAAACAAAAGGTCAACAACTGCCGTCAGCGTGATGCTCGTTTTGCCGAGACCCATGTCCAGAAGAATTGCCGCTATGGGATGCTCCTCGATATATCGAATAGCATACTGCTGATAATCATGTGGACTGTATCTCATTAATGATCCCTCCAATCTGCTCTGCGGCATCAATCACATACACCTGAAAGCCTAACTGCTTTAACATCTCATGCCTTGCCGTCTGCAGCGGTCTTGGTTTCTTTCCATGTGCCTTCAGCTCTGCGAATGCCGTCCTTCCGTTTGGAAGAAGAATCAGTCTGTCCGGCATTCCATCGTATCCCGGAGATACAAACTTCGGACAGATACCTCCCACTGCTTTCACAGCCTGCACCAGTTTCTGTTCAATCTGCTTTTCTCTCACTGCGTTTTCACCTCCAAAATTCACAAGACACAACCGACACAGGTATCTCAGAAAATTTCTATATGCGTATATACGTGTATACGGGCTATATATCTGCCTATATAAATATAAAAATAATTATTATAGAAATTCTTGTGATACTTGTGTCTTAGAGTGCCTGAAAGCCCCTGTTTATAAGGCTTTTTGCAAGTTCACAACCTGTCTGAAATTCACAGGCTGCACGAATCACAACCTCTCGTAAATCCTCTGTCTGCCATAGATGGCAAGCTTTCTGATTTTTTCAGTACGCTCCCAACCGTCCACTTTGGTCATGAGGGCGGCTATCGCATAAGAATCGGATGGCTTGAGATCGGAGAGGTTCCGGCAGAAGCACTCGCTCCATATTTCCGCATTGCTTACGGTCTTTCTTTGTACTGTACCCTTTGCCGAAGTGCTGTCCGTTAGGAAATTCCTTCTCTCATACAGATCCATGCTGTTCCAGTTATCCGGCAGAAGTGTATTCAGATATTCCTCCACGATGCCCTGCCGCTCATCGGTTTCCATCGCATCAATCTGTTCGCTCAGTGCTTCACTGTTTTCCTGCTCATTCAGGTACAAAGGTTCGCCCTGCCCATACAGGTACTTTGCCTCCGCCCAAAGCTGCACAACCTCCTCATCGGTCATGTCCCACGATTTTCTTTTGCTGACACCTGTTACCTTAATAGGCCAGAATCTGCGGTTTCCCGTAATATCACGCAGAAAGCCGGACTCCGAGTTTGTTGTCCCCACAATGATGCACTGACGGGGATGGCTTTCCACCGTTCTGCCATAGGACGGACGATAGATGTCATCGGTACGGCTGACAAATGCCTTCACGACTTCCACATCTGTTTTTCTTAAGCCCGCCAGTTCGCCAAGCTCCAACAGCCAGTAGCCCTGCAGCTTCTCCGCACCGCTTTTATCCTTCATATCCATAAGGGACAGGCTGTCGGAATAGTAATCCTTGCCCATCTTTGCAAAAATCGTAGACTTGCCGCAGCCCTGGGGTCCTACCAGAACAACGACCGAATCAAACTTAGTGCCAGGCTCGTAGATTCTCGCTACCGCTGCCACAAAAGATTTTCTGGTGGCAGCTCTGACATATGCGGTATCCTTGGCACCAAGGCAGTCAATGTACAGATTTTCAAGCCGCACCGTTCCGTCCCACTCCGGCAGTGCGTCCAGCCATTCACGCAGGGGATGGAAATGCCTGTCCTCTACGACTTTGGTGAATGCCACTTCATAATTTCTTCCGGAGAAGGTTTCATAGCGGATATCGATCAGAGCTTTCATCTGTGCGGTATCTGCATCCCGCCAGAAGGTGTTGTCGCAGGGTCTTGTCCATGGGACATCGCCTGTGATCTGCACTCTGCCCACCATCTCGTTAAATGCGATATTGGCAAAATCGGGATCATTATTCAGAATCAGCATCAGGTTCCACACGCTGTTCTCCAGGCACTTGCTCCTTGGCATATATCGCAGACCTGTTTTCCAATCCTCTTTTCCATCAAAATCTGCTGCCGCACTTTTCTGCTTTTCTTCAAGGATCAGCAGCTTTACCTTGTCCTGTGTCATGGCAAATTCGCACATCTGATTGAAGGATTTCTTTTCGTCCATATCACCGAATTTATGGATGCGCACCAATTCAAACGCATTGCAGAGTCTGCCGCCCGCAGGGTCTGTGGCATGGTGGCTGTATACGAATTTATCATCATAGATAACCACGCCCGCGGAGCCTTCACCGGGGATATAATCATATCTGCCGGAAATATCTGCTGTGGGAGAATATACATCTGAAAGAAATTCACTGATGGCAAGCTCTATCGGATAATACGCACGGCAGAATGCACCCACGATACCTTCTTTTTCAAGCGGATCTTTCTGCTGCTGTACCTTGTGATCTGCGGCTTTGCTTTCCTTCGGTGTCGTTGGAAGCAGGGAACAGTCCTGCCAGTTCGGATGATTTGCAAGCACTGTATCTGGGTCAAGCCACGCGCCATCAAGCTCCCCAAACTGGTACTCTCCGTTTGACGGACAGGTCGGCCAGTACATCAGCTGGTGAGGGGAGAAGGAGCATGGATCGAGCATATCCAAAAATCCGTTGTCCGAAGCGTAATATCTCGCCGCCGCATTGAATTCATCCGGCGTCATATCACGAGTGACAGGAATGATCATTCTCGCCCTTGGATGTTCCGGCGTATGGCTGTGCGTAGTGTAAAAGCAGCCCTTGTTTCCGATCTTATCTGCGATATGGTCAAGGAACTCTCTGTCAACGCTGTCCAGGTCATACACCAGCATGGAACGGCACGCCACCTTATTTGCCTGTCTGCGGTTATCTTTCAGGTGTCCGGCAACGAAACCGCCCTTGTCCTTAATGTCATCACGCTGTTTTTTCGGCAACTTTGGATATTCCTCTGCCGTTTCCGATGTGCGGACAGGGTTTCGCAGTCTGTCACACAGCTCATCAAATTTTATAGTCTTATTCGCCCAGAACTTTGCCTGTCTGGAATTGCCGTAGGCTATCTTTAAATCACGCATTTTTAAGTCTCTCCCTTCCTGCATTTGATATCCGGCACTTCTTCCAGAGTGCTGTTAAAGTACCGCAGTCGGTAAGTCTTCCTTTTGGCTCTCCTAATCTCGGCATCCATTCCGGTGCTTATCGTTTCACCGAATACCCACACCTCGGCACAATGGCTCATGAGTACATTGCCAAAATTCATCCCAAGCTCCCGTTCCACCGGGGCATTGTCATTTAAGAACTGCGGATACAGCAAATGCGGAGCGATGGGGATATACCCGCACTCCACCGCAAAACGGCTGTATTTTCTTGCATTTGCTGTATTTTCTTCCACATTTCCAGAGAATGGGGAGCATACATACACGATAGGTCTGTATGCTCTTGCCGCTTTCATCTCATTTTCGATGTTGCTTAATGCACCGTAGGTAGTTGGATCAGGATAGCCTTCGCTGTTATACCTGCTCACACCCACAACGCTTTCCTCCCATCATCTTTTCCGTACAGCTGCTGCACAGAACTGCGGTGCCAAACAGATCGATATCACCATCTGCGAACACCTCCGCCAGATCAACCTGAACTTCACAGCCGCACTTAGGGCAGCGGCAATAAACATTCTCATCGTTAATTTCCACAGATACTTCCATCGCATTATTCAGCTGTTCTTTCACATAAAACATAATTATTTCTCCTCCTCGATCTTCGCTTTGTACCATTCCAGATGGCGCTTTCGGTCTTCATAATTAGGAAAAGCAACAAGCAGTCCTACATCGACCTTCTGCAGTGTTTCCAGCATATTGATCTGCTCCTTATTCAGATACGGCCGGATGCTTTTCCCCTTTTCGATGCCATTGGCAAGCCTGAACTGCTTTGCCGACATTCCAATAACAATGCGGTTTAACATATCGCACTCATTGCTGAAGTGGTACGGCCTTGGGTTTTCGTGGAGCAGCTTGATATTATCGGTAAGAAGCGGAAACTCCTGTCTTGCAGATACCAGATTTTTGATAAATGTTTCCATTTCATTGAATCTGCGGATGTACAGCTCCTTGAACTTCATTGCCTTCTGACCTGTGTATCCCATAGCCAGCAAAGTAAAACCATCACGAGTCATACAGAAACAAGGCTGTTTTTTGTTCTGATTGTTGATGTATGAGGACGGCGCAAAATTGCGCTGTCTAAATTCCTCACTCAATCCGGAAGTCGGATCGATAATTTTACGGATATCACGCAGAACCTCTTTGTGGTTCTTCTCAAAAAATTCAGCCACGAACAGACTGTCCACTCTTGCGGTGTCATGGGCATCTACAAAGATGCCGTACTCATCTTTCGGTATCAGTTCTTTCATAATTGAAATACCGCCTTTCATAAAAGTAGGGCTCCTGCCCTCTAAGAGTGAAAGGACAGGAACCCTGACTTTAAGAACTGATATTTAATCTTTTTTATAAAATTCGCATTCGTAGCCATCTGCTCGAAGCAGAAGTCCCGGAATCCACGGCGGTGTTCTTCCCATCTGCTCACAGATGGCATCCACCGATACATCTTTGCTGCATTCGATGATCAGCTCGTCATGTACATGACCGCAGATAAAGCAATGCGACAGCGTCTTCATCGCATACATCAGAATATCCCGGCTGATAGCCTGCACGATATTTTCCACGAACTTTGGACCGTAACTTTCGATGCGTTCCCATTTCTTCGTGCCGCCGACTCCTTCGTAGGTAACTGCTTCACCGCCGAATCGGTTCTCTCCCATGCGAGGTTTTACATAGGAAAGCTGTCTGCCGGAAGGGAGCTTGATGAAAAGCATCCCGCTCTGATAGATAAAGCGGATGCCATGCGTTTCGGTCGGCACTCTCTTTTTCACAGTTTCCTTGACGCATCGGTCAACCTCCCACCAGAACTTCACAATGTTAGGGTTGGAGCTTCGCCACATATCCACCAGCGGCTGCAGCTCATCTTCAGCAAGTCCCATATCCAGTGCTCCCATTGCTTTTAATGCACCGACTGAGCCGCCATAGCCAAGTGCCAGCTCCGCGATTTTTCCTTTCTGCCGCAGATGCCCGTTCACGCCATGCTTTTCCACAGGCACGCCAAACATAGCCGATGCCGATGCACAGTAAATATCTCCGTTATTGGCAAAGACCTCACTTCGCCATTTTTCGCCTGCAAGACAGGAAAGAACTCTCGCTTCAATTGCAGAAAAATCCGATACCACAAATTTCATGCCGGGTCTTGGCACAAAAGCTGTGCGGATCAGTTGGGACAGCGTGTCCGGTATATCATCGTATAACAGTTCTGCCGCCGTATAGTTTCCGTCCCTGACAATACCTCGCGCCTGCTCCAAGTCCGGCATATGATTTTGCGGCAGATTCTGCAGCTGTATGATGCGGCCGGCAAACCTGCCAGTCCTGTTTGCGCCATAAAACATGAACATTCCTCTGGCTCTGCCGTCTTCGCAGACTGCATTTTCCATTGCCTGATATTTTTTGACCGAGGATTTAGCGAGCTGCTGCCTCAATGTCAGCACTGTTCGAAGCGGCTCCGGTGCAGTCTTCAGAACAGAAGCCACTTCCTTTTTGCCGAGGCTGTCCATTTCCAGACCATTATCTGCAAGCCACTGTTTCATCTGCTGTACCGAATTGGGATTGTCGAGATTTGTCAGTTCCTGCATTTTTTCTGACAGCTCCGCTTTAGATTTTTCATCAAAAGCAATGGCATTTTTCACAAGAGTCCTATCCAGTGCAATCCCTCTGTCGTTGATTTCCTGATCGATGTGATATTCATCCCACACGAAATCCAGCACAGGATATTTTCTAAGCCTGTCCTGGATTGACATCTCCACTTCGACATCACGCTTGTTGTAGGCTTTGAAGGTTTCCCATTTCTGTGCATCATGCTCCGGCAGATTTCTTGTCCTGCCGCCGTTGGCTTTTGTCGGCTTACATGGAACACAGAAATAGCGAATGAGGTCTTTGCCTTCTCTCAGTTTCTGTTCCGACAAGCCGAGCACAGCCCCGGCACCTGCAAGGGACAGCGGCAGTCCCATGTATGCCGACCACACCATCGAGCATCGCCATGCTGAAGGGTTCAGATAGCCTCCGACTGTATCCTCATGAATGCTGTAGCTTTCAAAATACTGCGGATAGTATCTTTGCAGCCACACTGACAGGCAGACTCTCTCGAAAGAAGCATTGAATGCCCATTTCAAAACAGAATTGTCCGTCAGTGCTTTGATGATTTCCACCGGCACTGATTCTCCCTGTGCCAAATCGTAAACCTGCACCTCACCGCCGTTCACTGACACACCAAACAGCAGGATTTCAAATGCAGAGGACTGGGCATATTTATATACGCCGCATTTATTCAGATCCACATCGCTATAGGTTTCTAAGTCCAAAGATAAACTATTGATTTTTTCCATTATCGTCACCATCCTTTACAGCAAAGCAGACGGCAGAAAACTTCCTGCCGCCCGCCGCACTCATCTTATTTCAGATTTTTCATGCGTTCCTCATGGTATTCCAGATCACGCTGTTCCTTTTTCTGCTCCCGCTTCTCACGTCTGCGGTCAAAGATAAAGCTCTGGATGTCCGAAACCAGGAATGTGATGCTGAAGCAGAGCCACATTACCAAAAGTGCTGTTGTCAAAACTGTCTGTAAAATTGTCATAGATTTTCACCTGTCCTTTCTTATGCGAGGAAATCGTCCTCAGCCGCTGCGTCTGCAAAATCATCCTCAGCGCGGGACTTACCGCCAAGAGGCTCACCGTCTGCAATCTTCTGGAGATTGTTCAGGCCGCAGGCGATGCCCTTGTTGCCGTTGGAGTTAAAAGCATAAAAGTTGATGGATGCACGGCCATATACACCGCTGTATACTTCGCTGCGGTCAAGGATCGGCTGGCGGTCAGCATCTACAATGCCGGGAGCCGTTGCACTGTTGGCATTGATAAAGTAGCTGTCTGCGTAAGCCGCATCATCCGGACGCTCCAAATCGCCGTCACGAAGCGGAGTTTTCAGTACCGAAAGTGCAGGCACACTCTTGCCGCTGCCCTTCAGCTTGGATTCGCCCTCGGCATAAGCCGCCTGGATTGCTGCCTTGATCTTGTTTACGGTTGCGGTATCACTCTTCGGAATGATAAGGGAAACGCTGAACTTCGGTGTGCCGCCGTTGATGCTCTTAGCATCCCATACATTGGCATAGCTCCAGCGGGTCTTAGGTCCGGTGATTACCTTGGTCGGATTCATAAAATTCTTTGACATATCAGTTGTCCTCCTTAAAATCATTTGTTGCTGTATTCATTGCCGGACGCTTGTCCGATACAGGTACTAAAGTTGGCTTGCCCTGCGGCTTCTCAATTAGGCCGCCGAGCAGTTCTTCAAATTTTGTCTTGCCGAGCAGTTTCGTCATAGCAGTGATGCCCAGAACCTTATGTTCATATGGGTCATATCCTGCCGACTGCACTTTGTCTGCAGCGGCTGTTTCATTTACATATCTGCGGTTCGAGCGTCCTTCGACCAATTTCCAGCCTGTCCACTCTTTTCCGCTGACTGCCTGCTGCAGTGCATATTCCTTGATGTCTCCCACCCAGGAAACCAGCTCGTCTGCTTTGGAAAGAATGACCTCAATTTCTTCATCTTCCAGGTTGGCAGGCATCTCAAAGTCATAACGAGCAAGTTCCAGGTTGTACTCTGCACGCTTTCGGCAGGTGGCTTTTACTTTGCAGAACTGACAGTGACTTCCAGCTTTGAATTCGCCCTCGCCCTTCGCCGCAAGCTGTGCGGCAGGGGAAAGCACCTCATCCGCCCACTTAAGCAGTTCTTCTTTTGAAATGGTGTATGTGCTGACATTGTCTCTTCGTGGCTGGAAGATTGTCATTGATACCTCGGTGATATCGTAAATCCCATCAAACAGAGCCAAAGCCCCCAATGCGTAACACATCATCTGCGGATTTTTCTCTGCAGAAACAAGAATTCCGACTCCGTATTTCATGTCAATAATTGTCAGCGTTTCATCTGCTACAATGACACAGTCCCCGGTACCGAATCCCTCGGTCACCCACTTGGAAAAGTCCAGACGCTGTTCTACCAGAACAATAGGGTCCCTGCATTTCTTCCTGGATGCTTCCACCTGTTCCATCACATACTGTGCATACATATCGGAACAGTCTGCCATCTCCTCATCAAAGTATGTCAGCGTTTCGGTTGGGTCTTTTGCTGCCTGACCAAGCGATTTTTTTACTTTGAACTCGCACAAACTGTGTGCGTCCGTTCCCTGCATGGCAAATTCACTGGATACATCCTTTTCTTTGGCACAAAGGAGTGCTGACGGCGGGCAGGCAATCCACCTGTGGCTGGATGATGCTGACAAGACTGCGTGTTTATCCAGCATTTCCAAGCACCTCCGCATCCGCAAGCAGTGCTTTATACTCTGCCGGGTGAATTGCAGAAAGCTTATCCGCACCATGCTTTTTCAGAAGCTCTTTGACCTGTTCGGTAAATCCAGCTCTCGACTTATCTGCCAGAACAGCTCTGACTTCTTCCAGCGTCAGCTCCTTTTCCGCAGACGGCTCCGGCTCTTTCTTCTTAGCAGCACTCTTTTTCGAAGGCTGCTTTTCCGGTTCTGCCGAACTGAACAGCCCTGTCAGTTCCTCTGAGATACCGATAAGTGTTTCACCGCACTTTTTCAGTTCATCCACGAGCATGGACAATTCGCTTACTTTTCCCATGTGGACTGCCTCCTTCCATATTCAGTTTTCCATCGCCGGCAGAAAGCCTGTCTGCGATTCTTCTTGACACGACACTGATTGCAATGAGAACATCAGACAGTTCTCTGTCGAGGTCACTGCTCTCGCGGCATTCTGTGCCTGATCTGCATTTGGTTGTCATCATGTTTGACACCGTCCTTTCCGAGCGGCTTTACTGCCCCTCTGAGAGTGAAAGGACATCCGGGTCTGTTTTAAGAACCGCAGTTTTGAAAAAATATAAAAAACCTGCTGTGGTGCAATGATATGTACCACAGCAGGCATCTTCCTTATCTGAAATCCTTCAGTCTGGTGCGGAGCTTCAGCAAAATACGCTGTTTACGCTTGCCGACACCACGCTGGCTCATACCCACAGCCTGTCCGATTTGTGTTTCGGTGTAGTCTTGGCTGTACATTTCCATGATGGTGCGGTCGATTTCCTCCAGCTCGTCCAGTGCTTTATGCAGTTCAGCAATCAGCAATCTTTTCATAAGAGTTGCTTCTACATCGGTTACCGGATCAACAGTCTCATACTTTGTGTCTTCGTAGAGCTGATCCAATGATACGGGCTTCATTTTGCCCGCCTCTTCCTGTTTGCTTGCCCTCTGATTCTGCTTGTCCTCACGCCACAGCGGACGCATATATGCGTAATACTGCTCCTCCGTAGCCGGAACCATAATCGCCTTAACCTTCTTATTTCCGATTCTCGACCACTGTACATCTTCAGCATTGATATTGAATGCCTTGATGGTTTCCGATGTTACCTCCATTGGAATGAAATACTTTTTGTTTGTCTGTAGATTGTCCATAGTGCAGACCCTCCTTCGGTCTCATACCGAAGTGAGAATCCACACAGGACTTCCCATAATAATTGGCCATAAGAATGAATCCTCACTTCTTAACTGGCCAACCGTCCCGATGGGTTGACTTTATTCGATTGTTGTCCGTCTCACCGCTTCGGGCATCCTTGATCAGGGGATGAACGCTGAGACAGGTTTTGAGTCTCTGACACTCAGGCGGATACATAGTTTTTTTTGTGTATCCGTCTCAATGTCAGATACTTGGAATTGCATGGAGATGCCTAACGAAAACTGGTGAAACCAGCAATTTGCAGAGTCAAATTTGCAATCAGAGTTTTAAATACTGCTTTTGTAAATTTGATATCTGTAACGCCCGTAGAAAAATTCACATTTTTGTGCTATAATTAAATATCAACTTTCAAGCCTCTCCACGAGAAATGTTTTTCTTAGGTTCACCTTTATTATAGGAAGTCGAATCGGTACAACTGGACAGCGCAGGATAGGCTTGGACAGGCTTGTATAAGGAAGGATATAAAATGCTGTTTAAAGACTTTATAGAAAAACTATCCTCCGTCATCAGTGCCGGAGGAAGCACCGATAAATTTACAAAATCAATATTTGGAGCCATCCTCACCGAAGAGGGACAGGACATACTGGATGAATACAAACCGAGCAGTTACAAATCTTTTTGCAACGGATACACTTCGATCAGCGGAATTTCCAAGAAGGTAAATGCTTACCTTGAACCAATGAATTTTTCTGGATATATTGCGCAATTTTCAGATGCGACTATACAAATTCTCTGCACTGTATTCCGCAATGATATTCCAGACATTGATGCATATAATGCAGGAGATAAACTTGCAGAACTTTTCGTTTCCATCATTACAGAAGCCGCATCGACTAAAAAGAAAAAAAGCACCCCAAAGGGTGCTCAAGAAACTAAAAATAATCCATTAGGAGCATTTTCTGACATTGCTCCTGAACTGACAGCAGATAATGCAGGAAGTATCTTCTTTATTGATCCGGCAATCTCAGCAGAATTAAAAGAAAGCAAAGATGAGGATAACACTTCCGCATTTGATAAGTATCTAAATGCGGCCGTTTCGTACTTTTCTACAAAGAAAACCTTGCTGTATGCAGAAAAGCCGCATCCATTTTATGATTTATATGTCTGCAACGATATCCGATACCGTAAATTTCGTGCCACTGGTATTCGTGACCCTAAAGCAGAAAAGACTATCAGTAATGTCACCATAGATAAATTGGAAGCTGAATCAAAATATGTAATCATTCAGGGCATCGGCGGGATAGGAAAATCTATGCTCTTAACCCATTTGTTTCTTTCGTCAGCAGACCATGCCCAGGATACTGGATATACACCAATCCTGCTTTCCCTCAAAGACTATAAAGATACCACTTGTGGGATGGTGGATTTTATTTGGAATTCCATGAAAGAATATGATTCCGAAATCACGCAGGTGAGCATCATTGCGGCCCTGCAGCAAAAACAACTTATTCTTTTATTGGACGGTCTTGACGAAATTCAGTCTTCTGTCAGATATTCCTTCGATCAGGATTTAGATGCCTTCATTAAATCCTACCCAGGCAATATGATTGTTATCACATCACGTCCAGTTTACTCCTTCATTTCCTATTCGAAGTTTTCACTATTTGATATTCTGGAACTAACCAAAAAGCAGTCCATAGAACTTATAGAGAAACTGGAGTTTTGGGATATTGAGGGCAAAAATAGTTTTTTGGAAGCGTTAGATAAGACCCTATATTTTTCTCACCGTCAGTTTGCAAGTAATCCGCTCCTATTGACCATCATGCTGATGACATATTCTTCCTTTGGAGAAGTACCTGCCAAGATGCATGTCTTTTATTCCAAGGCATACGAAACCATGGCTCGCCTGCATGATGCTTCAAAAGGCTCATTTAAGCGTCCATTGCATACAAAACTTACACCTGAGGAATTCGCCAAGTACTTCTCTCAATTTTGTGCAAGAACATATAAGGATGAGATCCTTGAGTTCGATTCCATGCTGTTTAATGCCTACATGAAAAAGGTTCTGAAGACTGCCGCACCAGAGCATCAGAATATTGCTCCAAGGGACTTCCTTCTTGATCTTACGGACAACCTCTGCATTATGTACCGCGAAGGCGAACAGTATTATTTCATTCACCGTTCATTTCAGGAGTATTTTGCCGCTGTGTACTTCGCCTCAGAATATGATGCCAATCTTGAAAAAGTTGGCAGCTTCTTTGAAAAAATGAAGCATCGATCCTATACCGACCGCACATTTGATATGCTCTACGATATGATTCCAGAGAAAATTGAGCGTTTTATATTTCTCCCATATTTAGAGAAGTTGTTTACTGACTGTTCAGGAAATGGAACAGACGAATATTGGGAGTTTCTCGAACGCATATATCCTTGTCTTACATATGAAGAAGGCAGCACTGGAGAATCATTTTTAAATGAAGCTGAATCATTCTTGTACAGATGCATAATCCGTGAAAAATCCATAGAGGCTGTATCAGACATTGATGAATATGGATGGCCCTCTCAAATTTATGATCTGCCGAGAAAGGTTTGGGTTGAGGCTTATAGTGAATTTCTGGAATATAGGACGTATGACAAGTACCCTGATCCAGAATCAATTCCAGAACGTTTGCTCGATTCAACATCAATTGTTGAAGAGGATGAACTTCCATATAAGTACTCTGATTACTTTGGTCGGCCGGAGCAAACCGGTCTCACAATAACAATAGATATCAGTGAACTGCGTAAGAATCCTCATAGGTATATAGTCCTCAGAAACCATATGGAACTGCCCGAGTTCCCAATTCTGCAAGAATATAACAATGTCAAACAATATTACGAAATGCTCAAAAAGCGTACACAGTTAGAAATTGAATCTGATGATTTGTTTGATGACTAAGCGAGGTGATTGATAAATGAAAATTAGTTACAACAGACTTTGGAAACTGTTAATAGACAAAGGCATGAATAAGCATGATTTGCGAATTGCCGCGGGCATCAGTTCTGCATCCATTGCAAAACTGGGCAAGTGTGAAAACATCACCACTGATGTTCTTTTGAAAATTTGTGAAGCACTGCATGTTCATATAGACGAAATCATGGAAACAATAGAGGAGGAATCAAAATGAAAATGCTATATTCTAATATCCTTCCACTCGGAACCAATGATGGGCAGCAGACAATTGCTGACTGCTTCAAAGAACAGGCGGCAAAAGCTGATCATCTTGAAATCGCAGTTGGATATGTTTCCCGTGCTTCACTGGAAGAGCTGGATGCAATAGTATCTGAATTCGATATTAAAAATGTGTGCCTTAACATTGGCATGTATTATATAGAGGGCATGCCGGAGGGATCTTATCACACCGCTGTAAAAATCAACAGAAAATGGATGACCGCAGGCATCGGTGAAATCCGTATGGTTCGCGCATTCAAATATCATGGAAAAATCTACTGTTTTTATAAAGATGGGCAGCCTTTTGCCGCCATCATAGGTTCTGCAAACCTTGGTGTTATAAAAATGGAGGCTTCCAACCGCAGGCAGTATGAGTTTTCTGCTCTGACCACCGATACTTCTGAATGTCAGGAGATTTCCGATTTTGTCGAGAAACTCAAACTTCCAAACTGTTCTGCGCAGATCGATGATATCACAGATATGCCGCTGATATTTGAAAAGAATACTGCACTGACTGGGATTGAGCTTGTTACAGAAGTTCCGCCTTCGAATGTCGAATTCTACAAGCGATGCACGGCATATGCGTCATTTCTTCTTCCTCTAAAGGTACCTGCTTCCGATGAACGTCTTATGGATGACGGAAAGCATTACACGAAGTCGAATGTTAATGTTTGCTATGCAGCTCCGAGAAGCAAGCGCAAATCTCGTGACTGGTTTGAAACCCAGCTTACGGTTGCCAAAGAAATCACGCAAATTGATGGATATCCCGAAAAAAATGTGCCTTTCTTTATCATCACTGATGATGGTTATTGGTTTAAGGCTCACACTACCAGTGACGGCAACAAACAGTTTAGTGCTGTCGGTGATGAACTTATCATGGGAAGATGGCTCAAGGGGCGCCTTGCCGCTGCAGGTCTTGTTTCTCCAATCAATGATACACAGTTGGATACCGACCGAAAAGGAATGATAACTAAGGAAATTCTCCGAGAATATGGATGTGAAAATCTTTACCTAAAGAAAACTGGTCAGAAAGCACTTGATGAAGAAGGTAATTCTCTTGATGTCTGGATGCTTTCTTTTAAACCAGAAGATGCGGAAGGAGAGGATGATTAATGCAGTATTTGAAAACCTATCTTGATAAAATTACTTCTCGCGGTAATGCAGGACTTGCCGAGTCTATTTCTTCTACTGCTGAAGAAGTAGGAAACCGGTACCTTAAAAATTTTTCTTTTACAACCCATGAAATCGGACTCTTACTTGGTAATGTTCAGTCCGGCAAAACAGGACAGATGTTTGGCATCATGTGCAAAGCAACTGATCTTGGATTTCCAGTGTTTGTTTTGCTGACCACAGATAATGTTGTACTTCAGCAGCAGACTCTTGACCGAGTAAAGGCCGATTTGGAAGGTTACTGCATCTGCGGAGAAAACGATGCCCGCATCTTTGCTGATAACAGTCTGATGCAGCCTACAATCGTTGTCTTGAAAAAGAATGCTCGTATCCTCAAATTGTGGGCCAACATCTTCAGCTCTACAGGTTTTATGCGGGGGAATCCTCTTTTTATCATAGATGATGAGGCTGATGCTGCTTCTCTGAATACATTGGTAAATAAAAATCGTCAGTCATCTATTAATAAGTATTTGGACTCCATTCGCAATGGTGCTGCAAGCAGTTTGTATCTGCAGGTCACCGGAACGCCGCAGGCTATATTCCTTCAGACCAAGGAATCTGGATGGCATCCTCTTTTCACGCATTATTTCAAACCTGGTAAAGCGTACCTTGGCGGCGATTTCTTCTTTCCAAAGACGGGAAAGCCAGATTGTATAACCTTTGCAGATAGTCTCACTACGCCGGAGCGGGATGTTGTTATCAGACATCTGCTTGTTTCAGCACAGCTTTTGGCGGTCGGAGGAACAGTGTCAAACTGTCTGATTCATCCAAGCGTGCGTCAGGCGGCCCATCAAAAATTCGCATCAAGTATTAAGGCAGAACTCGACTGGTGCAAAGCCAACATGAGCGGTGACTTTTCTGCTGAGCTAAAAAAGCAGTATACACGGCTCAATCCTGCAAAAAGTGAAAAAGTATCTTTCAGGGAAATCATGACTATAGTTGAGAAAATTCTTACGAATAACGAAGCTAAAATCATAGTGATGAACGGAAAGACGGAAGTTGAAAGTGACGAGTATTCTGTTGGATGCAATTTCGTTATAGGCGGAAACACTTTAGGTCGTGGCGTAACATTTCCAAGCCTGCAGACTCTGTATTATACCAGAACAGCCAAGAAGCCCCAGGCAGATACGATGTGGCAGCATAGCCGTATGTTTGGCTATGACCGCGACTCTGGAATGATGATGGTGTATATTGACGAGCGGCTCTATAAGCTGTTTGCAGATATCAATGCAACCAACAATGCAATTATCTCACAGGTTGAGCAAGGTCTTGATGAAATTAAGATATACTATCCGGAAGGTTTAAACCCTACCCGCAAGAATGTTCTTGATACAGACCATGTAGAAGCGATTTCTGGCGGCACCAACTATTATCCGTTCTATCCAGACAATAACACCATCGAGGATATATCCAATCTGCTTTCTGTATTCTCTGAAACAGAGCCATATTATCAGGTTAGTCTGCGTCTTATGAAAGAAGTACTTTCGCATGTAGTAGCCAGCCCGGATTTCAAGCTGAAGTCCTTTATGTCCATTATCGATGTGATGCTTGCCGAGGCTCCAACTACACAGGGAATACTGATTGTTCGCAGGAACAGAGACATCGCCCAAGGAACAGGCGCGTTGCTGTCTCCTAACGACTGGAACCTTGGAGGTTCTTTCCCTCGAAAGATAGTTCTTACGATGTACCAAGTTACCGGAACTAAGGGCTGGGGCGGCAAACAGTTATGGGTTCCGAATATCAAACTGCCGGATGGTGCCGTTTACTACGATGTAATCGAGGATTGATATGGCTGACACTCATTCAAAAGAAGTGCGGAGCAAAAATATGTCTCATATCAGAAGCACAAATACCAAGCCGGAGGAAACGGTTAGAAAATATCTGTTTTCAAAAGGCCTCCGCTATAGGAAGAATGTCAGTAAGCTCCCTGGTTGCCCTGATATCGTACTTCCCAAATATAAAACTGTAATCTTTGTTAATGGGTGTTTCTGGCATAAGCATAACTGCAAACGCTTTGTGTGGCCTTCCAGCAACGAGGAATACTGGCATAAAAAGATTAATCGCAATGTCGAAAGAGATGCTGAAAACCTGCGAACGCTTACCGAACAGGGATGGCGAGTTCTGACTATATGGGAATGCCAGCTAAAGAAAAAAACTGCAGAAGAAAATCTCCTGCAGCTGTACAATGACATAATTCAATAAAAGAGGGGTGCAAACTATCTGCAAATAGTCTGCGCCCTTCTATTTATTCTTCGTCAACAATATTCGGCTCTACAGCATCATATTCAATGCCGGCAAATGTCTTCAAAATTGCTTCAAATATCAGTTTTGCGCCTTCGCAAGGAACTGCCATACCAATCTGCTTTCTTACCTGTTCCTTCGAGCCTTCAAAAACATAATCATCTGGGAATGTTTGCAGCCTTGCTCTCTCTCTGTTCGTTAAAGCTCTCGGCTCTGCCCAATGATAAATATGTGTTCCGCCTCCACCTGATCCAGTCACAGTATAAGACGGTTTCTCAGGATCAAGTCTTTTGTAGATTGTACTAATCCGGGTTTTGGTGTTAATCTTCAAATCCTCCGGCAAGTCCACATCCCAAGCATTTTGTCCCGGTCCAATCAAGTTTAATCTTCTAACAACCTGCGCTGATTGTTTAGTAGGTTCATTATTGTATGCATCCGCTGGAATCGGAGGTTCTTCAATTGCCTGACGACAGGTTTTCATTTCTCCTGTTGGAGCAGGAATTTTGAATTCGAACGGAAGGTCATCTCTGATGCCCACAATAATAATTCTGTGTCTTGCCTGCGGAATACCATATTCTTCAAATTTATATAAATTCGGATAAATACGGTATCCTGCATCTTTCATATCTGACAAGATCTTATCAAACGCTTTTCCTTCATTCGCACTTCTTAGACCGCCAACATTTTCTGCAAGAAACCACATCGGTCGGTACATTTTCAGCACTTCAATTCCGTATGTGTACAGAGGCCCATATTTCCCTTTAAAACCAAGTTTTGAACCAACAAGAGAAAAGTCGTTGCATGGGAAGCCAAATGCAAGTGCATCAATGGCTCCAAGCTTTTCTATATCGAGAGTATGCACATCTTCACAATAAACGCTCTCTGGTTCATTTGGGCAGATATTTCGTGTGTAAGTACGGCATGTAGATTCATCAAGATCATTTGCCCACTGATGAACAATTCCAAACTCCTCATTTCCTATATCTGCATGCGTGGCTCCCCAGCCGATTCCGCCGGGCCCGCAGAATAATTCTCCAAGATGAAAAATCATAATTATTTTCCTCTCCTTCTATTGATAAAATCGATCTGATATTGAATATGCTCCTTTTCATCTTTATCAAGAAGCTCTATACCTTTAAAGCCCGACCGATATTCCTCTAAATCTGATGGTTCTAAATAGCCAGCCATAATATAAATCGGTATGATTGCCACTTCATATACAGTTGCCAATTTCTTTAATTCCGCCGGGTTAAGCGTATTATCCGCACCATTTTCTGTTTTGGACAAACGAGAATTAGTAATTCCGGTCAAATGAAAAACATCAGCTTGGCTAATTCCTTTTTCGTTTCTGAGTTGTCTCAGATAATCTCCAAATTTGCTCATAGGTCCACCTCTATATTATAATATCACAAACGCTGCGAAAAGTCAAGCTATCCAGTCGTTTTTGCTGCATTATCGCAGCAACCGCATTACTATCTGCAAATGACAATCCGGATGGAAATAAACCATACACACTGAACGACACCTAATACCCTTTACACGATAGCTCACTTTGAACGATTACGCTTTTTTGCTATCGTTCATTGTTTGCACCCACCCATTCTCCCAGCCGCTATCCGTTGCTCATCAAACACTGCAAAAAAGGCAAAAAAAGAAGGCTTCCGAAATCCTGCATTTCAAAAAGCCTTCCATCAAGCGGTTTTAAGCCTATTCTGTTGTCTGCGCGTATCGTATCTTTGTATCAATCCAATAGTCTTTATTTCG